>JBFMFE010000092.1:0-36885 GCA_040752295.1 bacterium
TTATTGTGGTATAATTCGTTTCACCCATAGGGTGAGCCTCCTTTCAGCCTTGTTTTTGTTACATCTCTCTATGATAATCGGCTCAGGAGGCTCTTTTCTTCAGGGGGGAGTGTGAATAATCCGGGTTCATTTATTCCCATCTTTCCTCCGCGCCCTCCGCGCCTCCGCGGTTAATCATTTCAACAGCAGGTTCAATCGTTTCAGCGTGGTTTCAACGACATCTTCAGGGAGGCGACAGAGCAGTTCTGCCTTTCGCGCTTTCCAGTCGAGGCTTTTTGCTTGATCCGCCAGAACTACCCCGGAAATCTTTAATCCCGATGGAATCGGCACTTCGAACGGATACCCTTTTACCTGATGTGTGATGGGGCACAGGATTGCAAGCCTCGTTTTTCCGTTGTATGCCGCCGGCGAGAGCACCAGCGCCGGTCGCCGTCCCGCCTGCTCATGTCCCGCCTGCGGGTTCATACTGATCCGGACAACGTCGCCCCTGTCCGGATTCCAGGATTTTGCAGCTACCATAATTCGTTCCCCACAGGACCCTGAGTTTCAACTTCGCGGTGGATATTCTTCCGTGTGATCCCCGCCAGAAGTTGTTTCAGAGTCGGCTCCGATTCGCAGATCGGTTTTATAATGATTTTTTTTCCTTTTTCGCTCAGGTCAACCACTGAACCCTTACTCAAATCCGCATTCTCCGCGAACGCTTTTGGTATGCGAAGCGCGAGACTGTTTCCCCATTTCTGCACCTTTATCTTCATGTCACACCTCCTCAAAACTGTATCTACAAAGAGTATACAGTGAAGGGCGTTAAAATGCAAGGGTATCGGGTTTTGGGTATCGGGTTTTGGGTAAAATCCATATTATTTTTCGAGCGATGAAATGAGTTTGCCGAGTAGTTGACCCGTTTTGTCAGTTCGTCCTTGATCTCTTCTCCTTTTTCTCTGGAAATGTATTCCAAATCAATGGACAATGAAACCTGCGTTTCGAGTTCCGCGCACGAACCGAGCGCGATCCTGAGAAATTGAACGTATTCTTTTCTGTTTTTTCTGCTGTAACCCTCGGCAATGTTCGAGGGAATTGATACTGCCGCGCGTCTCATCTGGGAAACCAGACCGTATAACTCCTCTTTTGGAAATCCCTTCGTGTCCCTGTAAATTTCCAGGCACAATTCATAGGCCTTCTGATACGCAATCAACTCCTTGTAGCTTTTCAGCATCGTTCTTTTCCCCTAATCTTTTTCGTTTTTCCTCTTTTACCCGATACCCAAGACCCGAAACCCGAAACCCAGTTTTTCATAAGTCCTGGGCACAGCGGAAACCGTAGTCGTCGTCCCAGTTGCTGACGAACCAGCCGCGGGAGGAGGAGGGGAGAATGGGGTCTGAGCTTGAAAATTGAATTTTGGTGCACCTGTCTGCGTGCCCGTCTGCCGCCCTACATAAACCGCATAAAATCTTATATTTTATTATCGAGAGATGTAGGGCGCGGTCTCCGTACCGCGCCGAAAAGGGTTTTTGCGCGGGATCAATGTTCGGTTAAAATGAAAGAGGCGGTAGGCGGTCGCGCGTGGCGAAAGACCCTGAAGAATGGCTGAAGCAGGCTGAGTACGATATGGATACCGCCCGTGCCGTTTTCGGCGCCGGCAGGTACATACACGTTGTCTTCATGTGCCATCTTTCAATAGAAAAAACGCTCAAAGGTCTGTACCTGAAGAAACTCAAAGAAGAACCGCCGAAAATTCATAATCTCCTGTATCTTATGGAAAAAGTCGAAATGAAACCGCCGGGAGAACTGGAGAAATTCCTGCTTGAGCTGAACGGCAGGAGCGTGCCGACGCGATATCCGGAAGACCCGAAGCGGATGATCAGGGACTACAACAAAAAGCGGACGGCTGATTTAATGGAGAAAAGCGTGAGGTTACCGCGACGGATAAAAAAACAGTACTGAAGATCGGAAGCTATCTTGCTGAATGTCTTGAGGAACGCGGAATCAACGTTTCCAAAATAATCCTTTTCGGTTCACACGCCCGCGACGGCGAGACCCGGGAAAGCTACGTTGACCTTGCGGTTATCTTGGCGGATTTCCACGGAAAGAGCATTTTCCGGCGCGCGGACATGCTCGGCGACGCGGAATTAAAGACCATCAGAAAATTCGCGGCGCCTCTCGATATGGTCACAATGTCCCCCGAAGACCTTGAAAGCGGAACCTCGCTCGCGGCGGGTTTCGTGAGACAGGGAAAAGTCATATATCCGCCGCGGAAAAGGAAGCCCCGCTGTTGAAACACGTCGCCGCCTCCGGTTAAAATTCTTTCAGGAACGCGTATCCCGGACCGTTCCCGCGGCGGGAATCATCCGGGCGCGCGCGCCGAAGCGGCGGGAACATGTTCACCACGGTAAACACAGGTCCCCTTCCTCCCATCATGCGCGATCCGTCCATACTGGCGGGGATCGTCCGCAGGCGCGTCCGCCGCGCCGCGCCCATGCCCGCCGGCTGGTACTACCTCCCCAGCGCCGCCACACCCGACGTTCCCGAAACCATGGAATCGCTCCAGGAGGAGATAGCGGTGGCGCGCCCGATACTCGACAACCTCCACTTCGACGTGAGCGTGTTCGCCGTCCGCGACCGGGCGCTCGATTCGATCATCGGACTCCTTTCGAAAATGCGCGCCTTTCTCGAGGAACGCCCCGTCTTCAGCCGCGCCCCGGACGAGCTGCGCGCCGATCTCGACGCGCTCGCGGGCGAAATCAACGACGTCGCGCTCAAGACGAGATACAACGAAATCCCCCTCCTCACTCCATTCGATAAAGTCGTCGCGACCGGCGAAGCGGCGCCGCCGATGAACCGCGCCGACGTGGTCTTCGTCGCGCCGCGCACCCGCCGGATGCGGGCGGAACTCAACGCCGTCGCGAGAAACGTTCCCGAAATGGCGCTCGAACTCTCCAACAGGGGCGTCGTCTCGCGCCTCGGTCTTCTCACGTACGACAGCGCCTCCCATCCCGGCGGCGTTCACGCGTCCGTCGAAGAATTCCAGAACGAGATATACCGCCTCGCGCCCGGGACGGAAGGCGTGGAAAACGGACTCCAGGCGCTCCAGGACGCGCTCCGCCTTCCGCTGGACGGCGCCTCCGCCTGGATTTTCGTCATACTCTCCGACCTCGACGCGGCGGACGACTTCGCCGACATGCGCGCCGTCACGCTGCGGATGCTCGGCGCCGCCGGCGTCACCGTCTTCGCGCTCAGCGCAAACGATCCCTACACGCGCGTCCCCTTCGGCGTTTACAGCGAGATCACCGGCGCGACCGGCGGCGCGTACTACAACATTGACAGGACACCCTATCCCGAACTGATGCCGCTTGTCGCCGCGGACGCGGCGCGCTCGCTGATGAACCGCGGCGCGAACTGCGTCCGCGCAACGGAGCGCGAAATCCCGCTCGGTCCCGGACCCGGCGATACGCTCCGGGTCCGCCTGCCCGACTTCCGCCCGGACGCGCTGGGCATCGAAAACCTCCCGCTCGACACCGAAGAGGACTTCGTCGCCGCCGTCCGGCGCATCGTCGAGGTCATCGGTTTCGCCGTCACGGACCGCGCCGAGAAAAACGTTCTCCGCGGCTACCTCCACCGCATACTCGATTACTTTCACAACACGCGCAGTTACCAGCTCGATTTTCACTGCTGACGCCGCCGCGCAGCCGCGTCGGTCCATGCGTCGCGGCGGCCGGACCTGAACTCAGACCGCGGCGCCCGCCCCGCCGGCGCGCGATTTTTCCATGCCGATACACCGCGCTATCGGAATCCCCTATACTTAAACGGGGCTGAAAGTGCGCTTCAGGGACTGCGAGCTCGACCCGTTTCAGGAAGAAGCCGTTCGCGCGATAGACGATGGACGCTCCGTCATCGTCGCGGCGCCCACGGGCGCCGGCAAGACGCTCGTCGCCGAGTACGCCATCGAAAAACACATCGCCGCCGGGCACAGGATCATCTACACCGCACCCATCAAGGCGCTCAGCAACCAGAAGTTCCGCGACTTTTCACGCAGCCACCCGGGGAAAATCGGGATCATGACCGGCGACGTCATCATCAACCCCGAAGCGCCGGTCCTCATAATGACCACCGAAATCTTCCGAAACATAATCTTCGATTCCGACGGGGAGCGCCTCAGGGACGTCCGCTACGTCATATTCGACGAGATTCACTACATTGACGACGTCGAGCGCGGCACCGTCTGGGAAGAATGCATCATATTCGCGCCGCCCCACATCTCCTTCATCTGCCTCAGCGCCACCATCCCCAACATCGCCGACTTCGCCGACTGGATATCCTCCGTCAGAAACCAGCCAGTGGTGAAAGTCACCGAAACACGCCGCCCGGTGCCCCTCAAAACGTTTATCTTCGTCCCGCGCCACGGCATCCGCAAACTGGAGTCTCTCAGGGAACTCAAAGAGCCGCGCCGCCCGGGCGCACGGGGAAAACCCAGAGTTGATTCCTCCGAACTCATACGCAGACTGCGTGACAACGACCAGTTTCCCTCCCTCTACTTCATGTTCAGCCGCGCCGGGTGCAGGGAAAACGCGCTCAAGTACGCCGAGCTCCGCCTCCTCAACAGGCAGGAGCGCGACGCGGCGCTCTCGACCTTCGACGACCTGTGCCGCCAGTTCGACATACTCAAAAGCCCCGGCGTCGAATCCATGAGGCGCCTCGTCGGCGCCGGCGTCGCCTACCACCACGCCGGTCTCCTCCCCGCTCTCAAGGAAGTTCTCGAACGCCTCTACACGCTCGGACTCATCAAGCTGCTCTTCACCACCGAGACCTTCGCCGTCGGCATAAACATGCCCGCGAGATCGGTCGTCTTCGACAGCCTCCTGAAATTCGACGGCGTGAGCCTCCGCCCCATGACCTCGCGCGAGTTCAACCAGATGGCTGGCAGGGCGGGACGCAGGGGGATTGACTCCGTCGGCTTCGCCTACCCCATCGTCGTTCCGGGCGACTTCCAGTACGAAAACGTCGCACACACCATATCGAACGACGTCGAAAGGATCGAAAGCCAGTTCCGGCTCTCCTACAGCAGCATTCTCAACCTCTACGCCGCCCACGGCGCGAAAATCTACGAGGTCTGCGAGAAAAGCTTCAGCAATTACACCGCGGCCACACAGGTCCACTCCATCCGAGCGCGCATCCGCGGAACGGAAGACGCCCTGAAGGAACTCCTCGACACCCCCTGCCATCACGGCGACTTCAAGCGCATCATGGAGTATCTCGAAACGAAAAAAAAGCTCCAGCCCCTCCGCCATCACCCAGCCGCGCGCGGCGGCGGCGGCTGGAGGGCGAGGGAACTCGAACGACTCACCGCGCAGCTCGAAGCCTCCGAATGCCACCGATGCCGCAGAAAAAACGCCTGCCGCAAAGCCGCCCGCGAGATCATCCGCCTCGAACGCGAACGCCGCGACCTCGAAAAACTCGTCCGCGATACCATGAACTTCCAGAAAAACGCGCTCACGCGCAAACTCGATTTCCTGCGCCGCATGGGCTACGTCGCCGACGCCGGACTACTGCCCCGCGGCGAAACCGCCGCCCAAATCTACGGCTACGAAATCCAGTTCACCGAACTGTACTTCGACGGTTTCTTCGAAGACCTCTCGGCTGAGGAAATCAACGTCGTCGCCAACGCCGTCGTGAACGAGTCCCGCCGCACCGCCTCATTCCGCAGGATCGCCGACAAGAGAATCCGGCGTCACCTCGCCCTCGCGGCGCGCGCCGTCGCCGCCGTCAGAAAAAGCGAGCAGGAGGCCGGCATACTCGACCCCGTGAAACCGCTCGACTTCGTGATGACCGGCGCCATTCTTGAATGGAGCCGCGGCTGCGACTTCGAAACACTCAAGGGGTTCGTCACCGAGGACGACGGCGACATCGTCCGCTCCTTCCGCCTCACGGTGGATTTCCTCAGGCAGATGCGGCGCGCCGTCCCCGACCAGGGATTTCAGGAGAAACTCTCCAAATCCATAAGCCTCATATACCGCGGCGTCGTTGACGCCGAAGCCCAGCTCAACACGCAGATCTGATCCCCGCCGCCCGCAGGCATGGAACCGCCGGCGGAACGATCTGAAATGAAATGGTTGAGCCGGAGCGCGTCATACGGCAGCGACCAGCCACGACCGCGTTTCCGCCTCCTGCGGCGGACGCACTCCCCCCGTTCACTCCCTCCCTCCCGGCGCCCCGCCGGCGCGGAGAAGCCATTCGCGCACCTTCCCGAACGCCTCCCCCCGGTGGCTGACCCCGTCCTTCGCCTCAGCCGTAAGCTCCGCTATCGTCTTCCCGTACCGCGGAACGAAAAAAACGGGATCGTACCCGAAACCGTTGCTCCCCGCCGGACTGAACGCTATCGTCCCGCGGCACTCGCCCATGAACGTCTTCAGCGTCCCGTCCGGGAACACGACGGCGGCGACGCACACGAACCGCGCGCCGCGTCCTTCCGCGGGCGTCCCCTCTAATTCCCTCAACAGCAGCGCGCACCGCTCCTCGTCCGACAGCCCGTGTCCCCCGTACCTCGCCGACATCACGCCGGGGCGCCCGCCGAGCGCGTCCACCTCCAGCCCGGAGTCGTCCGCCGCCACTATTCCGCCCGTCACGCCTGCGGTCCTGCGCGCCTTCATCTCCGCGTTCTCGAGATACGTCGCCCCCGTCTCCACCGCGTCGAGGTCGGGTATCGAGGCGATTTCCGTATGGCTTCTGCACACGATCGGCGCCATTATACGCGCGATCTCCCTCAGCTTCCCGGCGTTCCTCGTTGCGATGACGATTTCCATGCCCTTCCGGATTTTTATCCTCTATGAGGTCATTTGACCCCCGGTGAGAGGATTATATGATTTCGACCGGGGGTGAGGCAAATGAGCGGCGAGGCAGGCTTCAAGCGTCTTGAAGGCATGGCGCGGCAGGGGCTGTTCGCCACATTTCTTCATTCCATTTTCAATCTGCCCCCATGCCCTGCGCCTTTATTCCACATTCAACGCCCGACCCCGATTTCGCATGGGGAGGCCAAAACGCAACACGCCTCCGCCGCGCCGCGCGCATAACAACCGGCAGCGGACCGGCGTGCAGGCGCTCGGCTGGTGCATCATAAAGGTGCGAACGCCGTACGCGCTGCCGCGCCGCGAAAAAAAGCGGGGGCGCAAACGCAAAAGAGGGCGAAGAGGCGAAGCCGGAGCCGGTTCATTCCCCGTTCCCAGGTCACTCGGCGCCGCCCTCGGCGTCACACCCGCGCTCTGTGAGGAAGCCACCCTGCCGCATTGAACAACACCTTCGACGATGCCGCCGACTCCTTCGCCCGCCGCGACATTCCCATCAGCGCGCGTATGGTATATACTATTGAGGAACGTCCGAATGAAACCGTAATCAGTATCCTCAACGTTGCTGCCTTGATGTGATTTATACGGGTTAAGCGCCGCGGCTGGGGGGCGGTTCGTGGGGCGTTTGCCGCCCGGGCGCTCTTTGTTGTATAATTGAGCTATCGGGAGAAAGCCGCGTACATTTTGACGTTTGTCAGCCCGCCGGCTCCCGGCGGGAACCGGGAAGGGACGAAAACGGTGAGTCGAGCCGCTGGAAGCGCGGACGGGCGGGTGGTCGCCTGGAAGCGCGGCAGGAACCTGATCATTGTGACTAACCGCGAGCCGTACGTTCACACCTACGCGGACGGCGACGAGATTTCCTGTTCCATCCCCACGGGCGGCGTAACCGCGGCGCTGGACCCCGTCATGCAGGACGTCGGCGGAACGTGGATCGCGTGGGGGAGCGGCGGCGCCGACGCCGACAAGGTGGATTCGGGAGACCGCGTCGGCGTGCCCCCTTTGCGCCCGAAGTACCTGCTCAGGAGAGTCTGGCTCAAAAAAAGCGAGGTTCGCAACTACTATTACGGCTACTCCAACGAGGGACTGTGGCCTCTCGCGCACAGCCTGCTCAGCAAGGTGCGCTTCGAAAAAAAACAGTGGAACGCCTACCAGAGCGTCAACCGCAGGTTCGCCGCCGCCGCCGCCGGTGAATCAGCCGACAACGACGTCGTATGGGTCCACGATTACCACCTCACGCTGGTCCCCGGGATGCTCAAGAAACAAAACCCGTCCCTCACGGTCGCCTTTTTCTGGCACATTCCCTGGCCGCAGTTCGACGTTTTCCGGGTATGTCCGCAGCACAAACAGATACTGGCAGGGATGCTCGCCGCCGGCCTCATAGGGTTTCACATTCCGCGGTACTGCCGCAACTTCCTCGAGTGCGTCGGCAGGACATTCGGCGAGGAGGCGCTCCGTTCGCCGACCATGCCGAGGGTGGAATCCTTTCCCGTGAGCGTGGACTTCGACGAGATCGAGACACGCGCGTCGGGGGCGGACGTCGCCGCGAAAATCGCCGGTCTGCGGGACAGGTACAACCTTCACGGCAGGCTCGTCGCGTGCGGGGTTGACAGGATGGACTACACAAAGGGCGTGCCGGAGCGTCTCGAAGCGCTCGAAATACTCTTCGACAGGTATCCGCGGTTCAGGGGCAGGTTCACGCTGCTGCAGGTCTGCTCGCCGAGCCGCACGGAACTCTCGGAGTACCGCTCGGTGAAAAAAAGGGTGAGGGAACTGACCGACCGGATGGTCGGCAGGTTCGCCACTGAAGACTGGACGCCGGTGGTCGTATTCCACCGCAAGGTGCCGTTCGAGACGATACTCGCCCTCTACCGGATGGCGGACGTTGGGATTGTTTCCCCCATTGCCGACGGAATGAACCTGGTCGCCAAGGAATTCATCGCCGCGCAGGTGGACGAGAGGGGCGTGCTCGCGCTCAGCCAGTTCGCGGGCGCCGCCGGCTCGATAGAAAACGCACTGAAGTTCAACCCCTTCGAGCGGGATTCGTTCGCCGAGTGCGTCAGGACCGCCCTGGAGATGCCGAAAAGGGACAAAAAGGCGATGATCCGCAGGGCGCGGCGCGAACTCAAGAAATACACCGTTTTCCACTGGGTCAGGGAGTTCCTCGACGCGACGCTCGAGGTAGCCTCGCCTGCCGCGGGCGGCGCAAACACAACGCATTGAATCGAAAGGAGCAGGCAGTCGCCAGATATGGCGGGCACAGGTCAACCCATAGGCATAATCCGGACAAGCAAGAACAAGAAATTATAAAAAGCAGATGTAGAATTACCAATGCAGAATGTAGATGTTCAAATCTTTCCTTTAAGATTCTGAGTTCCACATTTGAGATTCATCATTCTCTTTTTCTTTCTCTTTCGCTCACATCACTTCAGATCGGTAAATAGTTACGAATTTTTTTCGCAACCTTGCCCTGACAGACCCCGGCCGGGCGAGGTCCCCCCGGTAATCAAGCGATAACATTCAGGGAGCATGGGGCAGGGTGCGGGATAATGACAGGGCGGAGGAGGCAGGGCGCGGGGGGCGGTAAAAACCGGGTTAGCTGTTTTGCCGGGACAGATTTTGCGAGACATGGCTGCACGGAACGACAAAAATGAACTGAACAGATTTTTTCAACAAGGTTTTAATGCCTGGCGCCTTGCTTTCAGACACCTTGCTTTCTCCAGTGGTTTTTCGCGCCGTTGTTGATTTGCCGTGTTCCCGGTGCTACAATTTCGTGGCGTATGAACGGAATCGGAAATCCCGCCGCCGGCAAGAAGAAACTCTCGATGATGCCGACGGACATCTACAGGGAGATATCGAAGGACATCATCGGGCAGGACGGGGTGTTGAGGTTCGTGTCCGTCGCCATATTCAAGCACGTCCTGGGCGAGAAGTTCGGCAACCTGCTGATGATCGGCAACAGCGGCACGGGGAAGACCTCCATAATGCAGTCCATGGAGCGCATGTACAACAGGCTGCCGTTCTTCGAGAAGCACCGTGTGGTCGTCCGGCTGAACGCCAACACGCTTGCGGACGAGGACGAGGGGGTCGTGAAGGGGCGCCGCCTGTTCAGGCTGCTCGACGAGAAGGCAAGGTCCGTCATCGGAACTGGCGAAGTGACCGCCGAAAAGATCAGGGAATACATGGAGCACGCCACGGTGTGTATTGATGAGATTGACAAGATCACGAGCCGGGTCGGCGACAAGGCGAACGTGCTCGGCATCGCCATACAGCAATCGCTCCTGACCATCATGGAAGGCGAGGAGATGCTGTATGACACGCACGTCATGAAGAACGGCGAGCTGAAGCCCGTCACGATCCCCATAAACACGGCGGGGATACTGTTCATCTGCGGGGGCGCGTTCGAGGCGCTCTACGACCAGGTCTACAGCCGCGTCTTCAGGGAGGGCAAGCAGGACAAACTCACGAAGATGGTGATGGACGACGACAGGAACGTGCATTTCGTGCAGATATTCACGCTGAGGGACAACCTCCAGCAGGAGGACCTTTTCATCTACGGGATGCAGCCGCAGTTTCTTTCGCGCTTCGACAACGCGGTCGTGCTGAACGACCTGACGGCGGACAACCTCGAAACGATCTTCACCGAGCCGGAGAACTCGGTCGTAAAGACCTCGCAGAGGTTCTTCAAAAACTACAACGTCGTTCTCGAGATAACTGGCAGGGCGAAGCGGCTTATAGCCCTCGAGGCGGCGAAACACAGCCGCGTGGGAGCGCGGGCGCTGAAGGAAGTCTTCGGCAGAGTCATAAAACCTTTCGAGTTCGACCCCTTCTCGCGCGAGGAAGTGAGAAAACACGACGACGGGCACGAACTGCTGATTGACGAGGACATCGTCCGGAAAGCGCTCGACCTGAAATGACTCCCGTGGAAAATCCCCCCGCAGGCGCGGAAGACCGCCGCCGCCTGACCGTCTCCGTCCGTCGCGTCATCCTGCTATGCTTTTTCCTTTCCGGGCTGTCCGGACTCGTCTACGAGATAGTCTGGGTCCGCCAGTTCACGCTCATATTCGGCAACACGGTGTACGCGGTCGGCGCCGTGCTTGCGGCGTTCATGGGAGGGCTGGGGCTTGGCGGGTTCCACTTCGGGCGCCGCATAGACAGAAGCGGACATCCAGTTCTCGTCTACGGTGTCCTGGAGTCCGGCGTGGGGCTGTACGCGCTCGCGCTCCCGTTGCTCATGCGCTGGCTCCAGTCCGCCGCGCCGCCGGTCTTCGCGGCGTTCCACGAGTCGCGCGAAGCCCTTTTCATTTTCAGGTTCGGCGCGTCGTTCATCCTGCTGTTCGTCCCCACCTTTTTCATGGGCGCGTCACTGCCCCTGCTGACGAACTATTTCGTACGGGAGCGCGCGCTTTTCGGCCACGTGGTCTCGTTCCTCTACGGGCTAAACACCCTCGGCGCGGTCGCCGGCGTCTTCCTCGCCACGTTCCTCATGATACCCTACGCGGGACACGGCAGGACTATCCTTATGGCGTTCATCATCAACGCCGGCGTGGGGCTTCTGTCCGTTATACAGTTTCTGAAGCTGCGCGAGGCGGGGCTTGCCGCGCCCGCCGGGGCGCCCGCGGAAGCGGATGAGACCGTCCCCGCGGCGGGCGGCAGCCGCGTCGTCCTCGCCGTCGCGTTCCTCTCCGGGTTCACGGCGATGATCTTCGAGATCGCCTGGACGCGCGCCATCGCCCTGATCATCGGAAGCTCCATCTACTCCTTTTCCCTGATTCTCACGGCTTTCCTGCTCGGAATCTCGGTGGGTGGGTTTGTCTGTTCGAGGTACTACGCGGGGCGGCGGACCGCGACGATGTCCGCGCTCGCCTTCTGCCAGGCGGCGGTGGTGGTGTCCTCCGCGGTCATCCTCCCCGCGCTTCCCTGGGTCGTGATGGTCTTCATCAACCTCGTCCCCGTGGTCGAAACGGGACACGTGATGACGTTCGGGTCCAAGTTCTTCATCTGCCTTGCGCTTCTGCTCGTTCCCACGGTTTTTCTGGGGATAAGCTTCCCGCTCGCGGCGGAACTGTACCTCGGCGGCGGACGCCGGTCGGCGACGGCTGTGGGGAAGGTATACCTTTACAACACCTTCGGCACGATAGGCGGTTCGATACTGACGGGGTTCGTTCTGATCTCCGCGATAGGTGTGAGGAGCACGCTTCTATTCGGGCTGGGGGCGGGCACGCTGAGCGCGATTGCGGCGCTCGCCGGCGCGCACGAGAGCGGCGTCGTGAAACGCCTCGCCTGGGCGGCGGTGTCCGCCGCAGCCGTCCTCGTCGCCGCCGCCAGCCCGTTCTGGAGCCAGAAGCTCATGACGACCGGTCCCTTCCTCTACGCCCGCATGATAAAGTCCGGGCTAAGCCCGTCGGGCTTCATCCGGGCGGTCGAGCGAGAGAGCGGAGACCTCCTCTTCTACCACGACGGACCGGTGTCCACGGTGTCCGTCCACAAAAAGGGCGCTCACCTTTCCTTGAAGGTGAACGGCAAGACGGACGCGTCCAACGCGGCGGACATGCCGACGCAGGCGCTGTCGGGCTACCTGCCGCTTCTGCTGAGCCGCGGGACGGGAAGCGTACTCGTGATAGGCATCGGGAGCGGGACGACGGCGGGCGCTGCTCTGGAATTTCCAATAAAAAAGCTGCGGTGCGTCGAAATAGAACGCGCCGTCCTGGAAGCCTCGAAGTTCTTCGAGGAGATAAACCGCGGGTACTGGAAGGATCGCCGCGCCGAAATCGTCATCGAGGACGCGCGAAACTTCCTCGTGACCGACAGGGAAAAGTACGACGTGATAATATCCGAGCCGTCCAACCCCTGGATGGCGGGCGTGGGAAGCCTCTTCACGACGGAAACGTACGAGATGATGCTCCGCCGGCTCAAGCCCGGCGGCATCGTATGCCAGTGGGTGCACACCTACATGCTCACTGAGGGAAACCTCCTGATGGCGCTCTCCACTTTCGCGGACGTTTTCCCCTATTTCCACGTTTTCAGGGGCGCAAGCAACGACCTTCTGCTCATGGGATCAAACCGCGCGATAGACCTCGACTTCAGGCGTATTCAGGAGCGGATTGATTCGCTTCCCGGCGTGAAAAAGGGCTTGAAAAAGCTCGAAATACTCGACTCCCTGTCACTCCTCGTCTCAAGCTACGTCATAAGCCGCAACGATCTTGAAAAATACCTCGAAGGCGTCCTCCTGCGGAACACCGACGACACGCCATACCTCGAATACTTCGCTCCGCTCGACCTGCGTCACTCCCCTTTCGATTTCCTCGGGAAGTATTACTGGGACAACAAGGACGCCTTCGCGCCGGTTTTCGGCGCGGAGGAGAAGGACTTCACCGCCGTAACGTACCACTCGCTCGGTAAACAGTACAGGCACAGGCACGTCAACCCCGACGAAGCGGAGGAGATGCTGCGCAAATCCATCGAAAAAGCGCCGCGGTACGTCCCGCCCCGCCTCGAACTCGCCGAAATGACGCACCAGCGGGGAAAATACTTCCTCGCCGAGAGACACTACAAAAAAGTCCTCGAAATAAACCCGGAAAACAGCAATGCCGTAATGAACCTCGTCAGCCTGTACATCGAACAGGGACTTGAAGAGGAAGCCGAAGACCGGGTATCGGACCTCCTCGAGAGCGACCCCCGCAACCCCAGGCTCCACGCGCTTTCGGGAAAGGTCGCCCTCACCGCGAAGAAATGGAAAGAGGCGATGGAGCGCTACGGCAGAGCCGAGGCGCTTGCGGGGAAAAAAGGCAGGGGGCTTCTTGCGGAAATCTACTCTTCGATCGCATTCGCGGCGGAAAAACTTGAAATGAACGGCGAAGCGGTACGCTACCTCGAGAAACTCTCCGCGCTGAACCCCGCCGACATAAGACCCGTCCTGCAAATCGCAATGTACGCACTTGAGAACGGCGAACTCGAAAAGAGCGGGACGTACGTAAGGAAAGCCCGAGCGATCAATCCCAGCGAGCCGCTTCTGATACACATTGAGAACGAGATAATGAGGATGAGGCAGCGCGGCGGGAAATGAGCAAAGGGGCGCACACTAAATTTTTTTAAATATCTTGACAACAAAGCGCTCAAGGTTTACAATATAAGCAAGAAAAAATGGAGGTGGTACCTATGGGCAAGGTCATAGGCATTGATCTCGGCACTACTAACTCCGTCGTCGCCATTATGGAAGGCGGCGACGCCGTCGTGATACCCAACGCTGAAGGGGGAAGAACCACTCCGTCGGTCGTCGCGTTCACGAAGGAAGGGGAGAGGCTCGTCGGGCAGGCCGCCAAAAGACAGGCGGTCACAAACCCGGACAACACCGTCATGTCCATCAAGCGATACATGGGCAGAGACCACAACGTGAAACTCCTCGGCAAGGACTACACGCCACAGGAAATTTCGTCCATGGTCCTTCAGAAACTCAAGACGGAGGCGGAAAACTACCTCGGCGGGAAGGTCACGCAGGCGGTCATAACGGTGCCTGCCTACTTCGAGGACAGCCAGCGCCAGGCGACGAAGGACGCGGGCAGGATCGCAGGACTCGAGGTGCTGCGCATAATCAACGAACCCACCGCGGCGGCGCTCGCCTACGGCGTTGACAAGCAGAAGGACCAGAAGGTCCTCGTGTTCGACCTCGGCGGCGGCACCTTCGACGTCTCCGTTCTGGACATCGGCGACGGGGTCATCGAGGTGAAAGCCACTGCCGGCAACAACTTCCTCGGCGGCGACGATTTCGACCAGAGGATCGTCGAGTGGATGGTCAGAGAGTTCAGGAAAGACCAGGGGATTGACCTGAGCGCCGACAAGATGGCGATGCAGAGGCTCCGGGAAGCCGCCGAAAAGGCGAAGATCGAGCTGTCCGGCAGGACGGAGGCGTCCATCAACCTGCCGTTCATCACCGCCGACAGCAGCGGTCCCAAACACCTCGACATGCGTCTCACAAGAGCCGAATTCGAAAAGATGATCGCCGACCTCGTCGAAAAGACCGTGGGGCCGGTCAAACAGGCGATCAGCGACTCGGGAATTGACCCCAGGGCGCTCGACCAGGTGCTGCTCGTGGGCGGTTCGACGAGGGTTCCATGCGTGCAGGAACTGGTTAAAAAACTCACCGGGAAAAACCCCAACAAGAGCATCAACCCCGACGAGGTCGTCGCCCTCGGCGCGGCGATACAGGCGGGCGTCCTGGCGGGCGAGGTCAAGGATATCCTCCTTCTGGACGTGACCCCTCTGTCGCTGGGCATCGAGACGCTCGGCGGCGTCTTCACCAAGCTGATCGAGCGTAACACGACCATTCCCACGCGCAAGGGCGAGATTTTCAGCACCGCCGCCGACAACCAGACGCAGGTCGAAATCCACGTCCTTCAGGGCGAAAGGGAAATGGCGGCTTACAACAAGACCCTCGGAAAGTTCCACCTCGTCGGCATTCCCCCCGCGCCAAGGGGCATCCCCAAGATCGAGGTCACTTTCGACATTGACGCCAACGGCATCGTGAACGTCTCGGCGAAGGACACGGCGACCGGCAGGCAGCAGCAGATCACCATCACCGCGTCCACCAACCTCACACAGGAGGAGATAGACCGGATGATGAAGGAAGCCGAAAAACACGCCGCCGAGGACAAGAAGAAGAGGGAGGAGGCGGAGGCGCGGAACAACGCCGACTCGCTGGTGTACCAGACGGAAAAGAACCTGCGCGAGTTCGGCGACAAGCTGCCGGCGGAAGAGAAGGACAGTGTCCGCAAAGCCCTCGACGAGGCGAAAAAAGCCCTCGAGGGCGACAACCTGGACCGGATAAAGTCCACATCGGAAGCCCTCATGCGTGAGTCCCACCGCCTCGCGCAGATCATGTACGAGCAGGCGGCTTCGCAGCAGCAACAGGCGGGCGCCGGCGGAGGCGCGGGAGGACGGGTGGGCGGCTCCGGCGCCGAGGGCGCGCCGCCGGACGAGGGCGTCGTTGACGCCGAGTACGAGGACGTCAAGTAAGGGGGTTCCTGACCTGCGGGGCGGCGCAGACCCGTCACGACCTCCCGTCACTCCCCTTCCGCGCGCGGACGACGCGGCGCCGGGAGAGAATCCGGGAGGGGTGGTGAACGATGATGAAGAGGATCAGGATAAATTCGGGTTACGGCGATAAAGAGGCTGAAGCCGCGGGCGGCGTGGCGCCGGCTGACGACGCGGCGCGCCACGAGAGCGTCCCCCCCGCCGGCGCGGACGCCGCGGACTGCGACCCCTCGGAAGCCCCCGTGGAAAGCGGTCGCGGCGGCGCGCACTCACCCGCCGACGCCGGGGAAACCGCCCCCGACGCCGAAACCCTCAGAAAGCGGGCGGAGGAGTACCTCGACACACTCCGCCGCGTGCAGGCGGACTTCGACAACTACAGAAAACGCGCGCGAAAGGAAAAGGCGGAGACGATCCGGTACGCGAACCGGGAGATGATATTGAAGCTTCTTGACGTTCTGGACAACCTCGAGCGGGCGGTCGGTTCCGCCGCCCGCTGCGACGTGAACTCCTCGCGGTGCATCGCCCCCGGAGTGGAAATGATATGCAGGCAGTTCGGCGAGATGCTCGCCGAGTACGGCGTCGCGCCGTTCCGGAGCAAGGACGAGCCTTTCGATCCCGCGCGCCACGAGTGCGTTTACACGCTGGAGAGGGAAGACGTCCCGGAGAACACGGTGGTGGAGGAACTCCAGCGGGGCTATCTCATGCACGACGGGGTTCTGCGCGCCGCCCGTGTGGCGGCGTCCAGAAAGCCGTCTGCGCCGGCGCCGTGCGAGGCTGAGGGCGCCGGGAAGCCCGCGGAAGCGCGAGACGACGAGTGAGGAAAGGGGGGCTGGGACGTGCCCGATTACTACCGGATACTCGGAGTTGAGCGCGGCGCGGGCGATGCCGAAATAAAGAAGGCGTACCGGCGGCTGGCGCGCAGATTTCACCCCGACATCAACCCGGGCGACAAAGAGGCGGAGAGGAAGTTCAAGGAAGTCAACGAGGCGTACCAGACGCTGAGCGACCCGCAGAGGCGCGCCCGTTACGACCAGTACGGAGACGCCGCTTTCGGTCACGGGGCTGGCGGCCCCGAGCCGGGCGCGTACGATTTCTCGACGGTGTTCGGCGAGGGCGCCGGTTTTTCGGACGTGTTCGACATGTTTTTCGGCGGGAGCCGCGGGGGTCGCCGCAGGGAGAGCGCCGGACCGCAGCGGGGTGCAGACCTCGAAGCGTCGCTCACGCTTACGTTCAACGAGGCGTTCCACGGCGTGCAGAAGGAAATAACGATGGACGGCTTCGAGACGTGCTCCGCGTGCGCGGGGTACGGCGCCGCGCCGGGCGCCTCGGAGCAGAAATGTCCCTCGTGCGGCGGAAGGGGCGAGCGGACGGTGTCGCGGGGCATATTCCGCATGACGCAGACGTGCTCCACCTGCGGCGGCGCGGGCGTGACCGCCGGAAGACCGTGCGGCGGCTGCGGCGGCGCCGGGAACGTTCCGGCGGCGCGCAGGATAAAGGTGAAGATACCCGCCGGAGTGGACACAGGCACGCGGATACGCCTCGCCGGAAAGGGGCAGCCCGGCACAAAGGGCGGACCGCCGGGGGACCTGTACATAACCACAATGGTGGAGAAGCATCCCGTGTTCGAGAGGAAGGGCAAGAACCTCTATGTAGACGTGCCGGTGACAATAGTGGAGGCGGCGATGGGCGCCCGTGTGGAAGCGCCCACGCCGGACGGGAAGATTTCGGTCAAAATCCCGGCGGGGACGGATTCCGGCTCGGCGTTGAGGGTTCGCGGCAAGGGTTTTTCGTCGCTGCGCCACACCGAGGGGCGGGGCGACCTTTACGTGAGGGTGAGCGTGGTGACGCCCCGGAACATGAGCGAAAAGGCGAAGAAGCTGCTCAACGATTTCGCGGCGACGCATCCCGAGGACCCGCGCGTCGCCCTGCGCGCGGCGTTGTGAAACGCGGTTTCGGACGAAGGCGCTGATTATCATGGCGGAGACGGACAGGGACAGACCCGTGTACCTCATCGGAGTGGCGGCGGAGATGCTCGACGTTTCGCCGCAGACGCTGAGGGTGTACGAGAGGGAGAAGCTGGTCGTGCCCCGCCGGACGGAGGGCAACACGCGGCTGTATTCAGAGCGCGACGTGGAGGAACTGCGCTGCATCATCCGGCTTCAGCGCGAATTCGGCGTGAACCTCGCGGGGCTGGACGTCATCCTTCACATGCGCCGCAGGATGGAACGGATGCAGAGGGAATTTCAGGAGATGATCGAGTACATCGGCGAGCGGCTCATGATGGATTTCGGCGCGGACGCGGCGGAAGGCGGGGAATCCACGGGACTCGTCCCGCTGTATCGCGGAAAGCTCGTGCCCGTAAGAAAACGCCCCGATGAGGAAGAAACCGCCGCGAAAAAAGGCGCGAAGAAACGCAAAACCGCGGAATGACGGGGCTTTATACCGGCTTACGACGGACGCAACAATATCCTGCGCTCCCCTTTTAACGCTTCACTTATCCTGGTGAACTTTCGTACTTTTCGGCGTCGAGCTTCCGAATCAACGTCCCCCTGCCCGTTTGCGTGCCCGTGTACGTTCCCCTGCCCGTGTGCGCCTGCCTACCCCATCTTTCCCCTCTTTTCTTACTTCGATATTCATCACTCGCTATTCGACCTGCCTGCCGTCAGGCACGGCATTCGATATTCGTTTCTATCAACGCCCCTGCCCGTGCCCGTCCTTTTTTGTTCTTCTTACTTCGACATTCAACATTGGACATTCTACATTCTGCATTCGCTTTTGTTAACCCGCCCTCAAATCGCTGAAGACCGCCGTGCCCCTGCCTGCCTCTCTGCCTGCCTGCCGCAGGCAGGCGATTACCGTGCGGCCTGCCCGCGCGGCACGCAGGCGTGCATGGTCAAAGGGGCAGGCGCAACTTGCACGGCTCAATGCCCGTAATAAATCGGCATTGGACAGCCCTGCGGATTGGAAGCGGGGCTGGATTTATTGAAGGTTGCGCGATAAAATTATATAATGCGGGAAGTATGAAAAAGCGCCGACAGCATAAGATTCGGCAGGGAGGCAGTCAGCCTTTATTGAATATTGAAAGCCTGACACCATTTTCCTGGCGCCTTGGGGCGTCCTCGCGCCCGTTTTTTGTCTGTCCAGCCGCTGGTCGCGTCACTTGGCGACCCTTGCAGCCTGAAATTCAGCCCCGCAGATCACAGTGTTTTTGCGCTGAAATCGTTTTTGGAATTTGTCAAAAATCACTACTGTCCGGTTAAGAATTTCAGGATATGCAAATCATTTTGTAAAATAGCGGGTTTTTAGCCTGGATGATTTTTTTCGATTTCAACCTGAACTGTCCGTTCTGCCAGAATTACCTCCTAAGATCAGAATGGGAGGTAACGGCTCATGCACGAAGGACGGATTGTTTTTTCGCAGTTGATGGACTGGCTTCCGAAGTACGAATTCGACAAGTGCGTCCAGCGATATCGAGGGGATTATCGAGTCAGAAGTTTCAGTTGCCACGATCAATTTCTCACTATGGCATTCGCCCAATTGACATATCGGGAAAGCCTTCGCGATATCGAGACATGCTTACGCGCGTTGAAGCCAAAACTCCATCATGCAGGCATCCGAGGGAATGTCGCCCGAAGCACATTGGCCGACGCCAACGAAAAGAGAGACTGGCGAATCTTTGCCGATTTTGCGCAGGTCCTCATTGGGCAGGCGAGGAAGTTGTACGCCGAGGAAAATTTCGGGGTCGAACTGGATCAAGTAGCGTACGCTCTGGACTCCACCATCATAGACTTATGCCTGTCTCTTTTTCCTTGTGCGAATTTTCGCAAACGAAAAGGAGCTGTCAAACTACACACTCTTTTGGATTTGCGAGGAAGTTTTCCCACTGTTGTTATTGTTACCCCGGGCAAGATTCACGATGTGAACATTCTCGACCAGGTCGCCTTCGAACCGGGGGCGTTCTACATTATGGATCGTGGCTACCTGGACTTCGCCCGCCTTCACACGATTCAATTGTCTTCAGCCTTTTTCATCACCCGGTCCAAAAAGAACTTTCGGTTCAAGCGGCGTTACTCTCACCCAGTCGACAAATCAACGGGACTTCGATGCGACCAGACAATCATCCTGAAAGGTTTCTATGCAAGAAAAGACTATCCCGAAGCGCTTCGCCGCATTTGCTATTTCGATGCAGAGGCCGACAGGAAGTTCGCCTTCCTAACCAGCAATTTCAACCAACCAGCACCGACGATAGCAAATCTCTACAAATGCCGATGGCGCATAGAGCTGTTTTTCAAATGGATCAAGCAACACCTGCGCAACAAGGCTTTCTATGGCACATCCGAGAATGCCGTGAAGACTCAAGTCTGGATAGCCATATCCGTCTACGTCCTTGTGGCGATCATCAAGAAGCGGCTGAATCTGGACCAGAGCCTCTACACAATTTTACAGATTTTGAGCGTTACGCTTTTCGAAAAAACGCCCATTTTACAGGCGTTTACCGAACTCGGCCCGCAGCTTGAAAGCAACGACGGGCCAAAACAGCTTTATTTATGGGACTTTTTAACCGGACGGTAGTGGTCAAAAATAAATCATGAAGAATTTAAAGGAAAGAGTCAAAAAACACTGGGAAAATGAGATATGTGGTATTAGATATGGACGGAGTAAAGATAGGAAAAAATTTTATGAAGAGATTAAAAATGCAAGATACAAATTTGAGCCTTATATTAAAGATTTTGCGAAGTTTGAGCAATCAGATGGGTTAAAAGTACTTGAGATTGGCGTGGGAGCGGGTGTGGATTTTAGTCAGTGGGTATTTTGGAGTGATAAACCAGTTGGCATTGATTTGACAGAGGCTGGTATAAATCATACAAAAGATATGCTTGAGGCAATTGGAATAAAAAATTCTCAGTATTCATTGCTGGTCGCAGATTCAGAATTTATTCCTTTTAAGAATTCACGGTTTGACCTTGTTTATTCATGGGGAGTTTTGCACCATTCACCCGATACTGAGAAATGTCTTCAAGAAATATTTCGTGTTTTAAAACCAGAGGGGATACTTAGAATTATGCTTTACCATAGACCATCATGGACAGGTTTTATGCTCTGGTTACGTTATGCTTTATTTACTGGAAGGATAACATTGAGTCAAAGAGAAGTTGCGCTTAGAAATTTGGAGAGTCCAGGAACCAAAATGTATACAATAGATGAGGCCAAGGCGTTATTGAATAAATCGGGATTCGTTGGGATGCATTTTTTAAGCAAACTTTCTCCTGGAGATACTCTCTCTATCAAACCGAGTAATAAGTTTCAAGGATTTGCATATAAAGTGATTTGGAAAATCTATCCAAGATGGCTGGTAAGATTATTAGGTGATCGTCTTGGGTTGTACCTTTTAATAGAAGCGAAGAAGCCCTAATATTTAAGGATCAAAAATAACGGCGAGAATGGTCGTAAATCGGGGGACACAATACTGATTCTGGTGCAAAAACCCTTTTCGGCGCGGTACGCCTGCCTGTTGCTCTGCCTGCCTGCGGGCAGACAGGCGGCGCGGTCTCCGTACCGCGCCGAAAAGGGTTTTTGCGCCTGTGGGACAGTCCCCGTTTCTCCATCGAAACTACTATACGCGCAGCGGAATAAACAGTTGCGAAAATGAAAATGGATTTTTTCCGCCTCCGCGGAAATGACGTACGGCTACAGGGAGAGGATGAAGGAGGCGATTTCGAACGGGCGGATTCCGGCGGAGAAGGAGCTGCCGAGGGCGGAGCATTGTCCTTTTCCGCGCGCGCCGGCGGGCGCGTCGAGCCGCCGCTCGAGGAGGTCAACCTTTTCGAGGGATGAAATCCGCCGCGGGAGGGCGGCGGCGGCGGTCGCGGACTCGCCGTGGGATTCGCAGAAGCGGACGAGGAGGGCGTCCGGAGCGGATGCCGCGCGGAGCGCGGAGAGGACGAGGTTTTCCGGGTAGAGGGAGAGGAGCGAGAATTCCGGCGGGAGCGTGTGTTCGTCCCGGCGCGCGGGGTCGGGTTTTGCCTGCACCGCCATGAGGGGGAGCATGAATTCCTCGGCGCGGGCGGGCACGGCGGCGTCGCGCCAGCCGCCCCCGTGGGGGTAGAGTGAGAGCGAGAATTCGTGCCTGCCGAGGTCGAAGCCGCCGGGACCGGCGGGGTGGAGGAAGATTCTGTCCGAGCCGCGCACGAGCGTGACGCAGACGCCGCCGTTTTCGACGGTGTGGTGCGGGACGCCGCGGTTGAAGAGGGCGAAGCCGAACTTTCCGTCCGAGACGTCCAGCCAGTTCAGCGCGGCGTGGTCGCCGTCTCCTCTTTCGACGGCGCCGAAGGGGACGCCGCAGGCGACGCGCGCGTCCTTGAAGAGCGTCGGGAAGCGGAGCCTGATGCGCGAGGCTCCGTCCTGGAAATCCACTTTTATTTTCATGTCCAGGCGCGGCGAGCCTGCGGTGAGCGTGAGGAGCAGTTCGATGCGGGCGCCGCGGAGCCTGCCGGAGACGAGAGCGGACGCGCTGAGGGGACCGCCGTCGAGGGCGCGGAAATCGAACCCGAGGTGCCGCGATTTGAGGATGGGGCCGGCGCCGGCGGTTTCGTAGAGGTTTCCGGCTTCGCGCTGGAGGAGAAATTCGGCGGCGTCGAGGAAAACGAATTCCTTTCCGGTGGGTTTGTGGAGGATGCGGTCTATGAGTCTCGCCTCGGGGTGGAAGTGGACGGAGAGGATTTCGTTTTCGAGCGCGGAGCCGGAGCATGTGACGGGCGACGGGAAGCGGTCGGGTTGAGCGTCTCCGGCGTCAACGAGCTTGTAGCCGAGGGGCGGTACGGAGGTTTTGAAGGCGACGTCGGCGGTTTTGACCGTGCCGTCGGCGTAGTCGCGCCTGTCGAGCAGCCTGAATGGGATTTGGGCGCCGCCGTCGAAGAGGGCGAGGTTTTTCATGCCCGGCTCGAATGCGAGCGAGGCGGCGGCGACGTCGTCTCGGACGCGCGGGACGGGGTTGAAGACGAGTATGGGGTTAGAAAGCCCGTGGGCGCGAACCCGGCGCGATATATCCCGGAGCGTGAGCTGGATGAGGTCGTCGGAGCGGGAGATGAAGTCCGCGAAACGTTTGAGCGCGCCGGCGGCGACCTCGTCCGTGCAGCACCCGCAGATGACGTCGTGGAACTGGTTGAGCATGATCGGTTTCCAGTCGGCGCTCAGGTCCGGGGCGGCGGTTCCGGTGAGTACGGCGTGGAGCGCGGCGAGACGTTCCGCGAGCGTGAGGTTCAGTTCGGCGCGGCGGTTGAGGATTTTGAGGTCAATGCGGCTGGAGTACGTCCCGGAGAACACGCCCGTGAAATCGCCTCTGACGGTGGCGAGTTTGTCCGTCGGGAGTGCGTCGAAGAAGGCGGAGGGGAGAGAGAAGCGGGCTGGGGCGGAGGGGCGCCGGTCGTTCCAGAGCGCGACGAAGCCGGGAGCGGAGTGCTGTGGGCGGGCGTGGTCGTTGCCGTGCGGGCAGAAGATTTCGGGGGAAGCGGCTTTGCCGGCGATGCGCGCGACGGCGTCGGCGAAGCGTTTTTCGGCGGCGTCGGGGTTTTCGACGATGGGATACGCCGCGGAATAGGACTGTGACATCCAGTGTGTGAGTATGCGCGAGCCGTCAAGCCCCTCCCAGAAGAATTCCGACGGGACGTCGCGGGTCACGTGTCTGAAGAATACGAAGCGCCTGACGCCGGCGAGCTTGAAGAGCTGCGGGAGCTGCGCCGACTGTCCGAAGCTGTCAATGAGCCAGCCGCAGGATGAGGGGGCGCCGAAATTGTCGCGGGCGAAGTTCTGCCATGCGGCGAGCTGGCGGACGAGCGATTCGCCGTCGGGGAGATTGACGTCGGGTTCGGCGAACATGCCGCAGACGTGCTCGATCCTGCCCTGCGCGACGAGCGCGCGGAGTGTGTCGAAGGCGGCGGGGTGCTCGTCCTTGAAGGGTTCGAGGAGGGCGTTCTGGTCTATGACGAACGTGTAGAGTTCGTTTTCCCGCATGATGCGGAGCATTTCGAGGAGGTTGCGGGCGCCGATTTTCCTGTTGACGCAGTCGGGCTGGAGCCACTCGGCGTCGTAGTGGACGTGCGGGACGATGTGGACGCGGAGTCCGCGGTCAGGAAGATTCCGGCGCGAGGGCGGCGGCAGGAAGAGGAAGTCGGCTCTGCCGTCGCGGACGATTACGGGGAACGCCGGAATGGGTGCGTCGGCGTACTCGAACGAGATATCGAGCGCGATAAAGTGGACGCCGTCGGAGAGCGGGCTGCCGGCGATGAAGCACTCGACGATTCCGCCGGGGGCGAAGTCCATTTCGCTCAGCCTGTCGGCGTTGAAGAGTTTTCCGGCGGATTTGAAGAAGATTCTATTCTGCGGGACGCGCGCGCCGTTGACGGCGACGCCGAGGCGGAGGATTCTCTGGTCGAACCAGTTGTTGGTGAAGGATATTTTGAACGCGTCGGGCTTGTCGTCGCCGTCCGTGTCTGCGTTGCCCATTGTTTCGCGGAAGAAGACGGAATCGAATGTCCGGACGAGGTCGGGCGGGAGCGCGTCCCCGGACGCCCTGCGGACGAGGGGGGGCAGGATGAGGGAGAGTACGCCGTGGGCGACGGGTAGGCGGTTGAGTTTCGGCAGCCAGGCGGGGATTGCGGCGTTCATGGGCGGATGCGGGGGGGTTTTGTTCCGCGTCCGGCGCGGGGGGCGGTGGGTTTACCGTGTCCGCGGCGGGGGGTTTGTTTTTCGGGGACGGTCATGACGGGGCTTGTTTCCGTTGGGGCGCTGGGCGGGAGAGGAAAGAGCGCGCCGCGTCAGGGAGGACCCCCGGCGTGGCGGACGTTGTTTTTGCCGGCGCGTTTGGCGGCGCAGACGGCGTCCTCGGCGCAGGAGATGAGGCGTGAAATGAGGAGGGAATCGTCGGGGAAGACCGCGAGACCGCCGCTGGCGGTGACGCGGGCGGGCGCGCTTTCGCCTTCGGCGGCGATTTCGAGGTTCTGGATCATCGTTCTGATCTTTTCGGCGACGGTTATGGCGCCGCGAAGGGATGTTTCCGGGAGGATGGCGGCGAAGGTTCCGCCGGAGTAGCGCGCGACGGTGTCGGTGCTCCTGACGCTTCTGCGGATCAGCGCGGCGGTTTCCCTGAGGGCGAGGTCGCCGGCTTCCCTGCCGTGCGCGGCGTTGAATTCCCTGAAATCGTCCATGTCAATCATGAGGAGCGTGAACGGGTGGTCGTAGCGGCGGGACCTGTCGAGTTCGGTGGAGAGCAGGGACATGAAGTGGCGGTAGTTGTACACTCGCGTGAGGGGATCGGTGATCTGAAGGAGCCTGTTGAGTTCGGTGAGCAGTTCCCTGTGGGCGAGCGGCGCGAGGAGCGCCCCGATGGCGTCGAGTAACCGCGCGTCGTGAGGCGGTCGGGCTGCGGGCTGCGTGAATGCGAAGACCGCGGGCACGCCGCCGCCGAAGGCGAGCGGGAGGCAGACCCTTCGCGAGAGCGGAGCGTACGGCGCCGCGCACTCGCCCCGTACGTCCGGCATGACGTTATCGTCGGTGAGGGCTTTGACGGCGTGCGCGGGGCAGCCCTCGCAGGTCTTGCCGGCGGCGATCAGCATCTGTTCGGGGAAGACACCGTTTTCGAGGAGGAGCGGGTCGAGGGCGTCGGAGACGAGGAGGAGCGTGGGGTTGTGCACGTCGTGGCGCGCGCTGAGGCGGCGCGCGGCGGTGTCGTCGAACGGGCGCGGCGCGAGCCTGAATTTTTCGCGCGCGAGATCGAAAAAATCGAGGATTTCCGGCGAGTGACCCGCGGTTGTTTCCGTTGAGGACGCCGGCGGGCGGCGCCGCTCCGGTTTGCGGAAAAACCCCGAAAAGAAGCCCTTCATCGTTCCTTCCCGCTTCATTTGATGCATCGCGCCCGTCATCGCGCGCCCCGATGAGCGCCCACGACGATAAGGTAACACAAAAGCCGCTGAAATACAAAATCTGGAGCGAATTCAGCCGCCCTGCCGTCGGAAGTGCTCGAACGCGGGACGGGGAAGGCGACGCCGCTTCCCGGTGCGGTCAACCAGCGTGCCGCCGTCTTCCGGGCGGAGGATTTCGCCTATGAGCGTGACCGTTGTATCCGCGGCGCGCGTTATCGCCCGCGCGACACGGCGCCATTCGCTGTGCGCGGCGCAGATGAGAAGCTCGTAGTCCTCGCCGCCGGTGAGGGCGAGGCGGGAGGGCGGGACACCCGTTTTTCCGGCGAATTTCAGGAGGTGGGGAGAGAGGGGAAGGAGGTTTTCGTGGATTCTGAAGCCGACGCGCGAGGCGCGCGCCAGGCGGGGAAGGTCGGCGGCGATTCCGTCGCTTATGTCCATCATCGCCGAGACCGCGCGCGTCCGCGCGGCGGCGATGCCCTCGCGGATTCTGGGAACCGGCTTGAGGTGGCAGGCGACGAGCCGCGCGCCGGCGCGTCCGCCGGGGTTTTCCACTCTGCCTTCAAGTATCGCAAGCCCGGCGGCGGAATCGCCCAGCGTTCCGGTAACGAGTACCGCGTCGCCGGGACGCGCCCCCGTGCGCGTGACGAACGTCCCGCCCGTGGTTTTTCCCGCGACCGCGACGGCGACGACGATGTCCCGTGACCTCACAACGTCGCCCCCCACGACGCTGACGTCGAACTTCCCGGCGAGCGTTTTCATGCCCCGGAAGAACCCGCGGATGAAATCGCCGCCGGTGTTTTTTTTCAGACCGAGCGAGACGACGGCGGCGACCGGGACGCCCCCCATCGCGGCGACGTCGCTGAGGTTCACCGCGAGGGATTTCCATCCGAGCTGGAAGGGCGATATGAGGCCGGCCCGGAAGTGCACGTCTTCAACGAGCATGTCGGTCGTTATGAGGAGAAGGCTCCCGCGCGGCGGCGCCGCGATCACCGCCGCGTCGTCGCCGATGCCGAGGACGACCTCCGGCGGCGCAACGCCGATCGTCCGCCTGATTACTTCTATCAGCCTGTCCTCGCGTGAAATCTCTTTTTTCATTGTCCGCTGGCTGTTTTCATAAAGAGATTCCGGCGCAAAAAGTCCGCTCTTGCAAAAATCCAGTCGAAAAAACGGATTTACTATGCATCATGCGCTGATTACGGCACTTCAAAAGTACACCATCGTGCTTTCAGAGGCGAAGCCTCCCTGAAGTGCGACCTGTCTGCGCCTGTCTGTGCCGGCGGCACGGCAGACAGGTGCATCGCACAGGCAGGCAATTCATTGTCGCTTTCGCAGCCGGGAATTAATTCCCGGCAAAGGCAAAGCGGCGATACATCGCCGCCTGCCTGGCATCAGGCAGACATTGACAGGGCGCTCAATCTTATCCCATAATCGGTACAACAATCGGAGACGAGCCCCTTTTTCATGTTTTAACTATCAACTCGAATCTATTTAGAAATCGGGTAGCATCCTCACGCCGTCCTCCAAGAAGTCTTATCTCAAACCTACCGTATCTCTCCAAAATGTGGATTTTGAAATTTCCTTTTCTTTCCATGCTCATATTTTTAAGCAAATCTGATAAATAACCGCCCGGAATTACCAAAGTCTGTTGACGTTTTTCGCATATCAATAAAACATATAAGCTTTCCACAGGATACGACTCAAACTTCCGCTTCGGTATTCCAAACCAATAAATCTTTTCTGACGTTTGTTCATGGGGAGTTGAATATTTAAAGAAAATAATATTCCCATTCTGTGAACGGTAAGTTTTATCGCCGAGTTTCGTTAAAACGCAACCCATACCCTCAATTTCACCTACAATCATCTTTTCAATTGCAATTTCTTCATCTTTTGCACGGCTCATGTATTTCCCTCCAATCAATTCTGCAATTTACGCCGCAGACTTGTAAAACAACAATCTCCCGCTCCCTCTCTATTCCGGCTTAACGACTGTTTCCGTTGACATTTCCTCATCGGTCGTTAGAGATACAGTACGATCATAGGCGCATACCCTAAATTCCCTTCTCCTTCGAGTGTTCGACGGCGGATTTGACGAAGCTCGCGAAGAGGGGATGCGGGCGGGTCGGCCTCGATTTGAACTCGGGGTGGAACTGCGTGGCGAGGAAGTACCGGTTTGCGGGCAGTTCGATTATCTCCACCAGTTCCCCGTTCGGCGAAAGGCCCGTGAACGCAAGTCCGTGTTTTTCGAGTCTCTCGCGGTATTTGTTGTTGACCTCGTAGCGGTGGCGGTGGCGTTCGTCAACCGTCCTCGCGTTGTAGCTTGCGCCCGCGATGGATTTTTCATTGAGCGAGCATGGGAACGCCCCGAGCCGCATGGTGCCGCCCATGTCAGTTACGGACCGCTGTTCGACCATCAGGTCAATGACCGGATGCGGTGAGTCGGGGTCAAGCTCCGAGCTGTTCGCGCCCGAGAGCGAGCAGGCGTTGCGCGCGAACTCGATGACGGCGCTCTGAAGCCCCATGCAGATGCCGAGGAACGGCACGTCGTTCTCTCTCGCGAACCGGATTGCCTTGATCTTCCCCTCGATGCCGCGGTAGCCGAATCCGCCGGGGACGAGTATGCCGTTGAGTTTTTCGAGCTGTTTGGGCGGGCAGCCCCGCTCCAGCGTCGTTGAATCCACGAGTTTTGTGACGACCTGGGCGCGGCTGGCGATGCCGCCGTGTTTGAGGGCTTCGCGTATGCTTATGTAGGCGTCCCTGAGCTGGACGTATTTGCCGACGACGCCGATGGTGACTTTGCCCTCGGGGTTGCGGATGGTCTTGACCATCTCCTTCCACTCCGTCATGTCGTGTTCGTCCGTCGTGATGCCCAGTCGCCTTATGATGAGGTCGGCAAGCCCCTCGTCGTCGAAGATGAGCGGGAGTTCATAGACTTCGTCGGTGTCAACGGCGTCAATGACGCATTCTTTGGGTACGTCGCAGAAGAGAGAGACCTTGGCTTTGAGGTCGTCCTTCATCGGTCTTCTCGACCGGCAGATGATCATGTCGGGCTGTATGCCGATGCCGCGGAGTTCCTTGACGGTGTGCTGTGTGAGCTTGGTCTTGAGTTCGCCGCCGGAGTGCAGGAACGGCACGAGCGTGAGGTGGACGAACATGGAATTTTCGGCGCCGACGTTGTTTCTGAACTGGCGGATGGCTTCGAGGAAGGGCATGCTTTCGATGTCGCCGACGGTGCCGCCGATTTCGACGATGACGACCTCCGCGCGGCTCTTGCGCGCGTTCTGGCGTATGCAGCTCTTGATTTCGTTCGTTATGTGCGGGATGACCTGTACGGTGCCGCCGAGGTACTTGCCCTCCCGTTCGCTGCGTATGACGCTCTCATAGACCTTTCCGGTCGTAACGTTGCTGTTCCGCGTGAGGTTCTGGTCTATGAACCTTTCGTAGTGCCCCAGGTCGAGGTCGGTCTCGGCTCCGTCCTCGGTTACGAAGACCTCGCCGTGCTGGTAGGGGTTCATCGTGCCGGCGTCCACGTTGATGTAGGGGTCTATCTTCTGAATCGTTACTCTGAGTCCCCTGCCCTTGAGCAGGCGTCCGATTGTGGCGGACGTGATGCCTTTGCCGAGCGACGAGACGTTCCCCCCTGTGACGAAGATGTATTTTGTCATCGCGAATAACCCTCCGGGCGTGATTTTGCCCCTTTCCCCTTCCCATGTGTCTTCCCGTGAAAACGGGCGCCGCGCGCTGACGGTCTCATGTGCTTTATTTGTTGTTCAGACCGAGTATTTCGACGACGCCCCTTATGTCCTCGACGACGTGGTGGGGGGTGTTCTCAGGCGTGAGTTTCGCGAGGTCGTCCCGTGACGCGACGCCGGTGAGCACGAGGCAGGTTTCGATGCCCGCGCGCCTTCCCGCGGCGACGTCGGTGGAAGGTCTGTCGCCGACCAGCAGGATTTCGTCCGGCGAGGCGTCCGCGGTTTCGAGGAGGAGTTCGAGCGTGAGAGGCTCGGGCTTGCCGATGACGATTGGGCTGGTTTCGGAGGCGGTTTCGATGGCGGCGACGATTGCCCCGCCCCCCGGGATGACGGCGCCGTCGCGCTCGGGGAAATTGGGGTCGCGGTTGGTGGCGATGAAGGCGGCGCCGTTGAAGATGGCGGTGGCGGCGCGGGCGAGTTTCGCGTACGTGAATTCCCTGTCCAGCCCGGCGATGACGAATCGGGCGCTCCGGAACTCGTTCTCGGCAAGAACCCTGCACACGGGCGCCAGTTCGTCGCGAAGCCCCTGTTCGCCGATCACGTACACCGGCGCGCCGGGCGCGTGTTTTTTCACGTACCATGCGGCGGCTGAAGCGGACGAGACGATTTCGCCCGCGGAGGCCGCGATGCCCATCGAGGCGAGGCGCCCGCGGTAGTGTTCGCGCGTCCGCGTGGAGTTGTTCGTGAGAAAGCGCAGCAAAAAGCGGCGCTCTCTGAGGACCCCGAGCGTTTCGGGAACGCCGGGGAGTACTTCCCCGCCCCGGTAGAGCACGCCGTCCATGTCGAACACAACCACCCGTTTTCCGCTCACGCGCGCCATCCCGCCTGAAAACGTCCAGGAGAGGTCAACTCGGGTATCTATAAAGCGAGAAGGGCGGGAGATGCCCCGCCCTTACGTTTCAATCTCAAGCGCCTTTTCGAGCAAAGAGCGCACCGCGTGTGACCTCAGGAACCCGTTTAAGACAGTATGTTACAGGAACCGCGGGGTTTTTCAAGCCCCGCGGGGAAATATTTATTTGCCTGCCCCGTGCCTGCGGATCACCTCGCCCCCGCGCCTTTGAAGCTGGTCTTCAGTTCCGCCGAGAACCGCACGGACCGCTGGGACGACGCGGAGGTCGCCGAGACGTTCGAGACCCGCCCCCTGTAATATTGAACGTCGAGAGCGGTGTCGTCGCTGATCCTGTAGCCGAGCCGCAGGTCGTAAGTTTTGTAGATCGAGCCAGCCGCGCCGTACGCGCCCCTGTGGGTGTAGCTTCCCGACAGCGTGAGCCTGTCGCCGGGGGTGTGTGTGAACGAAGCGACCCAGTTGCGCGACACCGATCCCGGCGACTTTGAGTAATCGAGCGACAGGTTGTAAGTGGTTTCTTTCGATGCGACGTAGGTCATTTTCGGGATGATGCCCGTCTTTCTGGTCCCGGTCGGCGTCGCGGTCGTCATGCCCCCTGTCGTGGTCGTGGTGGTTCCCTTCGTGGTGGTCTGGTTCAGGCTGAGGGATAGCGTGATTTTTCCCTCCGTTCTTCCGTAGGCGGAGGTCCACCCGAAGGTTTTTTGAGACGTGTGCGAGTTCGCCGAGAAGTAGGACGTCCGCTGGTACGTGGGATTGAGGTTTATCTTTCTGGTCAGTTTGAAGGCGAAGTTGAGGTTCTGGTTGTCGTTTCTCGTGCCCGCCGTCGCGTCTCCCCGGGCGGGCGAGTCGTTCCTCGTGAAGGTGTATCTCATGTTCGAGACGCGCCAGAAGGGGGAGATGTCGAGGTTGTAGTCAATCGTGTCGTTCACGGCGCCGATGGCGCCGGTGGCGAGGACGGCTGAAGACTTGGAGCGGGTCTTGTTGACGCCGGCTTTTGCGATGCGGAGGACCGGGAAGGTGAGGTTGTACTTCAGCTCGGTGGACCTGCGGCTGCCCGGGGACGTCCTTGTGGTGGAGTTGCCGTATCCGGCGGTGAAGTTCTCCCTGGGTCTGTATGTGAAACCGAAGGCTTCGGTGTCCGCCATCGTGGACGCCGAGGGATAGAGCAGGTTTTGGAGGCGTGTCGAGTTCCTGGTCAGTGTGGCGTCCAGGACGCCGTTTTTGATGATCGAGTATATGACGTTGAAGCCGTTTTCCCTCGTTCTGGTGTCGGTCTGCTGGTTTGTCGCCACGTCGGTGACGCCGCGGCTGGCGCCGCGTTTCAAGCTGAAGGTGAGGGAAGACAGCCTGCCGGAGTTGTAATTCAGCGTGAGGGCGTCCGAGGGGTTTTTCATTGACGACTTGAGCACGCCCGCCGCGTCCACCGTGTCCACCTGCGGGTCCCTGCGGGAGAGATCGAGCCTGAAGTTTTTGATGGCGAGATTCAAGGTTCCCTCGGTGAGCGACGTCTCGGCGAGGGCGCGCGCCATCATGTTCTTGTCGTAGAAGGGGTGTTTTTTGAAGCGCCGGAGCGTGAAATTGAGTTTTTTCGAGTCGTACTTCGCCGAGAAATCCCTCGCGGTTCCCTCGACGAGCCTCGAGACGGTCAGTTCGTACACGTAATCCACGATCAGTATGTCGCCCCTGTCCGGGAAGGTCGAGTACTCGGCGCCGGCGGTGTTGCGTCCCGACATTATGACGTATCCCTCGTCTATGTGGTAGACGCTCGTGAAGGTTTCCGGCACGTCGAACTCGTCCAGGCAGGTTCCGGTGACGGTGTCGCGCCTGCAGCGCTGGATTTCCACCAGCACCTGTCCGAAGACCCTGTCGCGGGAGAGCCTGCACTTGAGCGTGCCGTAGGTGCCGGTGACGTATTCGTAGGAGCAGACGTTTCCCGAGGACGGCTGGAGGTAGCTCGTCGAGGCGTCAACCTCGATCCTGTCTTCGATGGTGTGGAGGCTGGAGGAGAGGTCGGAGTTGGTCCTTCCGAATTCGGCGTCGAAGGTCCATTTCCTGCCCGCCTTGTACTGCGCGTCGAATCCGAGCGCCTGTTTTTCGAACTCCGAGCTGGATGGAAGAAAGGCGGGTATCGTGTGGTATTTCATCTTCACGTGCACGGGTTTGCCCGGGTCGGTGAAGACGTTCTGGGGGATCATCGGTTCGGTGAATTCGACGTAGAAGCTGCCGCCCGCGGGGACGAGTTTGTAGGAGTAGCCCGTGAGGACGCCGACGCCGAAGTCGCCGGGGCACACGTCGGGGTCGTCGGCGGGGACGCGGCTGGAGGGGTCGTTGAAGCACAGCATGTAGTCGTCGTTGTTCACGTACGGGTCTTCGTCGTCGGACACGAAGAGGGTCTCGCTTCCCGGGACGATCTGTGTGGGCCAGGGCTGCCTGCTCGTGTCTTTTTCGTTCGTCACGGTGTACGTTCTGTAGCCTATGGGGTTGACGTAGGAGGGGTTGTAGTAATCGTACGTAATGGTGAAGGACTCATAGTGGTGCTGGAAGTCCGAGGTTCGGAGGTAGACTTTGCCCTGGAACCTGCCGCGGTGTCCGAGAAGAATCCTCGTGCCCAGGTAATCCTTTTCCCTCACGGGTGTTGCGTTGGGCGCGGTGATGAGTATCGAGCCTTCGATGATGAAGGGATGGTCGAGCTGGACCTCCTTGCACGTCCTGGGGGCGCAGATGCTCGCGTCCTCCACGTCGGGGAGCTTGAAGAGGTTGAACGTCTGCGCGGCGCTGAGGATCATGGAGACGCCCTCCTGCGCGGAGGTGGTGGTGTAGAAGGTGGCGCCTGCCTTGAAACTCCTGTTTTCCGGGACGTATTCGAGTCTACCGCCGGTGATGTTGCCCATCGAGAAGTTGAGCGCGGACTGTTCGTAGCGGAAGGTTACCGACTGGTTTTTCAGCAGCGGCTCTTTTGTGAAGCGCAGTTCGCCGCGACTGGTGTCGAACTCGTAGTCGCCGGGCGCCATGCAGGCGCCGTCCTTCTCGACGCAGACCGAAGCCGGAATGATGACGGGCGAGCCTTCCCCGGTTATGGAGTACGGTCCCTTGGTGCCGTTGCCGTTGATAATCCGCTGTCCGGGCGAGCTTCGCAGTTCGACTCCGAGGGCGTTCAGGTTCCAGGGACCGTATTTGTAGGCGAGCTGAAGTCCGGTGGCGGCTTTCACGGGGAGTCCCACGAGGGAGGCGCCCGCGAGGCTCGCGCTGAAATCGCCGAAAAGCAACTCGCCCCTCGTCCCTATGAGCCGCATCCTTATCTGCTGGTCCTGGTGCGGCGAGTCAACAAGCTCTCCCTTGAGACCGATGCCGTTCGGGAAACTGCCCGACATCTTCAGGTCCCACGTCTGTTCGAGGTACATCTTTTCTATCGTGGCGGTGTATCCCGTCGTCTGCTGCGCCGCCGCGCCGGGCGCAGCCGCCGCCCCGGCGGTCTGCTGCGAGTTTGAAATCCGGAACGAGACGCTCCCGTTCAGTTCGAAGTTCCCGGGGCAGAGCGTGGGGGGAAGATCGGGGTCGCACGAGAGTTTTCCGGACGCGACGGACACGACGGCGTCCTCCCTGAGAAGCGTGGCGTCAACCGCCGACACCGGGAGAAGCACCTCCGATAAGCGGACGGCGGCGGCGGGCGTCACGCCCCTCGCTTTGAAATAGAGGCTCACGAGCCTGACGGGGAACTGCGGGTTCTCGAGTTTCACGTCCATCGGCGTCATGACCACGAGTCTGATCTCGCCCTTCGTTCTGTCAACCTGGTTCTGGAACTCGAACGTGAACGGCTCGACGAGTTCGACCCTGTTGTTCGTCGCGTTCCCGCCCGAGTCGGTCGGCGTGAGATAGCGGGCGTCGTAACTGACCGTCAGAGACGCGCCGGAAAGCAGCTCGTAGCGCGGAAACTTCTTTATCAACACGTCCAGCCGCACCCACTGACCCTGACCTATCGTTATGCTCTTCTTCGAGAAGCCCATGATCGCGTCCGCCATCTCCCGTTCCCTGACGTCCTTCAGTTCCACCCCGCCGAGCGCGGTCTCCGCCTCCACGGCGCGCTTTTTGACCTCCACGCCCGCCGACAGAAGGTTATTCTCGCTCATCAGCGCGCTGTACAGCAGCGGGTCTATCCCCTCCTCTCCAATGCCGAACAACTGGTAGTATCCCGAAAGCGACGGCAGCCGCCTCTCGTCCGCCGTGACAACCGACGAGGAAAAGTGAAAGACGGTCGCGCCGGGCGCGATCAGTCTCGCGCGCACGCGCAGGAATATCTTCCTTCCGGTCGGGGGTTCAGGCGCCCGCGCGCGGAAGATTATCGTTCCCGAGGCGGCGTCCACGCTGAACATCTCCACGGTCGAAAACGCGGCGTCGGAGGAGTAACGGTCCCTGTGGGCGGACACCTCAACCGCCGCGGGGTCGAATCTCACAAAAACCTGCCCGCCGATTACCTGCTCCCCGGCGACCGGCGCCAGCACCATGTCCACGTTGAAGCTCCCGCCCACCCTGACGACCGGATTTTCCACGCGCAGGGCGAAGCCGTCCGCGAGGCACGGGGAACCCGCCGCCCCCGAGAAGAGCGCGAGTATCATCACCGTGCGTCCGAAACGCTTCATCTCAAGTTTCAGGAAGCTCCGCAGAGAGGGCGCGCGGGTCGCGCAACGGGCGCGCCTCACAGCGCGGAAAGGTCCGCGCGGGGGAAGACCGGCTCGGGCTTTTTCACCCTTCTGCCCTGAACCGCGCCCCAGCGGAGCGCGTCGTCCCAGCGCAGTTTCCTCCCGTTCCATTCGAGCGAGAGCTGGTCGAATATTTTCCCCGAAGTTCCCGGCATGACGGGGCTGGTCATGATCGCCACCGAGCGGACCGTCTCGAGTACGGTCACGAGCGTCTTTTCCATGGCCGGGACGTCGCGGCGCGCCAGCTCCCAGGGCTTCCGCTCGTCAATGTACCTGTTCATGGAGCGCACGAGTTCCCAGACGCACTCCAGCCCCGACTTGAACTGGCAGGCGTCCATCAACCCGGCTGCCGCTGCGGCTGTCTTTCGCAGCGCGGCGTGCGCCTCGCCGTCGCCGGCGGCGTCCGGCACGCGACCTCCGGTGAACTTGTGAACAAGGTTGAGCGTGCGGTGGAGAAGGTTTCCGTAGTCGTTGGCGAGGTCCGCGTTCATGCGCGCGGCGAGCGCGCCGGCGCTGAATCGGGCGTCCTGCCCCAGCGCCATCTCGCGGAGAAAAAAGTAACGGAGCGCGTCCACGCCGAACATGCCGCCGATCTCGACCGGGTCGGTCACGTTCCCCCTGGATTTCGACATCCTGTCCTCGCCCTGGAGCCAGAATCCCGTCACGCACAGATGTCTCGGAGGCGGCGCGCCGAGGGCGAGAAGCATCGCCGGCCAGATCACGCCGTGGAACCAGATTATGTCCTTCCCGATCACGTGCACGTCCGCGGGCCAGAACCTCGCGTACCTCCCCGTCTCGTCGGGGAAGCCGAGCGCCGACAGGTAGTTGATCAGCGCGTCGAACCACACGTACACGGTGTGCCCGCGGTCGAAGGGCACCGGCACGCCCCACCTGACGGTTGACCGTGAGACGGAGATGTCCTGGAGTCCCTTCCCGACGCGGTTCAGCACCTCCGCGCGCCTGGATTCGGGAATGATGAAACCCGGATTTGCGGCGTAGAAATCCAGGAGTTTTCCGGCGTACGCGGACATCCTGAAGAAATAGCTTTCCTCCTTGACGCGGCTTGTCTCCCTGCCGCATTCGGGGCAGAGGCGCCCGGCTGGGAGTTCGCCCTCGGACCAGAAGGTCTCGCAGGGCGTGCAGTACCAGCCCTCGTAGTGCCCCTTGTATATGTCGCCCTTGTCGTAGAGGCGTTCGAAAATCCACTGCACCACGCGTTCGTGGCGCTCCTCCGTGGTGCGTATGAAATCGTCGTTCGAGATCATCAGCGTCCGCCACACGTCCTTGAAAGTTTTGACGATCCCGTCCACGAATTCCTTCGTGTCCCTTCCCGCCTCCCGCGCGGCGTTTTCGAGTTTCTGCCCGTGTTCGTCGGTGCCGGTCAGGAACCAGACGTCCGCGCCGCGCATTCTGCGGTAGCGCGCGATCACGTCCGCCAGGACCGTTGCGTAGGAATGACCGAGGTGCGGTCTGGCGTTGACGTAATAGATTGGTGTCGTGACGTAGAAACCCTTTTCCACCGGGCTGACCCCTTTCGTTTCAGCGCGCGCTCGATTTCACCCCGGATTATTCATCCGGGGAAACCGCAATAATGCCGAATCTTCGTACAGCCCGCTCACCGTCTCGCGGGCGCTCGCAGACGTGCGCTCCTTCCTCGTCGCGCGCTCGCCGTTATCGGGCTTCCACCGTCGGTCACGTACCTCTCAAGTACGCTCCCGTCCGGTGTCCCCTGCGCTTGAGAAACGTCCTGTTTCTCCAGCTTCGGGCAGGTCGGAAACCTATCCCGCGCTCGGCGCGGGATGCATTCACCGGATG
>JBFMFE010000093.1:0-4928 GCA_040752295.1 bacterium
CTATGGCGTAAAAGGGTTTTTTCAAACTCCGAAAATGCTTCGCTCAATACAAAAATCCTCAACACCCTGATCTACGCCCTTGCTCATGCCGCTTGATGACTGTAGAATTTCTGCGAAAGTTCACATATAATGAGAGCAGAAAATGTTGGACAAGGAATTGGTGTCGGGAATTAAATATTCAATAAAGGCTGTCTATCTCCTTTCCAGGTTTCCTGTTTTTGGAGATTTCCTTCTCGACCCTCCGCGCTGCCATGCTCACGGCTGCGGGGGCAGATAAACTCAGCGTAACTGCTCCATTTCCATTTTTCGGGACGCTTCACGAGTCCCGCGCGCACCGGGTTCAGGTGAACATGGCGGTGGAGTTCGAGCAGATAGGTTTCTTTCTCGACCACGTGCGCTCTGAAGCGGTCCTGAAACAGACGGCCGGCGCGATGGGTTCTGATGTTGAAGTAGTTGACGTAGGAGGATTTCAGCGCGTGCATGAAGGCGGACAGGTTCGCGTCGGGCGTTCCGACAAGGACGTGAAAGTGGCTCGGCAACAGCGCGTAGGCGTATATCCACACGTTGTGGCGCAGTGAAAACTTCTCCAGAAAATCGAGAAATCTCTTGTAGTCTTCATCGTCACGAAAAATTTTGCGGCGTTCGATGCCCCGCGCCATTACGTGGTGGCACGCGCCGGGGTAATCAATCCGCAGGGGGCGCCCTACGGTGTTTATTATAGCATGCCTGCGGGCTTGTTGTCGTTTCTATTTATGTCTGACACTATCCCCCCTATGGTTCCGTGCTCCGTGATATACTCGCTTCACAAAGCGAAATGCTTACGAGGAATCCTTCGTTTTTTTACTCCCGCCCGAGATGATTTCCTCCGTCCTCTTCCTCGCGGCTTTTATTATCTCCGGCACGCTGTAATTGATGAGTATGTTGATAGCCCTCTTGCGCACGAATTCCGGTATCCTGTCCGATATGTTCACGCACGCGAAATAATCCGAAAACGTCCTGCCGCCGACCCTCTCCAGCGTCCACCGCCCCTCGGAAACCGTCAGGTTGACGCTCGACCTGTCGTCGAAAAGCTTTTCCCTGTCCGCCTGCTCCCATCTGTCCGTCTTTCTGTCCTTTCCGTTCTCGAGCGTGTGTTTCAACACGTAGTTCTGCTTGAAGAGCAGGACCTTTATCACGCCGTGATAGTACGCCGTACCCTCGTCAACCCACTCCGCCCTGCTTTTAATCGTGTTGGGCATGAAGTCCTGGAAGCGGTCGAAATCCAGTATGACGTCCCACACGGTCTCGATGTCGCCGTCAACCATGGCGAAGGTCCTCGCCGTGTAGCAGCGGTCGTCCTCGCCGATTTTCATCACGATCTCCCCGGCTTTCACTCTCTCCAGGTCGTCTCCCGTCAGCGCGGAGAACCCACCCGCGCCCGCCGGAGCCGCGCCCGCGGAAGATGCCGCCGCGCAACATGAAACCGCGAAAATAAAAAGTCCGCTCAACCACAAACATGCCGTCTTCCTCATGCCGTCTCCCCTCCGCGCCCCGCCTTCCGGGAGCGCTTTCCCTTCAGTCCACCGCCGCCCGGAAAACGCGAACGGCGCCGGGCGCCTGTGTCGTTTTAATGAGTCGTCGCGAAGACCCAGCGTAAGCCGGTCGTCTCCCCGTTATCCCGGTTCAGAATAAGAGAAGAAACGGCGGGAGTCAAACTTTTTTCAGGGTCTCCCTGACCGCCCCGGCTATTCCCTCCGCGTCAATCCCGTACCTCGCGTACAGGTCCTCGGGGTAGCCTATGACCGAGAACACGTCCGGGATGCCCCGGCGCATGAACCTGATCCCGATGCCCTCCTCCGCCAGCACCTCCGCCACCGCCCCGCCAAGCCCGCCGATCACGTTGTGCTCCTCCGCCGTCACTATACAGCCGGTCTCCCTCGCGGCGGCGATTATCGCCTCCCTGTCTATCGGCTTTATCGTGTGCATGTTGATCACCCCGACGTCCAGACCGTCCGTCTCCGCCAGTTGCTCCGCCGCTTCGAGGGACTGAAGGACGCATACGCCGCAGGCGATGATCGCCGCGTCCTTCCCCTCGCGCATCCTCACCGCTTTGCCTATCTCGTACTCGTAGCCGGCGTCCTCGTACGCCATCGGCTCGAAGCCGCGCCCCACGCGGACGTAAAGCGGACCCCTGTGCTTTTCCACCGCCGCCTGCACGACCTTGCCGGTCTCGATGGAGTCCGCGGGCACGATCACTGTCATGTTCGCCATTGAGCGCATGATGGCAATGTCCTCGGTGGCGTGGTGCGTGGTGCCGCCGTTTCCCATGCTCAGCCCGGCGTGGGTCGCCACGATCTTCACGTTCAGGTTCGGGTAGGCGATGTCCGTGCGCACCTGCTCGCAGGTGCGCATCGAAGCAAAGCACGCCATCGTGCTCACGAACGGCAGTTTACCGTTCGTCGCCAGCCCCGCCGACGCCGAGACCATGTTCTGCTCGGCGATGCCGAAGTTGAAGGAGCGCCCCGGAAACGCCTTGAAGAACACGCCGGTCTTCGTTGATTTCGCCAGATCAGCCGTCAGAAGCACGATTTCCTCGTGCTCCTTTCCCAGATCGGCGAGCACACGCCCGTAGACCTCCGCCTGGCTCAGCTCGCTGACGTCGTAAACCGTGTACGAGAAACCTCCCGTCATGGTCAATCCCTCCTTTTGCGTTCGCCCCCGTTCTCACTCGTCATCCATCAGGTCTTACTTTTTGGGCTTCCCCGCAACGCGCGTTCACGTTCTCACTCGTCCGGTTCATTTCTATTCGAAATCTTCCTTGAATTCTACAAGCAGATGTTTCGGAATTTTCTCTTCACCCCCGAAATACCTACCCATTACCCACAACCATATCTCTTGCGTCTTTCGCATGAATCCGGTTACCTGTTCTTTTGTTATCTCTTTAAAGTATTTTTGTTTATTCGCCGAATAATGTTTAACTGTGTTGTAATATTCGTTCAACGGCTCGATCATCGAGTGTAATCCGGGCTTTTCGCTTTCCAAATCCCATTTCTCTTTGTCTTTAAGTTTTCCAAAACACTCTTTAAGATTCGGCGCTTCATTTGCACCAAGTACAGCGCTGCAAAGGGCTGAAATGCTGGCGGCAAGGTGAAGACATATATTCAGCAGACTTTCCTTCCAAGGGTTTTCCTCGCCGCACACCTCTTTGTAACACTCTTTCGCCCTTTTCCATTGACCCAGCTGAATATTGAAAATCTCTTGCCCTCCAGTTCGTACACCTTGAGCATATGGTGCAATGGGACTGCCCGTCGCCGTTGTAGCAAAGTTTTTATTTGTATCGTCTGGGATGAGTTTGCCCGCTGAAGACAGCGTCGCGAACCGGTCCGGTTCATTATAATAATTGTCTTTATGGCTCATCTGTAAGCCTCCCTTCGATGCCGCATCGCCGTTATTATCAGCGTCTTTTGCGCTTTGTCTATACTGTAGATTATGCGGAAATCTCCCGTCCTGTACCTGCGCAGTCCTTTTAGTTCACCCCTCAGGGGTTCACCGATCAGAGGGTTTTCCGCCAGTATTCCCAGGGCTTTAGCGAACCGATCCCTCGTCTGAGAAGATAACTTCCTTATATCTTTTCCCGCCTGATTCGTTATCTTGATCTCGAACATTCACAGCGGCTCCCCGAAGACCTCATCGAACGAGTATAGACGCCCTTCCGTTTCGTCCTTCTTTCCCTGCCTGATCCTGCGCATCAATACAGGGTCTGAAAGCACTTCCATCGTTGCCAGGAGCGACCGGTATTCCTCGTAACTTATCAGCGCCGCCGCCGCTTCGCCGTTGCGTGTGATAATGTAGCGCTCGGGCGCCGCTTCAAGCTCTCTCACTATCTTCATAATCCTGCTTCTCAACTTCGACGCCGGAATTATTTGCGTTCCCATGATTTTACCTCGCCGGTATAATGTACAATATATTGTACATTTCTTTTTCAGTCCGGTCAACCACGATTACATTCTGTCTATGTCCTCCAGCGCCTTTTTCTCCTTCTCCGCGTCCAGACCGCCGTAGTGCCACTTCGCTTCGCCTTCCATGAACGAGACACCGCGTCCCTTGACCGTGTGGGCTATGACGCAGGTGGGAGCGCCGCTCTCCACGGGAGGGAGGGCTTCGAAAACGTCAATCATAGCCTCGAAGTCGTGTCCGTCCACCTCCTTCACGTCCCACCCGAACGCCCTCCACTTGTCGGCGAACGGCTCGAGCGACATCACGTCCTCCGTGGCGCCGTCAATCATCAGCTTGTTGCGGTCCACAATGCACACAAGGTTACCGAGCCTGTAGTGCTTCGCGCTCATCGCCGCCTCCCATATCGTCCCCTCGTTGCACTCGCCGTCACCCGTGAGCACGTACACCCGCCACTTCGCCCCGTCCAGCCGCCCGGCAAGCGCAGCCCCGACTCCCACCGAAAGCCCGTGTCCCAGCGAACCCGTGCTCATCTCGATCCCCGGTATCTTGTTCATGTCCGGGTGCATCCCGAACGGGCTGTCGAGCTGGTTGAACGTGTCCATCAGTTTCTCGTCGAAGAATCCGCGGTCCGCCAGCACGGGGCAGATGCAAAGTCCGCCGTGCCCCTTGCTCAATATGAACCTGTCGCGTTCCATCCACTTCGGGTTCTCCGGGTCAATCCTGAGCACGTGGTTGTACAGAAGAACGAGCACGTCGGTCATGCTCAGCGCGCCGCCCACGTGCCCGCCTCCGGCGACCACTGTCAGCCTGATTATCTTCTTGCGTATCTCCAGCGACTTCTTCTTCAGAAAACCGACAAGCTCCTCCCGCGATGCGAACTCTTTCCGGTCCACTGCCCCGTCCCCTTTCACTGAAAATTCCGCGAACGATTACTCAAGCGCGGGCAAACCGAGCCGCCCCCCGGTGCGGTCGCGCGCGGGCGCGCCCGGCGC
>JBFMFE010000094.1:0-5448 GCA_040752295.1 bacterium
CGGTCAAACTCATGGATTTTGCCGATGAGAAAAAACGCCTCGAATGGATGGAAAAGAAAAACATGAAAGTATTTTCGCTCTTCCATAAGACAGTTCCAGCGCAGGAAGTGGACATCCTTCTTGCGGCGCCGGTGGAATTCAAACAGGCGGCGCGAAACAGGGTCGTCAGGAGAGCAGGAGGATTGACGATCCCCGTCGCGGGCATCGCCGATCTCATCAAAATGAAAGAGGTCGTGGGCAGAAAACACGACGTCTCGGACATAAACATGCTGCGGAGAGTGCAGGCGCTCTCGAGGAGGAGAGGGTGAAAAGGAAGGAGAAGAAGGAACGGCGCTCCGGCGGTTTTGAATTCGATTACTCCGACGAGACGCTGAAAAGGTTCATGCGCAGTTCCGCGGAGTGGAAACTGAAGTGGCTCGAGGAGATGAACCGGCTGACGGACGAGGCGCTTACCAGGGATGAAAAGAAGATAAGAGAAAGGATAAGGCGCGGCGAGATATGAACCCCGTCAATCGAAGAAAAGCGAACGGACGAGCGCGGATAATCCGCCGGCGATTCCGCTCTCCCGCTTCCCTTTACACCACGACGCGGCTATAATTGTAACCGTAAACAGGCGTTTCAGTCCGGGCTTTAAACAGTTCGCGCCGGTCGCTTCTTTTCCGGCGGAAAAAGCACACGGGGCGCCATGGAAAGAGACACGACGATTTCCACCGCTCCACTGCCGCGCGGGCGCCGCCCCGGTCTGCACGCAGCCGTTTTCGCCGCGCTCGTGCTCGCACTCTCCGCCGGAGCAGCGCACGGGACGGGCGTCCTCCTGCCCGAAACCGCCCGCGACCCCGTGGTCCTCGTCCACGGCTACTCCGGGTCCATCGCCGGGGATTTTTCCGTCGAGGCTTACTGGGCGTTCGTGGGCAGCCGCCTCGCGCTCGACGGCTTCGACGCGTACAAGATAGCGCTCGGCGCCGCCGCCATACAGGACATACGCACGAGCGCCGGGGAACTGAGGGACTTTGTCGCCGGCGTCCTCGCGCGCACGGGAAAGGACAAGGTTGACCTGATCGTGCACAGCGAGGGGGGACTTGTGTCGCGCTATTACATAAGGTTTTTAGGCGGCGGCGCATACGTTGACGACCTCGTCACCATCGCCTCACCCCACAGGGGGACCACCGTCGCGTCAATCGGCATCGGCGAAGCGGCGCGCCAGATGGAGGTCCTCAGCCCGTTCCTCCGTGAGCTGAACTCGCCGCCGCATCTCACCGGCGACGTGGACTACACCGCCGTCTTCAGCAACCACGACGAACTTGTGTTCCCCGCCGAAAACGGTTTCCTGGCGGGCGCGGTCAACGTCGTCTACAACCTCCTCGGTCACGTGGGAATCATATTCAACGAGGACGTGTACAGGGCGGTTCGCGGCGCCGTCACCAACGACCTCGCCCGCAGCCACAGAGCCGTACCGATCGCGATTTCAAAAAACAGCATCACGACGAACAACCCCGACGTCACGCTCGTCATAGAACCCTCAAACCACCTTCACCCCGGCGCAACCATGAAGCAGATGATGATCGCCGACAACCCGTTCATGCACGGCGCGTCGTGGGCGCCCGTCGCGTCGAGCGTCATCCGCCGGCTCGACACGGCGACCGGCGACGGGCTGAAGGGCGTTTACGTGAAATTCCGCGAAAAAGACAGCTTCCTCGGGCTTGACGACAAGGAATCGCCGGTGTACGTGGATTACGTCTTCTACGATTCGACGCCGCCGACGGCTGCAATAGACGTCCTCCCGGAAGCCGCCCTTTCCTCAACGGTCGAGGTCGGCGCAGCCGCGGACGACAACGGCGACAACTTCAAGGCGTTCATGGGTTGGAACGCGCTCTTCGCGTACGGTATTGACGAACTCGGCGTCAAGGAAATGATACTCTCCGCGAACCCCGATTTCGCCGGCGCGCAGTGGCGCCCCTTCAGCGAAAGAACGACCGTTGACCTCGGACCCGGCGGCGGCTTGAGAACGGTGTACGCGCGCGTGCGCGACGGCGCGGGCAACGAGAGCGCGACCGTCTCCGACACTGTTTACGTCGCCGACCCCGCCTCGCCGCTCGTGGGCATGACGGACGAAGGGGACGCCGACCCCGTCGTTCTCGTCCACGGCTACAGCGGCTCCGTCGCAGGCGGACTCTCCGTCGAGGCATACTGGTCGTTCATAGGCGCGCGGCTCGAACTCGAAGGCTTCGAAGTCCACAAGATCGCCCTCGGCGCAGCCGCCCTCCAGGACATCCGCACCAGCGCCGCGGAGCTGAGAGACTTCGTCTCGGTCGTCCTCGCCCGCACGGGCGCCGCGAAGGCGGACGTCGTGTGCCACAGCGAAGGCGGTCTCGTCGCCCGATACTACGTCCAGAACCTCGGCGGCTCGCCGTTCGTTGACGACCTTGTCACCATCTCCACCCCGCACAGGGGCACGATTGTCGCTTCCATCGGTCCGGGAACGGCGGCGCGCCAGATGGAGGTCGGAAGCGCCTTCCTGCGCGAGCTGAACGCCGCCGACATCACTCCCGGCGGCGTCGAGTACACCGCCCTCCTCACCCTCGCCGACGAGGCGGTCGTGCCGCAGCAGAACGCCTTCCTCGAGGGCGCGGTCAACGTAACCTACACGGAATTCGGTCACGCCGGCGTACTCTTCCATCCCGATCCCTACGCGGCAGTCCGCGCCGCCCTCGCGAACCGTTCCGTCCGCCCCGGAGATGCGCCTCCCGTGGAAATCGCCGCCCCGGACGCCGTGACCGCGGCCAGACAGCTCGAAGTCGTCATCAGACCCTTCAACCACTACGCGCCCGGAACGCCCGTCGCCGAGATGCTCATCGCCGACAACCCCGGCTTTTACGGCGCCGCCTGGCGACCCCTTGCCTCCAAAGCCGTACTCGATATTTCCAGCGCGCCGGACGGCCTCCTCGGCGTCCACGTCAGGTTCCGCGGCGCAGACGGCGTCGTCTCGCCCATCTACTCAGACTACGTCATCGTTGACCGCGCGCCTCCGTCGGGAGGCGTTGAGATAACTGCCGCGGACGCGAAAAATTCCACACTTGAGATTACCGTCACGGCGCGCGACAACACCGACGCGTACTCATCGCTCGACCCCGCGCGCCCGCTCGAGGCGTTCGGAATCCCCGACCTCGGCGCGAGGGAGATGATGCTGAGCGTCACGCCGGACTTCGCCGGCGCGGCGTGGGAGCCGCTCGCGCTTCCCAGGACAATCCAGGTTCCCCCAGGCGCGGGCGAAAAAGCCGTCCACGTGAAACTGCGCGACGCCGCGGGCAACGTAAGCCCCGCGTACAGCGCCTCGACGCAGTTCTTCGACAAAGTCAACGGGTACACCGCGGCGGAGGATGAGCGCGACCCGGTTGTCTTCGTCCACGGCTACGGCGGCTCCTTCGTCGGCGACGTCAGCTCGTACCTCAACTGGGCGTACTACGTCGAGAGACTGCGCGCCGAGGGGTGGTCGGCGCACGTCATATCCCTCGACAACGCCGCCATACAGGACGTCAGAACCAGCGCGGAGCAGCTCGGCGGTTTCGTCGCGGACGTCCTCGCCCGCACGGGCGCGCGGAAGGTTGACCTCGTGTGCCACAGCGAGGGGGGGCTTGTCGCGCGGTACTACGTGCAGAACCTCGGCGGCTCGCCGTTCGTTGACGACCTCGTCACCATCGCCACCCCGCACAGGGGCACGGTCATGGCGGAACTGGGCATCGGCGAGGCGGCGAGGCAGATGGAAGTCGCCGGCGCCTTCCTCCGCGAACTCAACTCCCGCGACGTCACGCCGGGCGTCGTCAACTACACCTCCGTGTTCACGGTCAACGACGAGATGGTCGTGCCCCCGGAAAACGCCTTCTTCGAGGGCGCGATCAACGTCGTGACGGGTCAATGGGAACACGCCACGATTCTGTTCAACGACGAGGTCTTCGCCGTCGTCAAATCCGCGCTCCTGCTCGACACCGGGCGCGAACCCGCCGAGCTTCCCGTCCACGTCGTCAGAGACCGCATGGTCACGTCCTCCCCTTCCGTCACGCTGTCTCTGAATTACTACAACCACAATTCCCCCCTCCACCCCCCCGGCGGAATGATGGTCTCCAACGACAGGCTCTTCCGTGACGCCGCCTGGCGCCCGGTCTCAAACACGCTTCCGTGGACACTCGAGGGCGACGACGGGCTGAAAGCCGTCTACGTCAAATACAAACCCGCCGGTTCGGGCGATGAATCGCCGGTCTACGCGGATTACATCGTCCTCGACCGCACGCCTCCCGCCGGCGCCTTCATCCTCACGCCCGACCCGGACGACCCACGAACGGTTCACCTTTCCATCACGGCGTCCGACGATTCCGACGTCTACGGCAGGCTCAACCTCGATATGCGGCAGCTCACGCGCTCCTACGGCATAACCGGTCTCGGCGTGACGCGGATGATCGTGTGCAGCGCGCCGGACTTCGTCGGGTGCGCGTACGAGCCTTTCGCAGGGACAAAGGCGTGGCGGCTCGCGGAGGGGGACACCGCAGTGTACGTCAGGTTCGCCGACGCGGCGGGGAACGAGAGCGCCGTCGTCAGCGCGCCCGTTCCGCGCGCCGAAGCCGCCCCGGCTGAAGCCCAGCCCGCCCTGCCTGCGCCCGCAGGACAGGCAGGCGCCGCGTCCGCTCCCGCCGCACCCGCCCTCCCGCTCGAAATCTCCCTCCACATCCGTTTCGACGGCGGATGGAACCTCGTCTATCTACCCGCCGGTCTGCCCGCGCCGGTGGAAGAGCCGCTCCTTTCGCTCGTCGAACGGAGCGGGGGTATCTTCGACCCCGTCGCGAAGGAGTTCCTCGCGCCTTCCCGGTCGTGGCTCGCCGAAACCTCCCGCGCGCTGTGGACTCACCTCGAAGCGCCCTTCTCGACCACCGTCGCCTTCACGCCGGAGCCGGCTTCCGCCGCGGTCCTGCGCAGAATCCCCCTCGCGCCCGGCTGGAACGTCATCGGTGTCTCGGGTTACAGAACCGTTCCCCTCGACCGCCTGTCCATCACCGCCGGGGGGGATGAACTCACGTTCCACGATGCGTACGTCCAGGGCTGGATTTCGCAGGACCTTCTCACGTACTCCGCGGGCAGGTACGCTCCGGCAGGAGCGCTCCAGCCGTTCCGCGCCTACTTCATCCGGGCGTTTCGTTCCTGCCTACTGAACCTGCCCTGAGATTTTCCTAACCCGGCATAGCCGGAACCAAAAAGGGTATGAAACCACAGATTAACACAGATAAACGCCGATGTTTTGCGCCGCAGGCGCAAATAAAAAATCCGTGTCCATCTGTGAACTTTCGTACTTTTTGGTTCCCGCTCCACGGAGGAAGCTTTAAAGACAGATGAATTTTATTTATGTCCGATGCAAATCCGATCATGCGAAAATCAATATGCGCGAAACGCCTTGGAGTGCGG
>JBFMFE010000095.1:0-7217 GCA_040752295.1 bacterium
GCGTGAATAATTCGGGAACAAATTACCTGGTCGGTCGAAAACGAATGATGAATAACGAACAAGGAATATCGAATGACGAAGTGTTTTTCCCTTCGACATTCCCCGGTTCCTTGTTCGACATTCGGTACCTGTATGCCGTGCTCGGCACAGGCAGGTTCAGTTTGCGGCAGCCACCGGGCGCCTGTTGAAGCTATTTATTGCGCCCCTCGGTCAATTGCGAATTCCGGTCAAGCCTCCGTAATTCCGCCGCCGCAATTTCCTTCTGCGTCCCGGAATTAAACGGCTCAACCGTGTATCAGCTTCCTGAGGTCGTCCGGGTTGAACGACCTGTTCATCGCGTCCTGGTAGGTTATCAGCCCCGCGCTGTACAGTTCCTTCAGCGCCTGGTCCATCGTCTGCATTCCCACGGCGCCCCCGGTCTGTATCGCCGCCGGTATCTGGTGCGCCTTGTTCTCGCGCACGAGGTTTCTGACGCCCGGCGTCGCGATGAGAATCTCCACCGCCGGCACCCGCCCTTTGCCACCCACACGGGGCAGAAGCTGCTGCGTCACCACCGCCTCGAGGTTCATCGCGATCATCGTTCGTATCTGCGTCTGCTGGTGCGGAGGAAACACGTCCACAATGCGGTCAATCGAACCCGCCGCCGTGTTCGTGTGCAGCGTCGCGAACACGAGGTGCCCCGTTTCGGCTATCGTCAGCGCCGCCTCCATCGTCTCAAGGTCTCTCATTTCGCCTATGAGAATCACGTCGGGGTCTTCGCGAAGCACGGACCGCAGCGCCCGCGCGAACGACCTGGTGTCAAGCTCAAGCTCGCGCTGGTTGATCATGCTTTTCTTGTGCCGGTGCAGGTACTCGATGGGGTCTTCGATGGTGATGATGTGGCAGTCGCGTGCGGAGTTGATCATGTCAATGCACGCCGCGAGCGTGGTTGACTTACCGCAACCCGTCGGACCCGTCACCAGTATCAGCCCCCGCGGCTTCATCGTCAGGTTCTTCACGACTCCCGGTATCCGAAGTTCGTCCAGCGTGGGTATCTTCGAGGGGATGGAGCGCATGACCGCGCCGATCGAACCCCTCTGAAGGAAGATGTTCACGCGGAACCTGCCAAGCCCCGCCACACCGTAGGAGAAGTCAAGTTCGAGGTTTTCCTCGAACGCCTGCTTCTGCTGGTCGGTCAACATGCTGTAGATCAGCTTCTGCGAGGTCGGCGGCAGAACGCGGTCGTACTCCGACGGAACAAGCCTCCCGTCAATCCTCAGCACCGGCGGCAGCCCCGCCGTTATGTGAACGTCCGAGGCGCGCCTCTGAACCGCCTTGTGCAGCAGTTCGTCAATGTCCTCGATTTCCGCCATGGCGCTCATTCACCCCTTTTCGCGCGGGCTTCGGCGCGTTCCCGTGCGCCCGTCGCACGCCCGCCGCCCGTCTCAGCGTCCGCCCGCGCCGCCGCGCCGGGAGACGCCGCCTTCACGAACGCGCCCGTGAATTATATAAAAACACGGAACGATTTGTAAGCTCCGGCGATTTATACGACAGGGCTGAATCAGCCGCGGATTGCCTGCCTGCCGCGTTACCCGCCCGCAGGCGGACGTGCCTGCCTATGCCCGGCAGACAGGCGGCGCAGGCGGGCGAGGAGGGGCGGCGATGAAGAACGAACGGACTTTTACCCCGAAGGAACGATACCGGGTAACTGTTCAGCTCAAGTGAAGCATTAAAAGAGAAATGTAGAACCGGGCTATCGCGCCTGTTGACAGGCTGGAAGCCTGTCCCACAATTACAAGAGAATCCTTTTTACTAATGAGAGCATTTTTTGTTGGACATCCAGAAAATACAGGAAATGCTATTTTTTACCACGGAAGCACGGAAACACGGAAAATTTACATCGCGCCTGCGGCGCGTTTAATACCTTTTTCTCCTCGCTTCCGTGTTTCCTTGGTCAATCGTTCTTGTATTTTTCCGCGCTTCCGTGTTTCCGTGGCTACATGTATTAATCAGTGAAAATTGTCCAATGTTTTCCGCATCCCATTAATAATATAAAGAATGCGGGCACGTGCACGCCTGTCTGCGTGCGGACACGCACAGGCAGGCACACGGGCAAAACGATTCGGAAATTCGACGTCGAAAAATGCGAAAGACCGTTTTCGGTAAAGCGTTGCGATCCCTGACTGCTCAGTATCTGAAAGAGACCCCTAATGTCCCCGCCCCGTCGCAGTTGTTGCAGCAGCCCGATTTGCCCGTGAGCGACACCTCGCACCACGCCCCGCACGGGCACGGCGTCCCGAACCCCGTGTTGTTCGTGTTCACCTTCCCGCTCCCGTTGCTGTTTATGACGATCGTCACCCACCCCGGATCGCCGCCGTCGTGATACGCGGCGTGCCCGCAGTACACTGCTATCGGCTCGGCTAAAGGCTCGACCTTGAAGTCCGCCATCGCGCCGCCGCCTCCCGTGACCGGCACAAGGTTGTATCCCCATCCGTAACCCGTGTCGCACCAGTTGCCGCCGCTGTGCCCGCCCCCCGCCTTCACGAACGTCCTGCTGAAAACCCCCCACCCCGGCGCCTTCGCGCACCCCACGTCCGTGTAATCGCACGCCTTCGCCATCGCCCCTTTCGAGTTGACAAGCCCCGGTACGAACGCCCCCAGCGTCGTGCTGGAACACGGCTGCTTGTAGGGATATGTGTCGGGAAATCCCAGTGCGGGCGCCGCCGGGTCTCTCAGAGGACCGGGCGTCGCCAGGTTCTCCACGCTGTTCGAACTCGGGTCGTACGCGGGACCGAACGGATATCCGAGGCACGTCAGCGAGTACCCCTCTATCGCCTTCTTGATGGTGAACAGCGCGTGGATTGCGTTTCGCACGCGCGTCCGCTCGCGGTACCGATCGTACGTACCGTAAAACAACGCCGCCATAACGCCTAAAACGGCGACTATCACCATCATCTCCGTTATGTACAGCACGCCTTTACTGTCTTTCGGATATCCTCTCCTCATATCACACCCGATTTAATTTTACACGCGTCGCAGCCAAAAATAAACCCCTTTTTTAATAAAGTTTTTTATACAATCCCGTAATCGTAAGACAAAACAAACAATAATCCAGAACCCATGCAAATCCGCCGCCGGTGTGTTATAATACCGCCGTGAGTTCTCTCCGGCTTCTCCGATGCGGCGCGGGACTCTCCATTCTCTTGCTCGCCTGCGCCCTCGCGACTTCATCGCGCGCCGGGGAGGAACTCGACGCCGATAACTTCCGCCCCGTCCTCTCCCGCGACCTGCGCGCCGGCAGAACGGTCGTTCTCCACTTCTACGCCGCCGAAGTCCCCGAAAGCCGCGACCCGCTCCCGAAACTCAGAAAGATCGTGCGCCGCTCCGGCGGAAAAGGCGCCCTCCACGCCGTCAACGCCGGCGAAAACCCCGGAATCTCCGCCGCCTACGGCGTCCGGTACGCGCCGACGACGTTCCTCATCAGACCCGGCGAGGGCATCGTCCGCGCGTTCGTGATTGACCTCGACTACGCGCAGGTAAAGAAACTCATATCGGGCAAATCCCGCCGCCTCCCCGGCGTCGAGTCAATCGCCGGCGCAATCGCCGCACGCAAGCCCTCTCTGGTCTTCTTCATGGCGGACTGGTGCTCCTACTGCCGCGTCCTCATCCCGGAAGTTGACCGCTTCAAATCCTCCTTCGGCGGCGCCGTCGTCGTCCGCTCCATCAACGTGGACAAAAACCAGAGGCTCTCCGACGAGTACCTCGTCTCCGGCGTCCCCCAGATAGTTCTCATGGACCCCTCCGGCGTCTTACTCGACCGCCTCTCTTTCCCCGCCGGCTACGACGACTACCTCGAGGCTTTCCGCAGCCTCGGCATAAAACTCGGAAAGAGTGGTTGAAGTTGACTCTCAACGGCGATATAGACCGCGTCGCCATGCTGATCGTCGAATCGCGCTCCACCGTCGCCCTCACAGGCGCGGGAAGCAGCACACCGTCCGGCATCCCCGATTTCAGAAGCCCGGGCACGGGTCTCTGGGAAAAGGTTGACCCCATCGAAGTCGCCACAATTGACGCCTTCCTCGCCGACCCCGAAAAGTTCTACCGCTTCATGCAGCCCATATCCGACCTCATCGGAAGATGCGAACCCAACCCGGCGCACGCCGCACTCGCCGAACTCGAGGCGATGAACCTCCTCAAATCCGTCATCACACAGAACGTGGACAACCTGCACCAGAAAGCCGGGAGCAGAAACGTCATCGAACTCCACGGCAACGGTCAGCGCGCCCACTGCCTCAAATGCCGCAAAAACTATCTCCGCGACGAACTCAAATCCCTCGCGGGCGGCGGCGTCGTCCCCTACTGCCGCTGCGGAGGCGTCGTCAAGCCCGACGTCGTCCTCTTCGGCGAACCGCTTCCCTACGACGCGCTCCTCCAGGCGCAGAGCGATTGCGAGGGCTGCGCACTCCTCCTCGTCGTCGGCTCATCCCTCACCGTCGCCCCTGCCTCCCTGCTCCCGCAGACAGCCGTCAGGTTCGGCGCTAAGGTCGTCGTCATCAACCTCCAGCCCACGTACATGGACCCTTACGCCGCGGTCGTCATCAACGACCGGCTCGAGGAAGTCCTCCCGGCAGTCGTCGAAAGAGTCAAAAAACTCGTCTGAAATGAAAAACGCGCGGCTCTCTAAAATCCTCATCGTTGACGACGACCTCGACCTCTGCCTCATGCTCTCGAGATTCCTCCGCTCGCAGGGCTACCAGCCCGAACACGCTCTCAGCGGCGAGGAAGCGCTGGACAAAATCTACGCCGGCGACTACGACCTGGTCATACTCGACGTCATGATGCCGGGAATTGACGGCTGCGAGGTCTGCCACCGCCTCAAAATGCAGAAGGAATACAACCGCCTCCCCATACTCATGCTCTCGGCAAAGGACACCGAACAGGACAAGATCGTCGGACTCAAGACCGGCGCCGACGGCTACGTCTTCAAACCCTTCGACATTGACGAACTGCTCGCCGAAATGAATTCCGTTTTCAACAGGCGCAGGCAGTCGTTCGCGCGCGACGGACTCAGCCAGGAGATCGCCTTCCACTTCGAAAGCAGGTTCAAGTACCTCGAACAGGTCAACGAGTTCGTCAGCGACCTGTTCCTCAACACCAGCCTCGCATCCGAGGAAATCTGGGAACTCAAACTCGCGCTCCACGAACTGGGCATCAACGCCATCGAACACGGCAACCGCATGGACCCCGCCAAGGCGGTCCGCGTCAAGTGCCGCCTCTTCCGTGACAGGCTCGAATTCGAAATCGAGGACGAAGGCGAAGGCTTCACCCTCGAACAACTCCCCGATCCCACCGCCCCCTCCGCTCTCGTCCGCGAAAGGGGAAGGGGCATCTTCCTCGTCAGCCGGGTCGTTGACGAGGTGCACTACGACAACGGCGGAAGCCGCGTCCGCCTCATCAAGTACCTCAATGGCAGAACCTCCACGCAGCGGCGCGACCCTTAAGTACGGCGGCGCCGAAATCCGCTCCTCCCACCCGCTCCTGCACTCCGCCGCGCTCCTCGAACCGCCGCCCCCGCCGCCGCTCATCTCCGACCCCGTCCGGCTCCTCCTCGACGCACTCCTGCGCCCCGTCGCCGCGCCCCCTCTCAAAAATTTCCTCCGCCGCAAACGCTCCGCGCTCATCGCCGTCTCCGACAGGTACCGCGATTACCACGCCCCACTCTGGATGCCGGCGCTCCTGAACGCCGTCTCCGACGCCGGAATCCCCCCGCAAAACGTCGCCTTCATCGTCGCCAACGGCACCCACCCGCCGCCCTCGGACTCCGACAAAGCCGCCATACTCGGCGCGGACGCCGCCGCCGGCTTTCCCGTCTTCCACAACGACTGCGACGACACCGGGGCTTTCTTTCACGCGGGGCGCACCTCGCGCGGCACGCCCGTCGGTCTCAACCGCCGCCTCGCTGACTTCGACGCCCTCATCCTCACCGGGCAGATTCAGCCCCACTACTACGCCGGGTTCGGCGGCGGGCGCAAAACCATACTCCCGGGACTGTGCGCCCGCGAATCCATTCTCCGCAACCACTCCCTCAACCTCTCCCCGGCAGGCGGTTCCCGCCCCGCCGCAGCGACGTGCGTCCTCGACGGCAACCCCGTCCATGAGGACATGGTCGAAGCCTGCCGCATGGCGGGCGGCGCATTCCTCGTCAACTTCGTCCTCAACTCCGGCGCCGTCGCGGGCGTCTTCGCGGGCGATCCCGTCACAGCCCACCTCGAGGGCTGCCGGTTCTGCGCGAGCCTCGCGGCAGTCCCGCTCCGCCGAAAAGCCGACCTCGTTATCGCCTCCAACGGCGGCAGCCCCTTCGACCTGAACCTCTTTCAGGCGCACAAGGGCTTCGACAACGCCTTCCGCGCCGTCGCCCCCGGCGGCGCGCTCGTCTGGCTCGCCGCCTGCTCCGAGGGCGCAGGCATGGACGGCTTCAGCGACTGGCTCGCCGTCGGCGACACGAAAGAAATAGAACGCCGCCTCCGCCTCCGCTTCGAAGTTCCCGGCTACACCGCCCTGCGCTTCCTCGAAAAAGCCGCCGCGTGCCGCGTCTTCCTCGTCAGCGCCCTCGACCCCGGCTTCGTCACCTCCATCGGATTCGTCCCCGCGGCGTCCCTCGACGACGCGCTCGAACGCGCACTCGCCGAAAACCCGCGCCCGTCGAACCCCCTCGTAATCCCACGAGCTTCTTCCACCGTCCCCATCGCCGGTTAACATCGAAAAAAGATGAATGATGAACTGGACTTTCGCATTTTTCGACGTCGAATTTCCGAGTCAACGTGCCCGTGTGCCTGCCTGTGCGTGTCCGCACGCAGACAGGCGTGCCCGTAAAGAAATAAAAGAATGCGGGCACGGGCACGCTCACGGGCACGGGCACGGAAAGAAAAAACATACAGAAAAATTCCGGTCATATCCCCGAAATTCTCCGATTTCAGATTTGTTCATGTAATCGCGACATTGATAAAATTCCATCTTCACGGAGCGTAAGGGAGTACAGCAGGTCCATCTCGCCCTTGCCAAAACTACGAAAGTCCAGTTTCTTTCAAGACCAAACTTCATTTCAGTAAACAGTTACGCAGCTTCGAACTTTTACCCCTCCGACCCGCTGTATCCCGAAGCCAGCTTTTTTTTTGAATTTTGCATTTTTCTCAAAACCGTGTATAATTCAAAGCAAAAGGTGGATAATGCACCCCTGG
>JBFMFE010000096.1:0-3683 GCA_040752295.1 bacterium
TCCAAGGGGCTTCGCGCATACTGTTTTTCGCATGATCGGATTTGCATCGGACATACATAAAATTCATTTGCCTTTAAAGCTTCCTCCCTGCCTGTGCCGGGCACGGCAGACAGGCGTGGAGCGGGAATCAAAAAGTACGAAAGTTCACCATATTGAGACCGATGTAATAACCGAGAAAGTGTATGCCAAAGTGCGCTATTGTGCGGCATTATAAATTTTATTTGTTCTTGCTATTGACATTTCATTATAACAATTATATCCTCATATCATGGACGCAAAAACTTTTTTCTCCACCCCGCAACACCCTCTGCACAGAAATTACGATGCCCTCAGGTTCTTCTTCACCACCGACGCAACCGAATCCGAGGCCGCCCAGGCTTACGGGATGACTTTCCATTCGTTCCGCACGGTGAAAAGGGATTTCCTGAAATTCCTCAAGGAGATGGACCCATATTATTTCTTCTTCAAAGAAACGAAGACGGGGCCCAAGGGGCGGCGCGTTCCGGCGGACGTTGTGGACATGATTACGGCGCTTCGGGAAAAAGAGTTGTCGGTCCCGGACATCAAGGTGGCGCTCGACGCGCATGGCGTATGCTTGAGTTATGGGACTATAGACAATATCTTGAAGGATTGCGGTTTCGCCCGCCTGGAACGCCGGGGGCGCAGGCTTCGCGAGGCGGGGGCCGCCGCCGGCGTCTGCGAGCCGCCCCAGTCCGAGGTGATAGACTGGGAGAACCTGGAGCCGGTCGAGTTCGCAAGCAGGGGCGTCGGGTTGTTCCTGTTCACGGGAATTCTCAAACGGCTTGATGTCATGAATCTGGTGCGCGAGGCCCGCTATCCCGGAACCAGCGCCCTGCCGGCCCTCAACATGATCCTCTCGTTTCTGACCTTGAAACTATCGGACAATGAACGCCTCAGCCACGTTGACGAGGTGTCGCTGGACCGGGGATTCGGGCTGTTCGCCGTCCTGAACGCGCTGCCAAAAACCGCTGCCCTCAGCGGTTACTCCTGGCGCGTGACCACCGGCATGAACCGCCGCTTCACAAAGGCGCTGTGCCGCGCCGCGCTCCCTCTGCTGCCCTGCGGGGGCGACGTGAACCTGGACTTCACCGCCATCCCCCATTGGGGAGACGAAAGCACGCTGGAGAACAATTGGTCGGGAAAACGCGGCAAGGCCCTCAAAAGTGTGCTGGCGCTGCTTGCCCAGGATGCCGACACGGGGCTTCTCGTCTACGGCGACGCCGGTGTTCTTCACCGCGACGAGTCCGACGGCGTGCTCGAATTCGTGGACTTCTACCGCGAGACCGGCGCCCCCGTCAACTGCCTGATATTCGACTCGAAAGTCACCACGTACAAGAACCTCTCGCGGCTCAACGGCGACGGCATCAAATTCATCACCATCCGCCGCCACAGCAAATCCCTCGACAGGCAGATCGCAACCCTTCCCGACGAATCGTGGCAGGGCGTTGACCTGGGATCGGAATTCAAAAGAAAATACCGCTCCCTCAAGGCCCATGACTCCCTGGTGACGCTTCGCAACTACGAGGGACAACTGCGCCAGATCGTGATCAAAGACCACGGCCGCGAGCGCCCCTCCATCATCATCACCAACGTTCTGGATGCAAAGCTCACGCAGCTTCTGCGACGGTACGGACGCCGCTGGCTGATAGAGAAGGAAATCGCCGAGCAGATCGACTTTTTCCACCTCAACAGGCTCTCATCCTCCATCGTCGTGAAAGTTGATTTCGATCTCGCCATGACCATTTTCGCCCATACCTGCTACCTGCTTCTCGGCCGGCACGTCAAGGGGTTCGAGAAAGCCACAGCCAGGCAGATGTATCGCAAGTTCGTCTCCAACCTGGGCCGCGTGCGCCTCGACAACAAGAACATAGAAGTCGTCCTGAACAAAAAAGCGCACCTTCCTCTGCTCCACAATGCAGGACTTATCGGAAATTACGGAAACGTCCCGTGGCTGAACAATTGCAACCTGACGATCTCCATCGGCACTTCACTATGATTGAGGGTGAATTTATTTCAATGAAAATCAGTGTTCTTCGTTTTTTGCGAAGAATACTTCAAAACGCCTTTCCAAATCTCTGTTTTTTATTTTTCGTGCCCCTGCCCGTGTGCGCCTGCCTGCCTGTGCCGTGCACGGCAGACAGGGGGCGGCAGGCAGGTGCCCGTGCCCGGTTTTGAAGGCACAGTCACGGTCGGCTCAATTTGGTTGCGGACACCGGACGCCCTGTGATCTCCGTGTTTCTGTGTTGACAAAAGAAGAAAAAGAGCGAAACACAGAGGCACGGAGAGCACCGAGGTTTATTCCATTTTCAACTGTCTGCCGGCTCGTTCTTCCCCTTCGATGCCCTGAACCCTTGTTTTCAGCCCCGCGGCAGCCACGACCGCGGGCAGCGCCGCACCCGCCGTCCCCCTTATGATCACGTCCGCGATCGCGTCAAGCGGGGTGGGGGTCATGTTGATGAAAATGAGCTTTGCGCCGCTCCTCTTCGCTATCACGGGAAACGACGCCGCAGGCTGGACCACCAGCGAGCTTCCCACAACGGTGAAAAGATCGCACTCCGTGGAGTATTCATGCGCGCGCTCCATCTCCCCCCGCGGCATCTCCTGCCCGAAAGAGACGGTCGCCGGCTTCAGAAGACCCCCGCACTCGAGGCATTCGGGCGCCTCCTCGCCGCCGTCAATCCGCCGGATTGCCTCCTCCATGCCGGTTACCGCTCCGCACGTGAGACACTTCACGTACCTGTTGTTCCCGTGAAGCTCCACTATCTTCTCCTCCGAATTGCCGGCGGCAAGGTGAAGACCGTCTATGTTCTGCGTGATCAGACCCGTGAGCCGCCCGGCTCTTTCGATCTGCACGATCGCAAGGTGCGCGGGGTTCGGAGCGGAGGCAGCGAACTCGTTCCATCCCTCACGTTTCATCTTCCAGTAGGCGGCGCGCGCCTCGCGGCTCGACACAAACTCCTGGTACGTCACGGGTCTGTGCCTGCTCCACACGCCGCCGGGGCTGCGGAAATCGGGTATCCCGGACTCCGTGCTTATGCCCGCGCCGGTGAAGACCACCACGCTGCGCGACCCGCCCAGCAACTTCCCCGCGCGCCCGACAGCCTCGGACGGCGCGCCGCTCGCGTTCATTTCCATCGGTTCGCCCGCGTTCTTTCCCCCGGAGTGTCCACCCGCCGGGGCTTCGGCAGTCCGCAGCACGCCTTCCCGCGCCGGAAAATGTGAACCCCGCGCGCGTCAGAACTTTACCTCGGGCAGTTTTTTCTCCTCCTTCGGCGCCTCGAAGTAGGGTTTGTCTTCGATGTTCAGCATCGGCGCGAGGACCGAGTAGAAAAACCGCCCCGGAAAACCCCGGGCGTACGTCTTCATCGCCCTCACCGCCTCGTTGTACCGCCGCCGCTCGGCGGCGATGCGGTTCTCCGTGCCCGCAAGCTCGTAGCGCAGCCCCGTGAACTGCTCGCTCGCCTTGAGGTCCGGATAACGCTCCACTATCATCAGCAGTCTCGCGAGCGCTCCCGCCAGTTCGTTGTTCGCCTCGATCTTCTCGCCGACGGTCCGCGCCCCCGCCAGCTTCGCCCTCGACGCCGCCACGTTCTCGAATATCTCCCTCTCGTGCTTCGCGTATCCTTTCACCGTCTCCACGAGGTTCGGTATCAGGTCGTTAC
>JBFMFE010000097.1:0-47949 GCA_040752295.1 bacterium
ATCAGCGAACACGCCGTTCCTCGACCGGCTGGCGGACGAAGGCGCGGTCTACGAGAACGTCTGGTCGCCCGGCGCGGCGACGTACCTGAGCGTGCCGTCGCTCTTCACGGGGCTTGACCCCTACGAGTCGAACTCGTTCAACCTCAGCGAATGGAATTCCGGGATGAGCCTCGTCCCGCGGTTCGAGGCGGCGGGGTACTACACGGCGGGATTCTCCGCCAACTCGCTTGTCGGTCCTCTCGACAACTTCGACGCCGGGTTCAGGTTCTTCCGCGTCCGCTTCTGGCCCCCCGCGGACGTGATGTTCAACGAGCTGAAGACCCACTTTCTCTACTCATGGAAAAACCGCTTCCCGTTCTTTCTGTACGTCCACCTCATAGACCCTCACGACCCGTACTTCGCGCCGGACGCAATCGCCGACCTGTCGCGGCGCGGCAGACCGCCCGGCTTCGCCGCCGACCCCAGGGACACGCGGCACAAATACGTGCTCGAAGGGCTGAACCCCGCCGACTACCTGCCGCCCGGCAACGCCGGCTACATGCGCACGCTCTACGACGAGGAAGTCCGATACGCGGACGGATGGCTGGAGCGGACGTTCAACATGATGAAGGACGCGGGCGCACTCGACGGCACGCTCGTCGTCGTGACCGCCGACCACGGAGAGATGTTCCTCGAGCACGGCGACCTGATGCACGGCACGCAGCTTTACGAGGAAACGGTGCGCGTGCCGCTCATACTGTGGGGCAGCCTGCCGCCGGGGCTGAAGCCGGGAACGCGCGTCGCCGAGCCTCACTCCCTGATGGAGCTTCTGCCCTCGATACTGGACTGGCAGGGGATCGAGGCGCCCGGCGCCGCCGCGAAACGGGCGACGCTGTTCCCGGGGCAGCCGCCCCCGCCGCCGCCGTTCGTCGCGACGACCGGCCTACCCTTCGACGCCTACGGCGAGGACCACGAACTCATCTGCATCCGCGACGGCGACTTCAAGCTGATACTCGACGTCACCGCCGGCGAGCGCAGGCTGTTCAACCTCAGCGACGACCCCGGCGAGCGGCGCGACCTGTCGGAGGAAATGCCCCCCGCCGCCGACCGCCTCGCGGAACTGGCGCTCGCGCAGCGCGACGCCTCGCGCCGGGCGAACGCCGTCCGCGATGACGCCAAACCATCGCCGACGCTCATAAGGCGGCTCAAGGCTCTCGGGTACGTAAAGTGAGACTCCCGGCGCCGTCCCCTCCGTCGTTGTGAACACGGAAACACGCCTGTAAAATACACGTCGGCTTCGCGCGATGAAACTGCTCGTTCCCCACGACAGCCGTCCGGTCTCTCTCGATCTGCCCCGGAAAATCGCCGCCATCGGGGCGGACGTTCTCCGTACCCCCCCGCTGAAATGGCTTGGTGACAGGGACCGGCGCGGCAGCGCGGCGAGCGTGCTGCGATGGCTTCACGGCAACGCCGGCGCCGGCGCGCTCTTTGCCTCTCTCGATTTCCTGCTCTTCGGGGGTCTCGTCTTCTCGAGGGAGCCGTCCGATCCTCCCTTCCGCCCCGGCGAAGTCGTCGAAAAACTCAGGCTGATCAAGGAGTTGATCCCGGGGCTTCAAATCCACGCGTTCAAGAGCGTTCTGAGGGACTCCGTGACGGTTCGCGACGCGGAATCGCTGAGACTCTGGAAATCCATGGCGGAGAAGGGCGCGCACCCGCAATGGTTCCTCGACATGCGGAACAGAAACCACGGTTTCGATCTCGACCTGCTGACCGCCGCCGCCGCCGGCGTCTTCGATACGCTCGTGTTCGCAAAGGAAGACACCGCCCCGGGCGACCCCTTCCGCCGCGAGACGGATGAACTGGAAGAGAGGGCGAGGGAAGACGCGCTCGCGCGGCGCGTTTTCGTCACGACCGGGACCGACGAGACGGCGCTTCTGCTCGTTGCCCGCGCCGCGGGCGGCGGAAACGACGCGCCGCCCTCGTTTTTCATCCACCCCGCCGGGGCGCGCCTCGAATCCGCGCCCGCGTACGAGAACCAGCCTCTCGCGGAAACCATAGCCCGGCAGGCGCGGATTTGCGGATGCGCCGTGACCGGCGACGCGGAAAACGCCTCGATAGAGATAATCCCGCACTTCGGCTCACGCGCTCCCGAGGACGTCTTCCTCCTCCAGCTCGGCGGAAAGCGCCGTTTCCGCACGGACCCCGGCGCGGCGGAGAACACGCTCGCGCTCGTCGCCTCTCGCCTCGCCGCGGGAAAACGTGTCGCCCTTCTCGACTGCGCCTTCATAAACGGGGGCGACGCGGCGCTCGCCGCCCAACTCCTGAAAAGAAAAATGTTCTTTTCGCTCTTTTCATACGCCGGATGGAACACGCTCGCGAACCGCTCCGGCTGTCTCATCGCGCACTGCGCCGTACTGTGGCGCGCTCTGCAACGCGCCGGCGCCGCAAAACAGCGTGAGCGCGTCCTGAAAAAACACCTGGCGTTCATGATCGAGCGCCTCGCGCACGACTGCGCGTTCTCCTCGGCGGCAAGGGGACGCCTTATTCAGTCCGCCGACCCCGCAGGAAACTTCGACGACACGCTCCAGGCTTCCCGCACGCTCACGGAAGACCTCGCCGCGGAGCTGAAGAAGTTCATGGAACACGCCTCCGGCGCCGTGCTCGACTCGTTCCTCCCCTCAACCCGGTTCGTTCTGAACGGCGCCGCGGTGAAAAGGGCGTGGTTCCCCTGGAACCGTGCTTTCGAGATGGATGCCCGGATAGAGAGCGACATCACGCTTATGAGTGTGGCCCCCCCATGACGCACCCGGCGCGGCGCGGCGGAAAAGACGACGATTTTCTGACGCTCGGGATCGAGACATCGTGCGACGAGACGTCGGTGGCGGTACTGCGCGGGGGGAACCGGCTTCTTTCCAATTCGACCGCCTCGCAGGTCGAGACCCACGCCCCGTTCGGCGGTGTGGTGCCGGAGCTGGCGGCGCGCCGGCACGAGGCAAATCTCAACCCCCTTCTGAAAATGGCGCTCGAGGAAGCCGGCGCGTCGTTCGGCGACATCTCGCTAATCGGCGTCACGACTGGTCCGGGGCTTGCTGTGAGCCTCGCCGTCGGCATCGCGTGCGCCCGCGCCATATCGAGCCTCACGAGGACGCCCTGCGTCGGTGTCAGTCACCTCATGGGGCACATGCTGGCGAACCTCCTCGACATGGAAAGCCCTGTGTTCCCCGCCGTGAGCCTTATCGTTTCGGGCGGACACACGGAACTGTTCTACATGCGCTCGGCGCTCGATTACGAGCGGCTGGGCGGCACGGTGGACGACGCGGCGGGAGAGGCGTTTGACAAGATAGCGCGTTTTCTCGGACTGGGCTATCCCGGCGGACCCGCGATCGAGGCGGCGGCGGCGAAGGCGGGAAAATCATCCGTCCGCTTTCCCCGTCCGATGCTCGGGGCGGAAAATTTCGACTTCAGCTTCAGCGGGCTGAAAACGGCTGTGATAAACCACGTGAAAGAGCGTGGTCGGAGCGCCGATCCCTTCGAAATCGCCTTCGCTTTCGAGGACGCGGTCGCGACCGTTCTCACCGAAAAAACGGTCCGCGCGGCGGCGAAGACAGGCGTCACGCAGGCGTACGTGTCCGGCGGCGTCGCCGCGAACCGCATGTTAAGGGAAAAGATGCGTTCAAGATGCGATGATGAGGGTATCGCACTGCACATTCCCCCTCCCCTGTTCTGCACCGACAACGCGGCGATGATAGCGAAAGCAGCCTTTGAACTTTACACACATGGTCGAAAAGGACACCCGCTTACCCCTGCGCCAAACTTGCTTATTTGACGCTATAGCCATCGAATGTATTGCATTGTGCCTGAAAATCGCTTTTTTCAGCCTGTTTAACAGCTACTCTTATCCTTTTAAAGTCGAGTTTTTCCACAAAACGTATGTTCTATTGAAAAAAGCCTTGTGAATTTGTGGAAAACTCTGTGAATAAGCGTTCACTACCGCATTTCATATTCACAGAATCCCGCAATCGCTGATGTGATGCCGTTTTGGAGGCTTTCGCCGGAAGGAAACCCTTTAACGGACGGCTGAACAGCCCGATTTATTGACAAAGGTTGACCGGTCTGTTACAATCCCTCAACTCATGAAACTGAAGACAGGCGGGCGGACAATCCCTTTTGCGCTCGGTTTTGACGACGTCTCGATAGTGCCCTCGGGCACGACCATGGACCCCGAGGACGTTTCCACCGATTTCAGGCTCGGAAATCACGTTTTTTCCATTCCTTTCATAGCCTCGGCAATGGACGGCGTGGTGGACGTCCGCTTCGCTGTCGAGATGGGAAAGCTGGGCGGACTGGCTGTGCTTAATCTGCACGGACTTCAGACGAGGTACGAAGACCCGGGAGAACAGATTGAGAGGATAATCGCAGCCGGCGCTGCGGACGCGACGCCCCTTATACAGAGCGTTTATAAGTCGGAAATAAAGGAAGACCTTGTAATAAAGAGAATCAGGGAGATGAAGAAGGGTAAAATCGTCTGCGCTGTTTCATCCGTTCCGCAGGACGCGGAACGCTTCGGAGAGGTCGCCGAGGACGCCGGCGCCGATGTATTCGTTGTTCAATCCACGGTCACGTCCGTGCGCCACGTGTCCTCGCGCCGCAAGGCTCTGGACCTGAAAAAGCTGTGCAGAAGGCTGAAAATCCCCGTTGTCGCAGGCAACTGCGTGGGGCGGCGCGTGGTAAGAGACCTCATGGATGCGGGTGCGGCGGGCGTGCTCGTGGGCGTGGGACCCGGCGCCGCGTGCACAACGAGGGGAGTACTCGGCATCGGCGCGCCGCAGGTGACGGCGACGCTCGAAGCCGCCGCCGCGAGGGACGAATTTCACAAAGCCACGCGCAGGTACGTCCCCGTCATCACCGACGGCGGCATGTCCACAGGCGGCGAGGTGGTGAAGGCGTTCGCCTCGGGGGCGGACGCGGTCATGCTCGGCGCCATCTTCGCAAAAAGCAGGGAAGCCCCGGGAAAGGGCTTCCACTGGGGCATGGCGACCTCCCACGAAGCCCTCCCGAGGGGGACGAGGATTCACGTCGGGGTCCGCGGCGCCCTGAAAAACATACTCGCGGGTCCCGCAGAGGTGGACGACGGCACGCAGAACCTTGTGGGGTGCCTCAAATCGGCGATGGGCGTGTGCGGGGCGAAGAACATAAGGGCTTTCCACAGGGTCGAACTCGTCGCCTCAACCTCTTTCATGACGGAGGGCAAGGCGTACCAGTTCGCCCAGAAAACCGGCATGGGCAGATAGGATGAACATACGGATTGGTAGGAGAAAGGCTCTCAAAAAAATATGATAGAAAACCAGCATGGGCAGATAGGATGAACATACGGAGCGGATATCAACACGGGTTCGCCGCCGGGGAAGAGAACCTGAATCTCGCCCTCGCCTCGGAACTGCTTCGGCACGACCCGGTGTTTCACAGGATTCCGCTGAGCGAAGTGCCGGGCATCGTCAACGGCGCAATCCGCCACGGCGCGGAAACCGCCGGCAGAACGCTGAGGAGGTTCGGCGCGCGCGAGCCGATACGGATCGCCAACCTGATGGACGTGCGCATAATCTTCGACATAACCAGCAGCCAGTCCCGTCCGCTGAACGTTCTTTCGAGGTACTCGGAGAACCCTCCCACCATAGTGATATACGAATCGGCGCTGAGGAACTGCCGTGAAAAGGTGGCGACGTGGGAGATCAGGTCGCGCGTCCTGCTCTCGGAGCTGACCAACATCTGCGTTTCGCACGAGCTTTACCATCACCTCGAGCGCGCTTCCATGAACTTCATAGACCTGACCTACCGTGTACCGGTGCTCAACCTCGGGTTCATCAGGATTGAAAAGAGCGTGAGGACGCTGAGCGAGATATCGGCGCACTCTTTCGCGCGCACGCTTTTGAACCTGCCGATACTGCCCTGCTGCCTGGACCCGAGGATTTTCGCCGCCGCCGGCTGAAACGGACAGGTGGGCATGACCAGAAAGCGCTTCGCGAGCCTCGTGATACTTCCCAGGTTCGGGAGGTCATTCTACCACGTCGCGGTCTCGTACAGGTTCCTCTACGCGGTTGCCGGCATTGTCTTCGCCGTGTTTGCGGCGAACGCCGTCCTCGTCACCAACTACATCGGACTGAAGAGGCAGACGCAGGAGATGAGCGGCGTCGAAACGGTCGAAGCCCAGATACTGCGCCTTTCGGAGACGGCGGACCGGATCGAACGCGAACTGAGCGAAATCGAGCGGGCGAACCAGAGGATCGAGGAGAAGACGGGGATAACGATCAGAACTCCCCGCGGCGAGGACTCATGGAGCCTGCCGTCGCGCGGATATTACACGGTGGACGACGTGAGGGAACGGCTCGCGGCGCTCGGCGACGAGATCGCCGAGAGGAAAGCCATCACCGCGGACGCCGAGAAGGAGATAGACAGGCTCGTCGGCGTTCTGAGCCAGATACCCTCGATCCCCCCGGTGAAGAGAGTGAAGATCAACTCTGGATTCGGCTACAGGGTGCACCCCCTCTACGGGCGGTGGGAGTTCCACGAGGGGATTGACATCGAGGGGACGTACAACACGCCGATCTACGCGACGGCGGACGGCGCGGTGAAGTTTTCCGACTGGCGGTACGGGTACGGGCTGATGGTGAGCATAGACCACGGCAACGGATTCAGCACGGTGTACGCGCACAACTCGCGGAATCTCGTCCGTGCGGGCGAGCGCGTCAGGAAAGGGCAGATCGTCGCCTTCGTCGGGCGCACGGGCACCACCACCGGCACACACGTCCACTACGAGGTGCGTTACAAGAACCGCATAGTGAATCCAGTGAAGTTCCTGAACCTGACGATAAAGGACGTTTCCCGGTACTGACGGGGCGATGGGCGGTTGATGAAACCCCGAAAAAACCTCACCTACAAGGACTCCGGCGTAGACATCTCATCGGGTGAGCGGGCGGTCGAGCTTATAAGGGAAAAGGTCTCACGGACGTTCATACCCGGCGTGCTGACTGAAATCGGGGGTTTCGGGAGCCTGTTTTCCCTGCGCGATTACCCGATGGAGGACCCGGTTCTGGTGTCCGGCGCCGACGGCGTGGGGACGAAACTCAAGGTCGCGTTCATGATGAACCGGCACGACACCGTCGGGATTGACGCGGTCGCGATGTGCGCGAACGACGTGATCACGACGGGCGCGCGCCCGCTGTTTTTTCTCGATTACATAGGGACCGGCAGACTCGACCCGGGGACGGTGGTCGAGATAGTGGACGGGCTTGCGGAGGGGTGCAGGCGCGCCGGGTGCGCGCTCGTCGGCGGAGAAACGGCGGAGATGCCCGGAATCTACGCCCCGGGCGAGTACGACCTCGCGGGCTTCTGCGTGGGGATCGTCGAGAGGACAAAGATAATAGACGGGACATCCATTCGACCGGGCGACGCGGTGATAGGTCTGCCATCATCCGGGCTTCACAGCAACGGATTCTCCCTCGTGCGCAAGGTCGTCTTCGAGGTTCACGGCATGGACCCCTTCGGGTACGTCGCGGAATTAGGCGCGCCGCTCGGCGACGCGCTCCTCGAACCGACGGTCATATACGCGGACGCCGTGCTGAAGCTCGTCGAAAAGTTTCCCGTTGGGGGGATCGCCCACGTCACGGGCGGCGGGCTTGCCGGGAACCTTTCGCGGGTGATTCCCGTGGGGCTTAAGGCGGAAATCGTTCCTGAGAGCTGGACGCCGCCGCCCGTTTTCGGGTTCATCCGGGAACTCGGCGGCATCGCCGGCGAGGAGATGAACAGGGTCTTCAACATGGGGATAGGGATGGCGCTCGTCGTGCCGGGCGGCGCGGCGTCCGACGTCCTCGGGTTTCTGTCCGAACAGTCATCGGGAGGGTTCGAGATCGGCAGGATAGCGGCGAAATGACCGTCCTTTACTTCGTCAGGCACGGCGAGACCGACCTCAACCGGCAGCAACGCTGCCAGGGGCGGCTCGACTATCCCCTCAACGATGTCGGGAGGGAGCAGGCGGCGGCGGCGGCGGCGATGCTGGCGGAAGCGCGGGTGGACAGGATTTACTCAAGCCCGCTGCGAAGGGCGCTCGAGGGCGCGGAGATGATCGCGCGGCTCAAAGGGCTGCCCGTGGAGACGAGGGACTGGCTGGCGGAGATAGACCACGGGGAACTGGAAGGGCTGAACATCGAGGAGGCGGACCGGCGCCGTCCGGGACTTCTGCGCGCGTGGGCTGAGAGGCCGGAGAGCGTGGATTTTCCCGGGGGCGAGAGCCTGGAGCGCGTGGGGGACCGCGCGGCGGCTGGTCTGGCGGAGGTTCTCGATGCCGATTGCGGCGCGTGCGTGGCGCTGTGCACCCACCAGGTGGTCGCGGGCGCGGCGCGGTGCCTCCTCGAGGACCTGCCTCTGTCGCGCGTGTGGAGTCACAAGCTGAAGAACGGCGGAATTTACAGGTTCGCGGCGGACGACGCCCTTGCCGCCGTGCTCGCGGAGAGACTGCGGGCGGGGCGGGGCGCAGCCGCGCAGCCGTTGATCGGGAGGAAACGCGGATGAAGAAGATCACAAGCGCGCTCGTCAGCGTTCACGACAAGACGGGGATAGTCGAGTTGTGCTCGTTCCTGTCGAAAAGGGGCGTGAAAATAACCGCGACTTCCGGCACCGCGAAAGCGCTCGAAAAGAAGGGCGTGAAGGCGATTGACGTGTCGCGGCTGACGGGATTCCCGGAGATGCTCGACGGCAGGATAAAGACGCTGCACCCGCTTATCTTCGCGCCGATCATGGCGGACAGGGGAAAGAATGAGCACCTTGAAGCGCTGATGCAGATTAACGCCGAGCCGATTGACCTTGTGGTCGTGAACGTTCCCGCGCCGGTGGAGACCCGCCAGACGGATGAGGCGCGGACGGAAGAGGCGATCGGCATCATCAACGTGGGCGGCATCGCGCTCATCCGCGCCGCCGCCTCGAACCACGCCGACACCTGCGTCGTCGTCAGCCCCGCCCAGTACACAGAAATAATGGAGGAGATGAAAAAGAGGGACGGCAGGTTAAGCCCCGAGACGCGCTTCAGGCTTGCCCTGAAGGCGTTCGAGTTCACGACCTCCTACGATATGGAAATCCACGACTTTCTCTCGCGCAGGGTTCACAGGGACAAGCGTTTTCCCGCGACGCTGTTCATGAAGCACGAGAAGGCGGAGGACCTGCGTTACGGCGAAAACCCCCACCAGAAGGCGGCGTTTTTCCGTCTGCCCCGCTACGCGGGCGTCTCGATGGGCAGCCTGCGGCAGTTGAACGGACAGGCTCTCTCCTACAACAACGTGATGGACATCAGCACGGCGCTCGAGATCGTGCTCGAGTTCGACAGGACCGCCGCCGTGGTGGTCAAGCAGGGAACCCCCGTGGGAGTCGCGGTGGACAAGGAGCCGGCAAAGGCGTACCGGCGCGCGAGGGACGTTGACCCGCAGTCGGCAGTCGGCGGCGTGGTGGCGATAAACGGGTCGGTCGACAAGAAAGCCGCGGCGGAGATGACGGGGACGTTCATCGAGGCGGTCATCGCCACGCGCTTCACCGAGGGCGCGCTTCAGGAGTTCGCCTCGAGCAAGAGAGCCGCCCACACGCGCATTATCGAGATGCCGGTGAAAAGGTGGTCGAAGCCGGGCGGCGGCCTGGACGTCAGGAGCGTGCCGGGAGGACTGCTCGTACAGGAAAGGGACGAGCTGCTTCTGCCGCGCGGCGGGCATCTCAAGGTCATGACGAAGCGGAAGCCGACCCGAAAGCAGCTCACCGACATGATAATCGCCTGGAAGGTGTGCAAGTACGTCCGCTCCAACGCGATCGTGCTTGCGAGGGACGCGCAGACCATCGGCACGGGCGCGGGACAGATGTCCCGGATGGACTCCATGAGGCTCGCGCTCGAAAAAGCCGGGAACAGGTGCCTCGGCTCGGTGATGGCATCCGACGCGTTCATACCGTTCCGCGACGTGATAGACGAAGCCGCAAGGCACGGGATAGCGGCGATCATACAGCCCGGCGGCTCGCCTCGCGACGACGAACTCGTCGCCGCCGCCGACGAGCACAACATATCAATGGCGACGACCGGGATGAGGCACTTCAAGAGGTAACGCCCCGTTGAAAAACGCGCACCGTCGCCGTTCCGGGGCGCAGGGGCGCGGCGCGCCGCGCCCCTGCTTCCCGGCGTAAACTTCGCGGCAGAAAATCCCGTCGTGTATAATGTGTCCATGGTCGTGAAGAGGGTGGAACTGGTCACGGTAACCCCTTCGAGCGCGTGGATATTCTGGCGTTCGGACTCCGAAGGCGAGTTCGGAGTCGAGTGCTCATCCACCCGCGGCGAAGGGGACGTCCGGGCGTTCGTCCACACGTTCGACCGGCTGCGCCATCTGGCGCTTGCCGACGGTCTGGAACCGTGCGGCAGGTACAGGTTCAGGATAGTTTCGCCCGGCGGCGGACGCAGCTTCCATTCAGGCTGGTTCAGGACGCCCGCGCTTCCGCCCGGCGATTTCCTCTTCCGTTTCGCGACATTCAACGACCTGCACGTCGGCGAGGCGGTGTCGGGGCAAATCACGCTTCCCGGGCTGCCGTTTTTTTCCTTCACGCCCGGATTCCGGTGGAGCGGGAGCGAGACCCCCTTCTGGCGTTTCACCACCGAGAAAGTAGTCGAGGAAATAAACGGCGTCGAGGGAGTGGAGTTCGTGATCGTAAAGGGCGACCTGACGGCTGAGATGAAACCGGAACAGATGAGCGCCGCCAGGGAGATGCTCGACCGGCTCACGCCGCCGTACCACGTGATGCGCGGGAACCACGACCGGCTCGGCGCCGACGGCGCGGACCACCTTCTCGAGACCTTCCGCCTTGAACGGTCGTGGCGGTCGTTCGAGCACCGCAGGCACGCCTTCATCCTGCTGGACACGGTCATGCCGCGGACGGGTTTCGGGGTCTTTCCGCGCCCGCAGCTTCGGTGGCTCGAGAAGGAACTCCGGCGCTTCCGGCGCATCCCGGTCTTCATCTTCTGTCACCACCCGGTGATGCGGGCGCTTGAGCGGTTCATGCCCGGGCGTCGGCGGTTCCTGAGCCTCGCGGCGTCGCATCCGCGCGTCGCGGGCGTCTTCAACGCGCACTCCCACAGAAACAAGAAGGTCGTGATGCGCGCCGGCGGGCGAAGAGTCCCCTTCGTTGAGACCGCCGCCGCGGTCGAGTACCCCGGAGGCTACAACTTGTACGAAGTTTACGCCGGAGGCTACGTTCAGACGTTTCACAGACCGCACGATCTTCAGTGCTCGCGCTGGTACGAGATAACGGAGGGGGAGTTTTTCGGACTCGCCACAAGACTGCAGTTCGGCGGAATGCGCGACAGGAACTTCACCTGGGTTTACAATGATGGAGCGTCGTGACGGTTCGTGTACGACCGGTGAAATGTTTTCCGACGGATACGACTTAAAAAACGGCGCCGGGCGCCGCGCCGCGACGTTTTTCCGCTGCCGCGGCGAGGGGCGCATCGCCGGCGCTTTTTTGCTCGACCGGGCGGCGCTTTTCACGCCCTTTTAACTTTTTTTCTCATCCGGGGTCATATATATGACAGACGAAGACGCGGAGCTTCTGGACGCGTGGGGGAGGGGTGAGAGAAAGGCTCTCGAGTCGCTCGTAAAAAAGTACCAGAAGGAGGTCTTCTCGCTGTGCTACAGGATGGTGCGCCAGAGGGAGGACGCCGAGGAGCTTGCCCAGCAGGCGTTTTGCAACGCGCTCGGAGCGCTGCCCGGATTCAAAAGGCGGGCGAAGTTCAGAACCTGGCTCTACAGGATCGCCGTGAACCTGTGCAGGTCGCACATAAGCACGCGGAAAACGGCGGTGGAACTCAACCCGGAGAGGACCGCCGCGCCGGAAGACGCGGAAGGGGCGCCGGTTTCGAGGCTGCTGCGGAGCGAGCTGGCGCGGGAAGCCGCGGAACACCTCGCAAGGCTGCCGGAAAAGCAGAGGCTCGTGGTGACGCTCAGGGTGTTCCACGAAATGGACTACGGCGGGATCGGGAGGATAGCGGGCTGTTCGGCGCGGACGGCGAAGGTGCATTTTCATTACGGCGTCGAGAACCTGAGGAAGAGGATGAAGAAAAATGAGGTGCGGGACGGCGAAAAGGCTCGCGGTTGAAGCGCTCGACGGGCGCCTTACGCCCCGCGCGCTCCAGCGGCTCGAGCGCCATCTGTCGCGGTGCCGTGCGTGCGCCGCGCGCCGCCGCGAGACCGCGTTCGCGCTCGACGCCCTCCGGGGCGACGAAACGCCGGAGATGCCGGGGGTCTTCTGGAGCGCGTTCTCCGAGCGGGTGAGCGGCAGGGTGGAGGCGGAGTCCCGTGGGCGGCGGGCGGGTGGGGGCGCCGCTCCCCCGCGGAGGGTGACGCCCGTATGGAAACCCGCGCTCGCGCTCGCGACGGCTGCGTTCACGGTGTCCGTTCTTTCGACGACTCTCGCGGTGCTCCGGCGCGGCGCGGGACCGGAAACCTTCGATGCGGCGGACGTGCGGATGTTGATGGCGACTTACGTCGGGTTTGGTATTTTCCAACTGCCCGAAGCCGGCGCCGGGGAGTTTTACGGAGCGGAACCGCTGCGGACCTACGCGGGCGCGGAACTCGAACTTGCGGAAATCGAGGGGGGCGGGGAGTTTGGAATACTGGGCGAAAGGCCGCTGTTCGAGATGGTGGAGGGAATGGACCGCTCCCGTCTCGAAGCCCTGCGCGACGGCATTGAGAAGCGTGTCAAAAACGGGCGTGGGAAATCGTTCGTTCCCCGGACGGGAACGGCGGGAGGGTGACAATGAACGTGAGACGAACGATTCTGATCGCGGCTGCGCTCCTGGCGGCGCTCTCCGGTTTCGCCGAGGGGAGGAAAAGGGACGCGCCTGAACTTCGCGAGAAGGTCAAAAAGCGAATCGAGATGATGATGCTCTGGCGCGTTGCGGAGGTAATGGAACTGCCGCCCGACAAGGAAGCCAGGCTGATGGACGTGATGAAGTCGAACTTCGAGAAGCGGGAGGACCTCGCGAAGCGGCATTTCGAGGCGCTGGAGCGGCTGAAGGACGGCTATGAGCGCGGGGCGGGCGACGCCGAACTCGTGGAGATGATGGACGGGATAGATAAGGTGCACGCCGAGCGCGCGAAGACTGATTTCGAACTCAGGGACGGCTTGAAAAAATTCCTCGGCGCGAAGGAGATGGCGAGGTTCATCATCGTGTGGCCCGAGGTTGAGCAGGAAGTGAGACGCGTGATCGCGGACATGGGGAGGGAGGGCGTCCCGGACCGGGGTCCCCTGATGAGGCGGGGAAAGTAGCCGCGCCGCGTGCGCCGGGGCAGCGGGCGGGGTTTCATGCCCGGGCGCTCCGCCGGCGCGACGGAAGGGGGACGTCCGCGCGGGGCGGGGGTCAGGGAATTATCTGCGTGCCGCAGCCCTCGTCCGTGAAAATCTCGTAGAGCAGCGAATGGGGTTTCTTTCCGCTGATGAGGTGAACCTTCGGGAGTCCTTTTCCGACGGCTTCGACCGCCGATTCCACCTTTGGGATCATCCCCGAGTTGATGACCCGATCCTTTATCATTTTTTCGGCATCTTTTACTTTCAGCGTTGACACGAGGGACGAATCGTCCGCCGGGTCGAGGAGAATTCCCGGCACGTCGGTGAGGAGGATGAGTTTTTCGGCGTTCACGGCGTGCGCGATGCCGGCGGCGACGTAGTCGGCGTTGACGTTCAGGGTGTTGCCCCCGGCGTCCACTCCCAGGGAGGAGACGACGGGTACGGCGCGGTCGTCGAGCGAGTCCAGTTTTCCTGATGCGACGGCGGTGACGGCGCCGACGTGCCCGATGTCCTCGTTGTCAACAAGCATCTTTTCGGCGAGTATAAGACCGCCGTTCTTCCCGCTGAATCCCGCCGCCTCGACTCCCCTGTTGCGCAGCCCGGCGACGGTCGCGCCGTTTATGTGTCCGAAGCAGCGCTCCACGACCCGCAGCGTCCTGTCGCACGTCACCCGCAGTCCCTTCACGCGCCGGCAGGGTATGCCGGCAAGCTCGAGTTCCCTGTCCGCCTGCACGGAACCGCCGTGGACGAGGATGGGGCGGATGCCGGCGAGCGCGAGAAGGGCGACGTCGTCGAGGACGCCCTCCCTGGTCTGCGGATGCTCGAGCAGAGAGCCGCCGCACTTTATCACGAACCTCTTTCCCCTGAAGAGGCGGATGTACTTTCCGGGACGGGCGATGTGAAGTCCGCGGAGAATATTCAGCGGTTCCGGCGGGATTTTCATGATCTCGAACGTTTCAAACGCCTGGTTTCCGGGAATATTTCAGTTGACACGGCTTGTCTCTAAACGTATACTTGCTCCACGTGCAGGCGGGGAATCTGGCGCGTCTGAAAGGTGAATTTTCATAAGTGAACGGGAAAATTATGGCAGAGGCTAAACCCGCTTTCAACTTCTGTCCCGGCTGCGGCGCGCAGAACCCCGCGTCGAACAAGTTCTGTTCGAGGTGCGGGACTTCGCTCCAGAGGAAGATCGTAAGGAGAGAGGACGGAGAAAAGTGCGAGGTGTGCGGACACCTGAACCCCGCCGGGTCTAAATTCTGCATACAGTGCAGCAGTTCGCTGTCCAGGGACATCGTCGTCAGGGACGAGGGCGAAATCGCGGTCATCAAGGTGAACTCGGCGAAGATAGACTTCGAAAATCACAAGGACCTGCTTCCCGTCTTCAACAAGGTAATGAAAAAAATGATAGTCCTGGACCTTGAAAACGTCGAATGGATGGACAGTACGGGCATAGGCGCGCTTGTGACGCTCACCTACAAGTCAAGCCGCACGAATCAGGAAATCAAACTGATAAACATACAGAGCAAGGTGATGGACGCGATCCGCGCCCTCCAGGTGGACAACGTTCTGGATATTCACGAAACGATGAACGAGGCGCGCGTCAGCTGGGGGCTTCCCCTGATCTGAACCGCGTAAGAATCCAGCCTGTTTCCGCAAAACCGGAAACCGAAAGACGCCCCGGCGTTCCGCCGGTTCCGGCAAAAGGCAGCCCTGCGGAATGAATTTTTTTTCGCACCTTGTCCTGACGGCCCCCTGCCGGGCGAGTTCTCCCTTGTAATAGAGCAATAGCATTCCCTCCGCAAACAAACGGTGGAAAAATGTTGAAAAAACGTCCTGGGCTGTTAAGAATTTAAGAATTACCATGATATTCATCAACCCCTTCGCCTATTACTCGTACCGCTCGCCGTCAATCGGGATGCTGTACATTGCCGCCTGGCTGCGCCGGAATGAGAGTCCCGCCAGCTACCTTGACTGTAACTACCGCCGCAACTGGGATTCCCTTTTGAAAACCCGACTCAAAGAGCATACAACCGCCGGCATCACCGCAAATGTGCTCACCATCGCGCCGGCGCTTCACGTGGCGCGCCGTATCCGCGAAAATTCCCCTTCAACCCGCATAGTGATGGGGGGGCCTTATCCATCCGTGGAGTACGAAAAGCTGGTCCCGGAATTCGCGGACGTTGTCGTGATCGGCGAGGGGGAAGAAACCGCCCTCGAACTCGCGAAAGAAACCCCTCTCGAAAACGTCCGCGGCATAGCGTATTCGGACAGCGGACCGGGCGCCGGGGACCGGGCGCCGGGAAACCCGGGATTTAAAGTCAACCCGCCCCGCTCCCTCATCCGGGACCTCGACGGACTGCCCTTCCCTGCCTGGGACATGGGAGACGTGAAAAAATATTACGTTCCGCACACAAGACGCCCGCCCGTGCTTCCCATGATTACCTCCCGCGGATGCCCGTTCCATTGCATCTACTGCGGTTCCAATATCATTCACAAAGGCAGGCTTCGCTACCGCTCCGTTGAAAACGTCATCGCGGAAGTAGACGAGGTCTACCACCGCTACGGCGTGCGCGAAATCCACTTTTGGGACGACAATTTCACGCTGCCCCCGGCGCGGGCCATGGAAATATGCGACCGGATTGCGGAGCGCCGCTACCGTGACCTCCATCTCGCCGTTCCCGCCGGCATCAGACCGGACATCGGAAATGACGAACTCTTCCAGAAAATGGCGCGCGCGGGCTTCTACAAGGTCGCCGTCGCCGTGGAGACCGGCGACCAGGAGATAATGGACAAAATCGGCAAAAAAATAGACCTCTCGAAAGTTAAAGACACCATCCTCGCCATACGACGGGCGGGAATTTACACCAGCGGTTTCTTCATGCTCGGGCTGCCGTTTGACACCGTGAAAACGATGGAAAAGACCATAGCCTTCGCATGCTCGCTCCCGCTCAATCAGGCGCAGTTCTTCCTGACCGTTCCTTTTCCCGGAACCGAACTTCACGCGATGGTGAAACGCGAGGGCAGATTCATCTATCAGGTTGACGGCAGATTCTGGAATAAGGGGTACTTCCTTGGAAAAGCTTCTTACGAAATGCCGGGATTCTCGGCGGCGACGCTGGAGCGGATGTACCGGCTTGCGTACCGCCGGTTCTTCCTGCGCCCGTCACAGATTCTGCGGGTCGCCCCCGGCAGAATGCGCTCCCCCCGCGATCTGTTTTACGTCTCCATAAAAGCCCTGAGTGTAATCCTGAAAGGCAGAGGGGCTTGACCCGAACCGTTCACGCCGTTTGAGCCAGGATGAACAATTCGGCTTGAAAGCCCAGGATGCGGCTTTGGCTGAGAAGCGGATTCTGGACGGGAAGCGCGCAAGTTGACCGTTGTAAGCAGCGAAAAGGAACTCGTCCCTGAAGCCGCGTCTCACCGCCACGCGATTTCGATCCGTCTCCCCTCCGGCGCGAGGGGCGCGGCGACGCGGACCGTCCCGGACGCGGCGTGCAGAACGACGGGCAGTCCCGATGTCTCCTCCGGCGCCGCCCCCGGTGGGACGTGAACCCACGCGTAGCCCGTGCGGCCCGCCGGACCCGCCAGCCTGAAACTCAAAAGTTTCCTCGCCCCGTCCTCCCTGAAATCTTCATCCGAGAGATTACCGCCCGCGTGAATCACGCACGCCCTTCCGGCGCATTCGGAGACCGCCCTCTCGACGTCGAGGAGAAACGCGTTTTCGCCCGCGCGGAGTTCTAGCCCGTTTCTAACCCGTTCTTCCGGGCGAAGCAGGTTTATGAACACGCCCGCCAGCGTCGTCTCACCCCGTATGCCGCGCGCGACGACGAAACGCCCGCGCCGCAGGACGAACGCGCCGGGGCTGTGCATTGGAATCCCGGCGCGCGCCTCGAGGGCGTGGCGCACAAGCCCCATGACCGCCTCGACGCCGCCCTCGCCGTGCGCCGCGAACTCGCCGGGGAAACCCGCGTACACGATCCAGCCCTTTCCCGCCGCCGCTTCCCACGCGACCGGCTTCCCTGCCGTCGTCATGAAGACCTCCGCGCCCGGCGCGGCGCACGTCGTGATCGGAAGCGGACACCGCGCCCGCCCAATCTTCCGCACCTGCTCCGGCGCGCCGTCCGTCGCGACGACGGTCCTCAACTGCGTCGCCGCGCCGAAGACAGAGCTGATCGCCGCCGTCGGCGCGTGTGTCCTTTTTTCCTCGCACTCCAGCGAGAGTTCGGCGAGAAGCGCGTCGGACGGCGACTCGAACCCTTCCTCCCTCCACCATGCGCCCCCGATTCCGTCGTACTCGTCTCCGCCCCCGACGTACAGCAGAACGCCCCCCTCTTTCACCCACCGCGCAAGCCCCTCGACGATCCCGCGCTCCGCCGGTTTCCACGCGTCGAATCCCGCAACGAGCACCCTGACGCCGCGGGGCGACCAGTCGGGCTCGGCGAACCGCTCCGCGGGGACGACGCGCGCGTACACGCCGTCCCGCACCGCGGCGAGAAGCGGCGCGATGAACCCGCGGAACCTGTCCGCCCCCAGCCCGCGCTGCCACATCAGCGTGTCCGACGTCAGAAAGCCCACTTCCGTGTTGACAGGCTCGACGAACTCCCCGGCGGCGGGCATATCGCGCTGCGCCGCCCACACCGTCAGAAGCTCCGACGCGTAGGATTCCGGTATCGGACCGCCACCGTAGTGGTGGGGCGGCATGAACACGCGGTTGGGCCACGGGAGGCACTCGTACCTGTTCACGTCCGTGTGCATCAGCGCGGCGATGAGCGTCTGCTCGTACCAGTTCCTGAGCGCGTCCCACGGCGCCCCCGGGGCGTCCTCCACGGGATCGGTCAGGAACCACATCTCCTTCCGCGTGCCCGCGACAAGCCCGGCAAAGAAGCTGTATTCGAGGAACGCGAAGTCGAAGGCGCCTGCGAAGGGGGCGCCGCCCGCGAAGTGCGGGTGCTTTGCGGTTCCGGTCCACACCTGCGCGACGAAGCCGTCGGTCTCCGGCAGGACTGAAAACGAATGGTGAGGCGCCACGATCTGCCAGTCGGCGTAGTTCAGATTGCTGTGTACGGGAATTATGCACTTCACCGCCGGGTCGGACGATTTCGCGCGCCCGCACGTCCGCTTGTAGTACTCGGTGAAAAGATGCGCCTTGAGTCTGTTCGCGCGCCATTGGTTCGCGGGCGACTCGTGCGGCGCCGCCCACGGCTCGCCGTAGTATTGCGCCCACGCCTCGCGGAACGCCCCGCTGTAGCCGGTCACGGCGAAGAACTCCGGCTCTTCGGGCAGTATAGCCCGCGCGCCCGCCGCGACCGCCTCCGCGGCGATGGTCTCGGCGCGCTCAAGCCACGGACCGACCGGCACGACCCACGCCCTGCCGAGAATCATCTCGAACGGGACGCCGCCGCGCGCCGTCTGGACGATGTCCGGGTTCCGCGTCACTATTTCCTCGTTTTTCCCCAGCCAGCTCGCGCTGAACATCGCCCACGGGACGTAGCCGCGCTCCGCCCAGGAGGCGATCTTCGCGGGGTTTGGACCGTAAACCATCGCGACGTCAATCGGGAGGTGAAGCTGCGGGTCCCACTCCGTGGAGGACTGAAAAGACGTCGCGGGGGCGACCGCCCGTCCGCCCGGCTCTACGCGCGCGCATGCTGGGGAGCGGCAGGCGAGGCACAGTGCGAGGAGGAGCGGAACCGCCCTGACCTGAATCGTGAGCGCCGCGGGCGCGGCGCCCGTTGTGTGCGTCATGTCCCGGATCGTTCACCCCCTGCGGAGCGCGGCTCTCACAGGGGTATGTTGCCGTGCTTGCGCTTCGGTCGCGGCTCGCGCTTCGCGATCGTCGCCCGCAGCGCGTTGATGAGACGGGCGCGCGTGTCCTGCGGCTCGATCACGTCGTCTATGAAGCCGTACTCGCACGCGATGTAGGGGTTGGCGAATTTCTCCTTGTACTCCTCGAGGAGTTCGCCGTGCCTCTTTTTCGGGTCTGCGGCTTCCTGAAGTTCCTTGCGGAAGATTATGTTTATCGCGCCTTCGGGACCCATCACGGCGAGTTCGGCGGTGGGCCAGGCGAAGTTGAGGTCTGCACCGGAGTGCTTTGAGCACATGACGTCGTAGGCGCCGCCGTAGGCTTTGCGTGTGATGAGCGTGATCTTGGGGACCGTCGCCTCGATGAAGGCGTAGAGCAGCTTCGAGCCGTGGCGGATGATGCCGCCGTACTCCTGGTTGGTTCCCGGCAGGAACCCCGGCACGTCAACGAACGTTATGAGCGGGATGTTGAAGCAGTCGCAGAACCGCACGAAGCGCCCCGCTTTAGTGGAGGCGCTGATATCGAGCGTGCCCGCCATCACCGCCGGCTGGTTGGCGACGACGCCGACCGCGCAGCCGTCGAGCCTGCCGAATCCCACGACGATGTTCTGCGCCCAGAACGGCTGCACCTCGAGGAACTCGCCGTCGTCGAGCACGCTCGTTATGATCTCCTTCATGTCGTACGGTTTGTTGGAGTCCTCCGGCAGGATGCCGACGAGCGAATCGTCGGCGCGGTCCGGCGGGTCGTCCGTCGGAACGCGCGGCGGGTCGTCCAGGTTGTTGCCCGGCATGAAGGACAGGAGGTCCCGTATCAGGTCCAGGCATTCCTGCTCGGTGTCAACGGCGAAGTGCGCCACGCCGCTTTTCGTGTTGTGGGTCATCGCGCCGCCCAGTTCCTCGAAGGTGACCTCCTCGCCAGTCGCGGCTTTGATCACGTTGGGTCCGGTGATGAACATCTTGCTGGTGTTCTTGACCATGATAATGAAGTCGGTCATCGCGGGCGAGTACACCGCGCCGCCCGCGCATGGTCCCATGATCGCCGAAATCTGTGGAATGACCCCCGATGATATGACGTTGCGGAAGAATATGTCGCCGTAGCCGCCGAGGCTTACGACGCCCTCCTGAATGCGCGCGCCGCCGGAGTCGTTCAACCCTATCATGGGCGCGCCGGTCCGCAGCGCCATGTCCATGATCTTGCAGACCTTGTTAGCGAACCGTTCGCCGAGCGCGCCGCCGAATACCGTGAAATCCTGCGAAAAAACGCACACAGGCCGCCCGTCCACCGTCCCGTGCCCGGTGATGACACCGTCGCCGAGGAACCTCTTTTTGTCCAGCCCGAAATCCGCGCACCTGTGCACGACGAACGAGTCCAGTTCGCGGAAGCTCCCCCTGTCCAGCAGCATCTCGACGCGCTCGCGCGCGGTCATCTTCCCCTGCTCGTGCTGCCTGTCAATGTAATCCCTGCCGCCGCCCAGAAGCGCTTCCTGCCGCTTCGCGCGCAGAATCGCGATCTTCTTCAGCGTGCTCTGCGCCGGTTCTCTCTCCGCCTTCGCGGGAGGTTCCGCCGGCGGTTTCTCCCCTGCCGGCGGGGGTTCCTCTTTTTCCGCCGCATCGGGCGCGGCGCGCGCTTTCAGCCTTTTTTCGAGGAACGTGCGGGTGACCTGAGGGAAAAGCGCGTACGATATCGCGTCTTCCTCGCGGTCGGAGACGTCCGCTATACCGCGTTTCGCCTTCTCGAGTTCCGGTTCGAGGTCGTCCGCGGGACGGTGGTCAATGGGTTGTTCGTCGCCGATGATCTTCCTGCGCACCTCCGGCTCAACGGGCGCGGGGCTTCTGCCGTACATGCCCTTGACGTAGAGCTTGACCTCGTTGGGCACCACCTTGTAGCGCTCGCCGGTGAGGACGTTGAACGTCGCCTGCGTGCCCACGATCTGGCTGGTCGGCGTGACGAGCGGGGGGTATCCGAGGTCCTTTCTGACCCTGGGCACTTCCGCGAGCACATCGTCGAGCCTGTCGAGTGCGTTCTGGCTTTCGAGCTGCGAAACGAGGTTCGAGAACATGCCCCCCGGAATCTGGTGGATGAGTATGTTCGTCTGGACGCGCTCGGAGAGCGGGTTCAGGAGCGGGGCGTATTTTTCCCTCATATTCTTGAAGTATTCGCCGGCTTCGACGACCGATTCGATGTCCAGTCCCGTGTCGAATCCCGTGTTTTCCAGTCCCGCCACGATGGTTTCGGTCGGAGGCTGTGAGGTGCCCCACCCGAAGGCAGCGAAGGCGGTGTCCAGCACGTCCACGCCCGCCTGCGCGGCGGCGAAGTACGCCATCGGCGCCATCCCGCTCGTGCAGTGCGAATGAAGCTGGACGGGAAGTCCGGTCTGCTCCTTGAGGGCTTTCGTGAGGGCGGCGGCGGCGGCGGGGCTGATGATTCCTGCCATGTCCTTTATGCAGATGGAGTCGGCGCCGTTGTCGCGCAGTTCCCCTGCGAATGCGGCGAATTTTTCGATTGTGTGCACGGGGCTGACGGTGTAGCTTATCGTCCCCTGGACGTGCGCTCCGACCTCCCCGGCGCGGCGCATCGCGAGCGCCATGTTGCGTATGTCGTTCACGGCGTCGAAAATGCGGAAGACGTATATCCCGTGCTCGAAAGCCTTCTCGATGAACCGGCTCACGACGTCGTCGGCGTAGTGCCTGTAGCCGACGATGTTCTGTCCGCGCAGCAGCATCTGGAGCGGCGTGTTCGGAAGCATCTCCTTGAGCGTCGAGAGGCGCTCCCAGGGGTCTTCATCGAGGAACCTCAGGCACGAGTCGAACGTGGCGCCGCCCCACACTTCGAGCGAGAAAAACCCTATCCCGTCAATCTTCTCGCACACGGGAAGCATGTCCTCGGTCTTCATCCGCGTTGCGATGAGCGACTGGTGGGCGTCGCGGAAGATCGTCTCGGTGATCTTCACGGCGCGGCTTTCGCCCCGCCCCGCGCCTCCGCTCTTTTCCCGCGCCTTTCCCGTACCGGTCTTTTTCATGTGTCCCGCTCCGCTGAAAGCCGTCGCCGCGGCGGCATGGGGACGCCTTTCACCGATGGTTCGCAAACCGCCCGCGACGCCGGAATTTCCGCCTCCTCCGCCGCACGTAGATGATACAGAAAGCGCGCGGACGCGTCAAACCCGGCGCCCGATTTTCTTTACACTCGCGATCGCGCCCGATATAATCCGTATTATTCATCCGGGGAAATCGCAATAACGCCGAATCTTCTTCGTTATCGGGCTTCCACCGTCGGTCACGTACCTGTCAAGTACGCTCCCGTCCGGTGTCAGCCCTCTGCCTCGAATCTTCAGCATTCTTGCGATTTCTTCCCGAATTATTCAAACTGCGTGAATAATTCGGGTATAATCCGTCTCAAACCGAAACCCGGAGATGACTCATGAGCTGGGCGATGATCTTTCAGGCGGTCACCATTCCCATCTGGGGTGCTTTCATCGGGTGGATCACGACCTATCTCGCGATACTGATGATCTTCCGCCCGCGCAACCCCGTCAACGTGCTGGGCTTCAAAATCCAGGGAATCGTTCCGAAGAAACGCCACGAGATCGCCATGAGCATCGGCAGGAGCGTCGAGCGCGACATGATCTCGTTCGAGGACTTCGAGGACCTCATCAAACAGGTGAACCTCGAGGGCGAGATCACGAACATCATTGACCACTACATCGAGGAAAGGGTCGCCGCGCGCTCCTCGGACAAGTCCTTCATCGGCAGGACCTACAACCTCGTCCTCGACAACGTCAGGGGGCAGTTGAAACAGTACCTCGCAAGGGAGATAAGCGAAAACGCGAACGAGATCATAAAGACCTTCGTGGACAGGCTCGAGACCGATTTCGACATACAGGAGATCGTGGCGCGCCGCATCAACAGCTACGACGTCGAAACGCTTGAAAACGTGGTCTTCGGATTCACGAAGAGGGAATTCAAGTTCCTCGAAATAATGGGCGGCGTCTTCGGCTACCTCATCGGAATAATTCAGGTTGTCATACTGATGATCACGAGGGTGTAGGGGCGAAATATTTTTCGCCCGTACAGGGGGCGAATTCCCATGAGGCACGGACTCGTCCAGCATGACTTCGGGAAGGATGCCGCGGACGGGCGCATGGACGGCGTCGAGCTGCGTGACGGCGCACTGCGCTCCGCCCGGCTGGGAGGCGCGTTCGCGAGGGAGGGCTTTTTCGAGAGCGCGCCCGTCGCGCTGCCGTTTCCTGCGCGGGAGATGGTCCTCACGTGGAACACGCGCACGCCGTTCGGCTGCGGGATGAAGGCGCGGTTTGGCGTTGGCAGCGAGGGGGACGTGTGGTCGGGGTGGTTCGAAATGGGCGACTGGGGAGCGGCGGACGCCGGCGGGAGGAGATGCGAAGACCGTGTTTTCGGCAGGCTCGAGGCGGACGTTCTGCGCGCGACAAGGGATTTTTCAAGCGTGAGATACAGGTTCGATATGCGCTCCTGCGGCGGCGCGTCCCCTGCGTTGAGGCTCGTGACGATATGCTTTTCCGGGGGGAATCTGGAAGCGGACGGGACGGAATACGAATTCGACCCGGGGAGCGGCTTCGATCTCGAAGTGCCCTGGGTTTCGCAGTTCAACCCCCGCGAAGTGTGGGACGCCGGCATGCGGAACGCCGGCGTCTGCGCGCCTGCTTCGCTCGTGATGGCGCTGCGCCGCCTGGGCGTGCGCGTGTCGGTGCACGAGACGGCGAAGGCGGTCTTCGACTACGGCGCGGGCATATACGGGAACTGGGCGTACGCCGCCGCCGCCGCGGGCGAGTACGGGCTTCGCGCCTGGGTGCAGAGGTTCTCGCGATGGGATGACCTGCTCGACCTTGTGCGGGAGGGGGTCGCCCCTGTGATCAGCGTCGCCTACGAAAAGGGGGGGCTGAGGGGGGCTTCGGTGGAGCGCACCGGCGGACACCTCATGGTGGTGAGGGGGTGGACAGCGGGCGGCGGCATCGTGTGCAACGACCCCGCAGCCGCGGACGAGGAGCGCGGGAAGGCAGTCGTCTTCGACAGGCGGGAGCTTGGAAGGGCTTTCTTCGGACACGGCGGCGCGGCGGTGATCGTGACGCGATGAAAGGTACGCGACAGGCGCCGCAAAAAAAAATTTTCGGCGAAAGACCTTGTTGAAAACCGGATCGCAGTCTGATAAAATGTCGAAGCCCGTTTCAAGAAACAAAGTCCGGGAAATGAAATGAACGCGGCGGAGAGGGAAGAACATTATCTCATAGAGGGTCCATCCGTTCTCAGGGGCGTGGTCAGGATAAGCGGGAGCAAGAACGCCGGGCTTCCGATCATGGCAGGCGCGCTGCTGACCGCCCGGGAAGTTACCATCAGGAACGTCCCCAGCCTCAAGGACGTCATGACGATGAAACAGGTTTTAGAGTGGCTCGGTGCGAAGGTGCAGTTCGAGAAGAACACGATGACGATAGACGCGCGCGAAATCGAGAGGTGCGAGACCCCGTTCGAGCTGATGAACCGCATGAGGGCGTCTGTGTACGTGATGGGACCCCTGTTAGCCCGTTTTGGAAAGGTGCGCGTGCCGATGCCCGGGGGGTGCGCCATCGGGTCGCGCCCGATAAACTACCACATCGCCGGGCTTCAGCAGATGGGCGCGAACATCGTCCTCGATCACGGTTTTGTGGAGGCGTCGTGCAGAAAATTGAAGGGGGCGCGGATTTACCTCGACTTCCCGTCAGTAGGAGCGACGTGCAACCTGATGACCGCCGCCGCGCTCGCCGACGGGACGACCGTCATCGAAAACGCCGCCGAGGAACCGCACATCATTGACCTCGCGTGGTTCCTCAAGTCCATCGGCGCGCGCATCAAGGGCGAGGGAACCAAGACGATAACAATCGAGGGCGTTTCCAAGCTGCACGGCGCCTCCCACGTGCTGATACCGGACCAGATCGAGGCGGGCACGTTCATGACCGCCGCCGCGATCACGTCCGGCAAGGTCTGGATCGAAAACATGAGGGTCACGGACCTCAAGCCCATAATAGTCAAACTGAAGGAAGCGGGCGTGAGCATACGCGAGCAGAAAGGCGCCCTCAGGGTGCACGGCAGAAAGAAGATCAACGCCGCCGAGCTGACCACCATGCCCTATCCGGGCTTTCCCACGGACATGCAGCCTCAGATGCTCGCCCTTCTGTCCCTGGGCGGCGGCGTGAGCATAGTCAAGGAGACCGTGTGGGAGAACCGTTTCATGCACGTGGCGGAACTGTGCAGGATGGGCGCCGACATCAGGGTGCAGGGAAACACGGCCGTCGTCAAGGGCGTCGAGAAGCTCACGGGCGCGGAAGTGACCGCGACCGACCTTCGCGCGGGCGCTGCGCTCGTGCTCGCGGGACTCGCCGCAGAGGACGTCACACGCGTCTTCGCCATCGAACACGTTGACCGCGGATACGAAAGCTTCCCGGAAAAACTCACACAGCTTGGCGGGAAAATCAGAAGAATCGTCCCCGGCGAGGAAGAAAAAATCATACAGGCGATGCCCTCGGCATCCTGACCGGTGACCGGCGGGCTGTCCGCGGCGCGCAAAAGCCGGTGATGCCTTGAAGGCGATGATCCTCGCCGCCGGGTTCGGCGAAAGACTGCGCCCGGTAACGGAAAAAATCCCCAAACCGCTCCTTCCGCTGCTGGACCGCCCGCTCGTTGACCGCGCCCTGGATTCGCTCGCGGCGGCGGGCGTCGCCGAGGTCATCATCAACCTCCATCACGGTGCGGACCTCCTGCGCGAGCGCCTCGGAACGCGGCGCCGCGGCGTCAATCTCCATTACTCGTTCGAGCCGGTTATCATGGGTCCCGTCGGCGCGATAAAAAAGGCTGAAGGCTTTTTCGAGGGGCGGACGTTCATCGTTGTCAACGGCGACGTCCTGACGGACCTCGACCCCGCGCAGATCGTTGACGCCCACCGCCGCAGCGGCGCCGCCCTCACGCTCGCTGTCGTCCCCCCGCCGCCCGGCATGGAGGCGCTCGCGGCGATAGCCTATGACGGCGGCTCCATCGTCAGGAGCGTGTGGGGCGAACCGGCGGGGGGGCTCAGCCTCGGCGTGAACGCGGGGGTTTACGTTTACGAGCCGCGCGTTCTCGAACACGTGCCTCCGGGCGCCTTTTTCGGCTTCGCGCCGGACCTCACCTCCGCGCTCTTTTCAGCGGGGGAAAAGATCGCGGCGTTCGTCCACGGGGGATACTGGAACGACCTCGGAACGCCGGACAGGTATCTGCAGGCGCACAGGGACGTTCTCGAAAACAGGGCGCATCTGCCGCCGGATGAGGGGCTGACCGTTCGCGGCGGCAGCGTCCACCGCGGGGAAAGCCGCGTCGCGCCCGGCGCGACTGTGCGCCCCCCCTGTTACTTCGGCGAGGGCTGCGACGTGGAGAGCGGCGCCGAGATAGGTCCGTTCGCCGTTCTCGGCGCGGGATGCCGCGTCGGGACGGGCGCAAGGGCGGCGGACGCCGTAGTTTTTCCCGGCGTGAATCTGCCGCCCGGGAGTTCCTTCGTCGGAACGATAGTCCACGAGACACCGGTTTTTCCGGGGACGCAGTAGTTTGCCTGCGGCTGCGCCGCAGTTTCCCTCTGCGTCCCCGAATTCTTGTGCGTCCCCGAATTCTTGCGAGCGCCCGCGAGATGGTGAGCGGGCTTTTCCCTGTTGTCAGTGGAATCCGCCAATGGCGGTTCGGCGTTATTGCGATTTCCCCGGATGAATAATCCGGGTGAAATCCGCCGCGTGCGCGCCGTTCCTTCAACCGCCCCGGTGAAACAGAAAGAAGAGCGCCCACAGCACGGCAATAACTATGTAAAGTATTATGTTTCTTGCCGAGAAAAGGCGGGGTTTTTCCCACTTTATTTCGCGCGGCTTCACGTCGGGCGCCTCCCGCTCCGGCGCCGCCCGCTCCGGCGCGCAGCCTTCTTCGTCGTTCCGAGGTTCCTTGTTCGACATCCGATACCCGTCTGCCGCCTGCCTGTGCGATGCACGCGGACAGGCGCCCGGCACAGGCAGGTTCGAACTGCGGGCGCCGCCGGGCGCTCGATGCGGTCAGAGGTGTTCGGCGAGCGGCTTCAGCTCCTCCGTGCCCGACGCAAGCTCGTACACCTCGTCCTCCAGCTTCTTTATTTCGTCGGAACGGAGGGTCTCCCTGTATTTGTCCAGTATTGCTTCGACGTCGTCCTCGTACGGAAGCACCTTTTCGAGCAGGCGAAGAGCGAGGTAGATCACCTTGATCTCCGATCTGGTCAGTTTCATCGCAGTCCCCCGTGTGTCCTCGACGTTCCGACCTGCCCGCGCGTTGCCTGCCTGTGCCGCCTGCCTGTCCTGAGAACGCAGGCAGGCGCCGACGGCACAGGCAGGCGGGTGTATTTCCTAACATATTTCCGCCGGCTGTTCAAGCCCGGCGGAGAACCGCTGCTTACCGGCCGTAAGGCTTCGCTCTCCGAGCGCTTACGCGCTATCTCATAAGCATCAGGGATGAAAGTGGGATCGTTACGATTCTCGGATCGTAAACGGGCGCCCCGTCCGTCTGGGTTACAAGCACACCGAAGGGAGCGTTGTTTTCTTTTTTTTCGATGAACGTCCTCAACCCTTCCGTATCCCTCAGCGGGTCTATCCGCGCCTGGTATCTTACCTCCAGCGGCACGTGCTTCGTTCCAACGGTCAGGATAAAATCTATTTCAGGTTCATGTGGTCTTTCCGGGAACCATGAAATATCGAGACCCGGTACGTTCAGAAGCGACACGCCGGCGACGCTTTCGGCGATATGTCCGGCGATTGTGGTCAGGTGAGGGAAAGGACTCCTGATTCCAGCTGCAAGGTGTCGGCGCGTTGAAGGCAGAACCGGCAGCGGTTTTCCCTCCCACCAGGGATTCATTCTAAGTATGTCCCTGATGAGCGGGTCCGACAATTTCAGCTCATTCGAGATTAAACCCTGCTTCATTTTTTCATTTTATCAAATGCGGGAAAGTCTCTCAATGATTCGAAGTTTGTCGCCGGTTCCGCCGATGAGAGCGGGGAATCGCGCCGGCGGCGGCGCGCAACGGAGCGCTTTGTCAGGGGTTAACCGGAGGACGCGGACTCAGGCGCACTTTGTGAAGCCGCACAGGCGGCAAACGTCGCATCCGTCAACGTGCTCCACCACTCCGCCGCAGTCGGGGCAGGCGCCGACGAGGTGGTCGAGGTTGTCCCTGGATTTCTCTATCCTTCCCTGCTCGGCGGTCTCTCCCGTCTGCTTCCACCTGAGGTACTTCTCGATGACGATTCCGAGCGCGTCCGGGCATGAGAGTATCTGGCCGCCGTTCTGCCAGGAGGGCGAGTGGCAGCGGATGCCGCGCAGGTGCTTGACGATCTGGTCGGTCTTCACGCCCGAGCGCAGGCACAGCGAGATCAGGCGCGAGATGGCTTCCGACTGCGACGCGGCGCAGCCGCCCGATTTCCCCATCTGGGTGAACAACTCGCACATTCCCTCTTCGTCCTCGTTGATGGTCACGTACAGGTTGCCGCAGCCCGTGTCCACGCGCTCGGTGCGCCCGTACGTCACGGAGGGTCGCCGCCTGGGGGTCTTTTCGCCGGGTTCGCCCGCGGCCCTCATCTTCTCCTTTTTTACCATGAGCACCTGGTTCCTGCGGCTGCCGTCCCTGTAGATGGTCACGCCCTTGCACCCGAGACCGTGAGCGAGCATGTACGCCCTGCTGACGTCCGCGCCCGTCGCCTCCCTGGGGAAATTCACGGTTTTGGACACGGCGTTGTCAACGTACTTCTGGAACGCCGCCTGCATCCTGATGTGCCACTCCGGCGTGATGTCGTGGGCGGTGACGAACAGCCGCCGCACTTCCGCCGGTATTTCCTTGAACGAGCGCAGGCTGCCTGTCCTTGCGATCCTGCGCATCAGTTCCTCGGAGTAAAATCCGCCGTCTCTGGCTGTTTTCTCGAAGTAGGGGTTCGTTTCCACAAGCTGGTCGTTGTCCATGACGTTTCTCGTGTAGGAGACGGCGAAGTAAGGCTCGATTCCGCTCGAGGCGTTCGCGATGATGGAGATGGTGCCCGTGGGCGCGATGGTGGTGATGGTGGCGTTGCGGATTTTGACCCCGCCGGGGACGTCGTAGGCGCTCCCCTTGAAGTTTGGGAACGTGCCCCTCGTTTCCGCGAGCTTGATCGAGGCTTTGCGGGCTTCGTCGCGGATGAACTTCATGACGTTCTCCCCGGCGGCGAGGGCTTCCTCGGTGTCGTACGGTATGCCCATCTGCACGAGCATGTCGGCGAACCCCATCACGCCGAGACCCACCTTCCTGTTTCCCTTCGTCATTTCCTCGATGCGCGGGAGGGGATAGCGGTTCATGTCTATCACGTTGTCGAGAAAGTGTATGGCGGCGTGCACGGTGTTGCGGAGCTTTTCGTGGTCGAGAGACCCGTTTTTGACCGTTCTTGCGAGGTTGATCGAGCCGAGGTTGCACGACTCGTAGGGTAGAAGCGGCTGTTCGCCGCAGGGATTCGTGCTCTCGATGCGCCCCAGAAGGGGCGTCGGGTTGTCCTTGTTTATCCTGTCTATGAACACGATTCCCGGCTCGCCGTTTCCGTGAGCCATCTCGACGATGAGGTTGAAGACCATCGTGGCGCTGAGCGAGTCCACCTTCTCCTTCGTCCGCGGGTCTATGATGTCGTACTCGGTGTCCTCCTCGACGGCTTTCATGAAGGCGTCGGTGAGAGCGACCGAGATGTTGAAGTTGGTCATCTTCGTCTCGTCTTCCTTGCAGGTGATGAAGTCTATGATGTCGGGATGGTCAACCCTGAGTATCCCCATGTTCGCCCCGCGGCGGGTCCCGCCCTGCTTGATGATCTCGGTCGCGGCGTTGAAGACCGACATGAACGACACCGGGCCGCTCGAGGCGCCGTGCGTGGAGCGCACCGGCGAATTCTTCGGTCTCAGCCTCGAAAAGCTGAACCCCGTCCCGCCGCCCGACTTGTGTATGAGCGCCGTGTTCTTCACGGTCTCGAATATCTCTTCCATCGAATCCTCTATCGGAAGCACGAAGCAGGCGGAAAGCTGCTGAAGTTCCCTCCCCGCGTTCATCAGCGTGGGCGAGTTTGGCAGAAACGCCATCTCGATCATCAGCTTGTAGAACTTCTCCTCGGTCCTCAAGACGTCAACGCGCGGGTCGTAGATCAAATCGGCCGAGGCGATGTTGTGCGCCACGCGGCGGAACATCTCCTCCGGCGTCTCGCACACCTCGTCCCGTTCGTTCTTCTTCAGGTACCGCTTCGCAAGCACTCTCTGCGAGTTTTCACTGATCGGAATTTTCCAGCCGGTCTCCGCTCTCTTCTGCTTCCTGCGGAAATCTTCGCGGGAAAGCTGTCTGGACGGTTCGCTCCCGCGCTCTTCCTTCCGCGGCTGCCCTTTCTCCACCCGCGCAAAGTCCGCGTCGGCAGACTTGAAGGGTGATCCGTGCGTTCCGGCTGAAAATTCCATCGGTTTTCGCCCCCCTGTTCTTTCTACCGAGGCAGAAGCTTCTGCGGAGAACCTGTTTGTTTATATTATAATGCTTTAATTTCTCCGAATCTATCGAAAAAGCGTTCAAGCGACGCTAAAGTGCTTTTCCCCCGATGGGCACAACTCCTTACAACTTCGCCTGCCTGCTTTTTCCGACGCTGCTGCTTCCGGCGTCGCTAATAATAGCCCCCTCAAAGTGCCGTGTCAATAGTCTTTAATAAAAAAAATACTACATCTGGTATGCCCCCTTTTTACTAACACAATCCGCTGTATTATTCCTATCTTCCGCCGCGTTTTCAGCGCGCAGGCGCCCGCCCTGCCGCAAAGAACTTTTATAATTATTCACCGAAGTGACGTTTTTCAAGGCGAATATCCAATGCAGAATGATGAACGTTGAACGTAGAAGTAAAAAACTTCCCTTCGAAATTCTGAATTCGATTCTCCGCTTCCGCGGGTGCAGGATTTAAGATTCATCATCCTCCTCTTCTTTCATACACGTTACTTCACACCGTTAGAACGTTATGAACTTTTAAAGGCGTCTTCCGCGACCCGCGCGCCCTCCGCGCACGATTCGCGTTATACTATGGAAACGGCGGCGCGGCACATGAGCGCAACCCGGTCGGTCACACTCGTATACCCGGGCATATCCACCTCGGGTTTCAACACAGCGCATCTCGGATGGGCGGAAGCCTCGTGGATTCATCACGGGCTTGCGTCCCTGAGCGCGGCGTTGAAGCGCGACGGCGCCGGCGTCTCGCTTCTCGACCTGCGGCGCATGAAGAACTGGGGTCATTTCCGCCGCGCCGTGAGCGCCGCCGACGGCGCCGTCTTCGGCGTCACAATGATGTCCGTTGACTATGACGCCGCCCTCCGCTGCGCCGCGCTCATACGGGCGGCACGGCGGGACGCGTTCATCTTCGCCGGCGGCGCGCACCCCTCCATCATGACCGATGAACTCAAGGACGTCCCCGTGTTCGACTGCATATTCACGGGCGAAGCGGAGGCGTCCTTCCCGCGGCTGGTCCGCCGCCTCGCGGACGGAGACCGGCCCGGGCGCATAGTCCGCGGCGAGCCGCCCGAACTCGACGCCGTCCCTTTCGCCGACCGCGACCTGTTCGGTCCGCACGAGTACCCGATGAAACACATGCCTCCCCCCTTCATCACGCTTATCGCGGGTAGAGGCTGCCGCTACAACTGCAACTTCTGCCAGCCCGCGGAACGCCTGATCTTCGGCAGGCGCGTCCGCCGCCGCTCACCCGAAAACGTCATCGCCGAACTCAAGTCGCTGCGCGACAGGTACGGTTTCAGCAGTTTTCTCATCCACGACGACTGCCTCACGGAGGACGCCGCCTGGGTGGAATCGTTCTGCGGTCTCTACCGCGGGGAAGGCTTCGCGCAGCCGTTCGCCTGCCAGAGCCGCGCCGACCACGTCGCGCGCCGGCGGGGCGTCATCGAAACCATGCGCGGGGCGGGACTCGCCTGGCTGATCATCGGATTCGAAAGCGGAAGCCAGCGGGTGCTCAACTTCCTGCGCAAGGGAACCACCGTGAAACAGAATCTCGAAGCCGCGCGGGTATGCAGGGAACTCGGCATACGCGTCTGGGCGAACTACATGCTCGGCATCCCCTCCGAAACGAAAGAAGAGGCGATGGAAACCGTCCGCATGATCCGGACCATCGCGCCCGACCACCACAGTCCTTCCTTCTACACGCCGCTGCCGGGGAGCGACCTCTTCGCGTACTGCCTCGAAAACGGTCTGTCGCGCATCAGCTCGCACGGCGGCTACAAGCGCAACCCGTACGGCTCGAAGATAAGAGGCGTGGACTACCGCTTCCTGCGCCGCGCTGCCATCGGGAGCATGGGGCTGTCGCCCGCGGGCGCGGTGCGGTTCATTCTTCTCTCGAACCCGCGCGTCAAAAGGGCGCTCGCACGCGCGCGCCACCACGCCCGCAGACTACTCGCCCCCGGAGGAAGGACCCGCTGATGTCGCACGGCTCAACGATCTCCGTGGTGATCCCCACGTACAACCGCCGGACGCTTCTGGAGAAGAACCTCATCGCCATACAGGGACAGACCCTGCCGCCGGACCGCATCGAGGTCATCATCGTCAACGACGGCGGCACGGACGACACCGGGGCGATGATCGAGGCTTTCAAGCCTGCTTTCCGCCTGAAATACGTCGGGCAGGAGCACAGGGCGGACACACCCTACAACGTCGGCGCGCGCCTTGCGGAAAACGACTTCATCCTTTTTCTCGACGACGACGTCATACCGCATCCCGGAACGCTCGAAGCCCACGTCGCCGCCCACAACCGATTTCCCGGTCCGACGGCGGTGATCGGCTCGCTCCACTGGCCGCCCGATAAAAAACTGACCCCCTTCGAGCGGTACGTCGGCAGCTCCGGCATTCTCATGGGCACGCACCTGATAAAAGACCCCGACGACGTCCATTTCAAATTCTCCGCGGGCGGAAACCTCTCCATCCCGAGGGAACTGTTCATCGAGTCCGGCGGCTTCGACTCGGACCTCGACCTTTACGGGCACATAGACATCGAATTCGGCTACAGGCTGAAGAAGCGGCACGGAGCGCGGCTCATCCACAGTCCCGCCGCCGCAGCGGACCACTGGTGCTGTTCACCGTTCCCCGAGTTTTTAAAGCAGAGACGGCTAGCCGGCGCGACCGCGGCGATCTTCCACGAAAAACACCCTGAACTGTCGCGATACCTGAAAGTGGACTGGGTGAGGCGGCGCGGACCGTTCGCGTGGTCGGTCAGGAACTGCCTCCACGCCGGCAGCGCACTGTCGCGCCCGCTCGTTCCCGCGCTCGAAAGTTCGGTTCTCTTCCGCCCGCTCCTGCATTTCGTCTACAGGCTGTGCATTTTTTACAATTTCCAGAGGGGCATCCGCGACTATCTGAGCGAGAAAAAGAAGACCATCCCCCGCGATTGACCGCCTTACGTCATCTTCGCCCGCGCTTGGGGTGGACCCCATTGGCTGGACAAAAAAAGGGGTGGTTTAAGGTGGAACCGGGGTGGTTAACAGGCGCTGCATGAGGGGCACGTCAGCCGCCTGAACAACCCGCACGCGCCGCGCGGGGTTCGTCCGCCGAATTGCCAACGACAAGCCTGCCCTCATCGACACTACCCCCGCACGCGCGCGGGGTTCGTCCTCCCGGGATTCACTCGGTGAAGCGTATGAGCAGCGTGTGAGTTCCAGCGGGGACGGGGACGACGAGGGTTTCGCTGCGGACGGAGAAGCTTGCGTGGGTTTCGTCGAGCCAGGTTTCGTAGACCGCGCCCGGGGCGACGTTCAGGATGGTGAGGTCGGTTCCCCTTTCGAGCACGAGACGGACGCGGAGAATTTTTTCCGGGGGGACGTAGGCGGCGTCGAGGACGCGGCTTGTGGCGCCGGCGATTTCGCCGAGGTAGGGTTGACCGGGGGTCTGTGCTGCGCGGCGCTGGATTATTTCGTGCCAGCCGATGAAGGAGTCGAATGAAGAGAGCAGGACGCGGAGGAGGGGTTCGCCGGGAGTGAGCGGCGCGGCGTCTCCCTGCGTTTTAGAGGCTTCGATGAGCGAGGCGAGGACGGCGTTTCTGGAGCGGGAGAGCCTTTCGAAGGTTTCCTCGTCGCCCATCGCCCTTGCGGCGAGGACGCCGAATAAGGTGGAGACGTGGCAGATACCCTCGCCCGGGGAGCCGCGGACGTATGTGACGGGGTCGGCTTCGACGACGAAGGCGTCGCGGAACTGCCTGTACATTTTGAGCGCGTGGTCCCTGAGGTCGGGGATTCCGTCGAGGAAGACGATCGAGAGCGCGTTGGAAAAGCCCGGGATGGCGTCGAGGGGAGCCGTTCTGCACGGCGGCGCGTCCCTGTCGGCGTCCAGAAGGAGGGTTCCGGCGCGCGTCGCGTTCGCGTCAATCCATTCCATGACGGCGTCGTTCACGTCCGAGTAGTTTGTTCCGAAGAGGGAATCGTGTACGAAGAACGAGAGCATGGCGACGGCGAGGGGGTGGACGAAAACGTGTTCGGGGATGGAGTTGACCGCGCCGGCAGGGGATTGTTTCACTTCTTCATAAATACCGGCGGTGACGCGCTTGAAGGACTCTTCGTGTCTCGCGTCGCCGAAGACGAACTGGAACAGCCCGTACATGAGTGACAGGTGGGCGCGGTACATGAGGTTGTGATTCAGCGCCGGGTCGCCGTCGAGGTTCAGGGCGCGCCAGTACTCCGTTGTTTCCGGTCGCTCCATCCTGCGGATGAGGGAATCAATGCAGTTGCGGTAGGGGGCGTGATAAGCGGGGGTCAGGGCGTGGAGGTTGAAGAGCGAGTAGGCGAGGAACGCGATGGTGTTGCGGTAACCGGGGTCGCCTGTGGAAACGAAGCCACGGGCGCCGATTTTGAGGGGGGAGAAATCGTCGAGGGGGGCGGAGCAGACGCGGAGCGCCGCGTCGAGGAAATCGAGGTCGGCGGGCTGAAGCCCGTCGCCGCCGGCTGAGAAGCCCGCCGCCGGGTGGAACGGAAGGGGCGCCGCCGGGAGGAACGCGCACGCCGCGGCGAGGAGGATCGCCCGGGACAGGGGGGAGTGTTTTCGCGGCGTCACGACGTTTTTTTTCAAGGTGACAGAAAGGCGTTTTCGGGAATTTTACCACAATCGGCTGCGTCCGGGGGATGAAAACGCTAAAAAAGACTTCGGGGCGTCTTTTGCCATTGCCGTTCGCCGGAATTCATTATACCCGTTATGACGGGGTGACGGACGGAAGTGAGGCGTTACAAACCGTTTTATACCGGATTATTCGTATCGTACGCGGTGTTTTCGAGAGGTGAGAAGCGAATATCCAGCGCGGGATAACGAAGCGGGAACGAAACAGCCCGTTGAAAGGCGCGTGCCGCCGTTTTTTCGAGGTTAAAAGTAGGGAGGGAGTTTCTTCCTTATGTACTTCCACGCGATGAGGGCGTTGTAGAACATGAGTGTGTGGAATATCCACTCGCGGATTGACAGAAGGCTGATGGTCGTGCGGCGGAAGACCCTGACGAAGCTGTTCCAGGGCGAATAGAGGCGCGCGTAGAGTTTCCAGAACTGGTCTTCGAGTTTTTCGGGGGGGAGTTTCCCGCCGTTGAAGACCGCCTGGTAGGCTGTGAAGCGGCGCCAGTCGCGGTGGAGCAGGCGTCCCTCGCGCTCGATCCGCCTGAAGAGCGCGGTGCCGGGGTACGGGGTGAGTATGTAGGGGTTGACGAACACGCCGACGGGGCGGAACCTGTAGGTGCCCCCGTAGAACTGCGTGACCGAGCAGTACTCGCAGTTGTAGGGGCACCCCCTCGATGTCTGCACCGGGAGCGCCCGGTACCTGTACCTGCGGAACGGGACGAGGTCGAACCGCGGAAAGGGCAGTCCCTCGAGCGTGTGCAGCCTGCCGGCTCTGTAGAACGGTTTCAGCCGCCCGCTGCGGAAGTCGTCCAGGAGCGCGCCCCAGACGTACTCCGCTTCGCCCGCGACGACGGCGTCGCAGTGTTCTTTCGCCTCGTCGGGCATCAGCGTGGGATGGAAGCCGCCCATGACGACCGTGACGCCTTTTTCGCGGAAGCCGGCGGCGATCTCGTAGCCGCGCACGCTGTGGATGGTGGAGGCGGTGATGCCGACGACGTCCCACTGGTTCGACGGCTGGATTTCCTCGACGTAGTCGTTCCGTATTTCGACGTCCGTTCCGCGCGGGGTGAGCGCCGCCATGTACGGCAGAACGAGCGAGGTGAAGAACGCGCGGTTCTGCTTGAACGGGACGGCGTCCCGCGTGTACTGTGTCGGCATGACGAGCAGGATTTTCATTGCTTCCGGCTTGTCGCGTCCGCGCCGTCCGTCCGGCGCCGCCGGTTCGCAATTTTCGTCGTTTCCCCCGCGGCGCGGAAGCCCTTTTGTACAACACCCGACAAAAAAAAGTCAAGCATTTTCAAGCGGCGGATTCCAGAGCGGCGCGGTTCGGCGCCTACTTTGCGTTCTTCAATGTGTCAGACAGGTCAGACAGGTCGGACAGGTCGGACGGGTCGGACGGGCGCCCCCGATGCGCCGGAGCGGATTTGCCGCCCGCCGGATTCCGCTGCGGGACGATGTGATATAATTGACGCGAGGAGTTCCCGGCGTCCGACGCCGCGGCGGAGTAACCCCATGGAAGAGCTTCAGCCGGAACAGAGGCAGTACCTGCGGGTCAGCGACGTACTGGAGGTCGAGGTCGAGCCGATCGGCGCGGGGAACGGCGCGCTGCGCAAGGAGAGCACGCTCGACCTCGCCGGCGGCGGAATCAGGCTCGCCGGCGACGCGCCGGTCAAGCCGGGGGACGTTATCCGTTTGAAACTCGGCATTCCCGGAGAGGGTGAGCGCGGTACGCTCGTCTGCCGCGGCGAGGTGCGATGGGTTCAGGAGGGCGACGCGGAAGCGCCCGGACGGTACCTTTACGGCGTGAGGTTCACGGACATACCGGACGCCGAACGGGACCGGCTCGTGAAGTACGTGTTCTCGAGGCACTACGGGATCAGGAAGCAGGAGGGGGTCGCGATTTCGGTGCGCAACCTGCGGAAGAACTACGGGCGGATCGAGGCGCTGCGCGGCGTGTCATTCGAGGTGATGCGGGGGGAAATATTCGCGCTTCTCGGACCCAACGGCGCGGGCAAGTCCACGATGACGCGCATACTTTCCACGCTCCTGACGCCCACGTCCGGGAGCGCGCAGATACTGTGCCGCGACCTCATGAAGGAAAAGCAGGAAATCCGGCGCGCCGTCGGGTACATGCCCCAGGCGTACGTGCTGTACGACGATCTCACGGCGGTGGAGAACCTGAGGTTCTTCGGGCGGGCGTACGGGCTTCACGGGCGTCGTCTCGCCGACCTGATTGACGAGGCGCTCGCGTTCACCGAGCTTACCGCCCGCGCCAACGACCTGTTCAGAACCTTCAGCGGGGGGATGCGCCAGCGCCTGTCGCTCGCGTGCACGCTGATACACAGACCGCAGATTCTGTTTCTCGACGAGCCGACGGCGGGCGTTGACCTCAAGCTGCGAAAGAGCTTCTGGGACTACTTCCACCACCTGAGCGAGACGGGCGTGACCGTCTTCGTGACGACCCACCAGATGGACGAGGTGGAATACTGCCAGCGCGTGGCGTGCATACACGAGGGCAGGATAGCGCTCGACGACACGCCCCGGAACATACGGAAGCTGGGGCTGACGCGCGCGGTATTCGTCATCGGCGGGGAGCGGCGCGAGTTTCAGGTCCAGGATTTCGACTCGGCGCTTCCGGGCATCATCCGCGAGCTTGGAGGGGACGCGGGGCGGATAGAGTCGGTGGAGATATACGAAAGCTCGCTGGAGGAGATACTTCGCGACCGGATTATGGGGGGGGTCGGCGTCGGGCGATGATCAGGGCTTTCGACCACGTCGTCGCGCTCACGAAGCGCATCGCGAGGGAAATCTACCGGGACAACCTCTTCGTTTTCAACCTGCTGGTCGGACCGCTGATCACGCTCTACATCGTCAAGATATGCGCCGACAGCCTCGCGAAGATACCGTTTCTGCGCGACTTCATGCCGATGGACGCCCTCGCCATCGGTTTCATCTGCCTGATAATTCATTTCAACGGTTACGTCCTGTGCACGCTCGTGATCATCCGCGAGCGCGTCAGCGGCACTCTCGAGCGCGTCTTCATGGCGACGTACCTGCGCCACGAGGTCCTCACGGGGTACCTTTTCGGCTACTCGCTGCTCATACTCGCACAGACGATCATCGTCCTGATCGCCTCCAAGTACATGTTCAACATAACCTACGGGGGCAACCTGCCGTTCATTTTCGTCATGGTCTTTCTGCTCGGCGTGGTCTCCATCGCGCTCGCGATGTTCGTGTCGAACTTCGCGCGCCGGGAAGCCCACGCGATGATCTCCATCCCGCTCATTCTCCTCCCGGCGTTCCTGCTCGGCGGTCTGATCTTTCCCGTGGAGGTTCTTCCGAAGTGGCTTCAGGCGGCGAGCTTCCTGTTCCCGCTCAGGTACGCGAACATACCGATACAGAAGGTGCTGATCGAGGGAGAGACTTTCGCCGGCGTGTGGAAGCATCTGGCGGGGCTTGTCGCGTACGGCGTGGTCATGATAACGCTCGGCAGCCTCACGCTGAGGGACAGGGAGTAGAATTATAAGCGTTAACTTCAAGAGCCATGCCGATATATTGCAAAAACGAATATCGAACAACGAATTTCGAATTATGAAGTCCTCCTTCGTCTCCGTTCTCCTTCGACATTCTGCGGTTCCTTGTTCGATATTCGATGTTCTGTTAAGTTAACACTTATGGGGAGTAGAATGAAAAGACCCGGGGTGAAAACGCTGGCGGTCGTCGCGGCGGCGGCGGCGCTTACGGCGCTCGCGTGTACGCGGGCTGACGCGGCGAACAAGCCGCAGCCTCTCTCGGCGAAGTTCAAGCCGCTCACGGGAGCGAAGGCTGCGCGCACGGCCGCCGAGATACAGGACACGCTCGAAGCGGCGGCGAAGGGCATAAACTCCGTGTACGGAACGGGGACCATCGAGAACGAGTTCATACGCCGCAAAAACGTCAAGGAATTCTCCTTCTGGATAAAGAAGCCGGGGAAACTGCGGCTCGAGTTCACGTCGCCGGAGGACGTCCGCGGCGTCGTCATGATGACCGACGGAAAAACGTTCTGGAACCACATTCCCGCAATGAACAAGACATACAAGGTGGACCTGAAGCAGGGGGGATTCGAGGGACGGGACAAGCCGCTCCAGAAGGAACTCGGACTGCTGACGGCGCTCGTGAACACGCCCCTCGAGCGGAAAGCCTTCTGGAAAAAGTTCGAGATTGTCCCCCTCGGAGACGACGCGGTTGACGGACGTGAGTGCTACGTCGTCGAATTCAGGACGAGGGCTGAGGACGGGAAGAAGAACAAGGCGCAGCAGGAAGGGCTGTTCAACCAGTACCTCTGGATCGAGAAAGAGAGCGGCATAACCCGGCAGATCGAACTGCTCGTTTTCGGCGCGCCGGAGCTTGTGAAGATGAAGACCATCGAGCTGAACGTGGAAATCGGCGACGCGCTGTTCAGTCTCGGGCAATGATTCTCACATGACACGATCCGGAATTACTACATGGGGCATAAAACAACCCGGATTATTCATCCGGGGAAATCGCAATAACGCCGAATCTTCTTCGTTATCGGGCTTCAACCGTCGGTCACGTACCTGCCAAGTACGCTCCCGTCCGGTGTCCCCTGCGCTTGAGAAACGTCCTGTTTCTCCAGCTTCGGGCAGGTCGGAAACCTATCCCGCGCTCGGCGCGGGATGCATTCACCGGATGCCGGTTTCCTCCCGTTCGAGGCTCCGCCTCGAACCCCTCTGCCTTGAATCTTCAGCATTCTTGCGATTTCTTCCCGAATTATTCAAAGAGCGTGAATAATTCGGGTTCAACGCGCCGGCGGCATCCTTCGTTCGACGTTCGATATTCTCTTTTGATATTGAACTTCATTCCGCTAAAATGTTGCCTGTATCATACGCGGGAGGCGTGAACGCGGGAGTACCGCGGAAGGAACCGGAACTTGAGAAAGGTTTTTCTATTCGAGCAGAACGAGTATCTGGCGGAAGAGATTTCCGAGAAGACCATGAGCGTTCTGATCGCGAACCGTATTGACGTCGAGAAGCGTTCGGTCTACATCGCGCCGTGCTGGGAATCGCTGGAGAACCGCCCGCCGGCGACGGCGCACCCGGAGGTGGCGCTCGGCGCCGCCCTCGCCTTCCACCGCATGGGCGCCGAGGACGTCGTGATCGGCGAGAACCTCGTCGAGGGCGTGAGCGCCGTCGCGCCGCTGCTGAACGCGCCGCAGAGGAAGCTTTTAACCTCGTGCGCGCGGCTCGTCCCCCTCGAAAAGAAGCACTACGTGACGGTGAAGATACGAAAACCCCTCGTACAGACGGAGTTTCACGTCCCGCGCCGCCTGTTCATGTCGGACATAAACGTGGCGGTGTCGAAAATGAAGACGAACCTGTTCTGCGACGTAAGCTCATCGGTGTGGAACCTGTTTCTTCAGCTGCCGCCGCGCGAGCGCGCGGCGCTCATGGACGACCTCTTCAACATGAGGCTCGTGGACGTCGCGCGCGTCAGACTGCCGGACCTGGTCGTCGCGGACGGCGTGGTCGCCGGAGAGGGGCAGGGTCCCCGGTACCCCACCGCCGTAGGGATGAAACTCCTCGTGATGGGACCGCCGCCGGAGACCGACGCCGTCTGCTCGCACCTCATGGGAATAGACCCCTTCTCCGTTGACCATCTCAGGCTTATCACCGAGACCGGCGCCGGAACGCTGAACGTCCACTCCATCGCGATAGAGAACCGTGAACTGCTCCGGCGAAGGATGGAGTTCAGGCGAGCCGAGTGGGGCATCGAGAACGCGGTCGCGGGAGTCCGCGTTCACGGCGGCACGAAGAAATTCTGCCCGGCGGGCTGCGTGGGACTCGTGAGGCAGGCGCTTGATTCACTGACGGCGACGCAGCCCGGGGGCTGCGCGCGCGGGGTGGACGTCGTCGTGGGCGAGCCTGTGGAGCCGGGCGACTTCGTGCTGTCGCGCAACGCCCTGATCGCGGGGGATTGCGCCGCGCCGTACAGGGGCAAGGGGCGGTTCGTCGGGGGGCGTCCCCCCGTTCCCGAAGAGCTTGAAATCGCGGTTCTGAAAGCCTGCAGGACGAATTTCCCGGCGGGCTTCGGGCTGAAGTATTTCCTCGCCGGCGCCTTTCGGGCGCCGGTCGCGTTCCGCGCGCAGATCGCGCGCGGAACGGCTGTCGTGAACGTGGACGGTAAAAAAGCGGGCGGCTTTTTCCTGTGGCGGCTCATGATGAAGTCGCTCGCCTACAGGGCTAAGAAAAGGCTCAGGGAGATATTCGCTTTTTCGAGGTGAAGTTTACCCGTTCGGGGGGCGAAAGGAATGAAGCAGAAGAAGAAACTCCTCCTCGTGGACGTCTTCGGTCTGATGTACAAGTTCTACTTCACGCTTCCGCGCATGACCGCGCCGGACGGCACTCCGACGAACGCGGTCTTCGGTCTCGCACGGGTGATGTTGAAGCTGCTGCGGGAGTCGAAGCCCGACTACCTCGTGTCCGCGCTCGAATCCATCGGCGAGACCTTCCGCCACGAGCAGTTTTCCGGATACAAGGCGCACCGGGACCGCATGCCCGACGACCTTCGCGCGCAGCTGCCGCTGATGGAGGAGTTGTTCGAGGCGATGGGGCTGTCCGCCGCCCGCGCGGAAGGTTACGAGGCTGACGACGTCATCGGCGCGTACTCGAAGGCGGGCGAAAAAGCCGGGCTTGACGTGGCGATCATCACGGGCGACAGGGACCTCCTTCAGCTCGCCGCCCCGAACGTGATGGTCCTGCTCTCCCGCAAAGGCGTCACGGACCTCGACGCTTACACGCCCGCGAGAGTGGAAGAGGAGTTCGGGGTCAAACCCGAGCACATTCCCGACAGAAAGGGTCTCGAGGGCGATTCCTCGGACAACATTCCGGGCGTGAAGGGAATCGGGAAGAAGACCGCCGAACAGCTTCTGCGCGAATTCAAAACGCTGGACGGACTTTACGAGCGGCTCGAGAAGGTCGGGAAGGAGAGGATAAGAAAACTTCTGGAGGACGGGAGGGATTCCGCCGAGCTGAGCCGCCGCCTGGCGACCATACGCACGGACATCGAAATGGATAAAAAGATCGAAGATTTCGCGTTCACGGGCGTGCGGACGGAGAAACTGGCGGAGTTCCTCAAGCGGCTCGACATGAGGTCTCTGTTGAAGGAAATCGCCGAAGACGCGGGCGCGCCCTCCGCGGCGGAAGGCGCGGGGGGCGAATACGCGGCGGTGACCGATGAAAAAACCCTGAACGAACTGCTGAACGAGGCGCGGGAAAAGAAACGGCTCTGCATAGACGTCGAAACCACCGGGCTGGACCCGCACACGTGCCGCATCGTGGGCGTCTCCCTCGCGGTCGAACCGGGGCGCGCGTTTTACGTACCCACGGGACACGAACCCGACCGCGCCGGTAAAAAACCGCCGCGGATGCTCCCCCTCGACAGGGTTTTAGACCTTCTCAGACCCGTCCTTGAGGACCCGCAAATCGCGAAGAAGGGTCACAACCTCAAGTTCGACATGAGCGTCCTCGACGCCGCCGGCGTCAGGCTCAGGGGGGTCGAGTTCGACTCGATGATCGCCGCCTACATAAGCGAGCCGCACAAGCGGAGGCGCGCGCTCAAACCCCTCGCCGAGCAGCTTCTGAACCTGCGGCTCCGCACCTACAAGGACCTCTGCGGCGAGGGGAAAAACGAAATTCCCTTCTCGATGGCGCCGTTTGATGACGCTGTCCAGTACGCCTGCTCCGACGTTGACGTCGTCCTGAAGCTCGAGCCGCTTCTCATCGGTGAACTCGAGAGCAAGGGACTCACGCGCGTGTTCCGCGAGATCGAGATGCCGCTCGTGCCCGCGCTCGCACGGATGGAAATGAACGGCGTGATGATAGACGTCGAGCATCTGCGGGGCATTTCCCGTAAACTCGCCCGCAGGGAGGACCGGATACGCGCGGATATTGAGCGCCTGACCGGCGTCGAAATAAACCTGAACTCACCCAAACAGGTGGGCGAACTGCTGTTCGACCGCCTCAAGCTGCCGCGCCAAAGGCGCGATTCCACCGACGTGTCGGTGCTGGAGAAGCTCAAGGACGAGCACCCCGCTGTCCCCCTCATAATCGAGCACCGCCACACGAACAAGCTCAGGAGCACCTACGTGGACGCGCTCCCGGAGATGATAAACGCGCGGACGGGACGCATCCACTCGTCGTTCAACCAGACGATCACGGCGACGGGGCGTCTGAGCAGCAGCGACCCGAACCTTCAGAACATACCCGTGCGCACCGAGGAGGGGGGGGACATACGGCGCGCGTTCGTTCCGCCGCCGGGCGGGTTCAAGATTCTGTCCGCCGACTACTCGCAGGTGGAAATCCGTCTGCTCGCTCATCTTGCGGGAGAACCTTCGCTCATCGAGGCTTTCGCGAGGGGCGAGGACATTCACACGCGCACGGCGTCGGAAATCTTCGGCGTCAAGCCCGGGGACGTGACTCCCGACATGCGCTGGCGGGCGAAGACGATAAACTTCAGCCTCATTTACGGGAAAAAGGAATTCGGGCTGTCCCAGGACCTCGGGATACCGCGGAAGGAAGCCGGCGAGTTCATAGAGAATTACTTCGCCCGGTACCCGAAGCTGAAGGACTTCGAGGATGAAACCCGGGAGCATGTCGTCCGCGACGGCTACGTTACGACGATCTTCGGGCGCAGGCGGTACATTCCCGAGGCGGCGTCGGGAAACGCGCAGCAGAGGGAGTTCGGCTTCCGCGCCGCGGTGAACGCGCGCATACAGGGCACCAGCGCCGACGTTATAAAGCTGGCGATGATCCGCATACACGACGAGATAGAGAACGGCAGGCTCGACGCGAGGATGATCATGCAGGTCCACGACGAGCTTGTGTTCGAGGCGCCGGCGAAGAAACTGCGCGCCGCTGCGGAACGCGTGAAGGAACTGATGGAGACCGCCGCGGACGGGTACGAGAAGATGTCGGTTCCGCTCTCGGTTGACGTCTCCGCGGGGGACAACTGGCGCGACTGCGAGCCGGTTTTCTGACCGCCGCGCGTTCCCCCCCGGGGGAAGAGCGTAACCGCGCCGGGGGTTTCACGGCATGAAAAACGACGGGCTGAAGGTCGTCGCCACCAACAGGCAGGCGAGGCGCAACTTCGAGATTTTAGAGACACACGAGGCGGGCATCGCACTGTCCGGGTCCGAGATCAAGTCCGTCCGTAAGGGCAAAATCGTCCTCAGGGACGGTTACGTCGCCGTCCGGCGCGGGGAGCTGTTCCTGCGCGGGGTTCACATCGCCCCCTACGCCCAGGCGGCGGGCTTCTTCGGTCACGACCCCTTCCGCGACCGCAAACTCCTCATGCACAGGAAGGAAATAGATTCCCTGTACGGAAAAGTTCAGAGAAAGGGTTTGACCATGGTGCCATTGAGGGTATATATTAAAAGAGAGAGGGCGAAGCTGGAGATAGGGCTGGCGAGGGGCAAGAAAAAATTCGACAAAAAAAGGGATATTATAGAAAGGGAGTTGAAGCGCGAAGCGGACAGGGCGATGAAGAGGAAGGAGTGAAGGGGGCGACAGGGTTCGACGGGGTCTCTGCGGTTCGCAGACTGCAGGCCGAGTTCCCACACACTCGTTAAACGGTGGGACCTACAAGTTAAGTGCGGACTACGGTCTGGCACTCGCCGCCTGATAAGCGGTGACGTCGTCCACGCTTCTCCGACCGGGCGCGGAACGGCGGCGACAGGTCGGATGCCGTCTTCCCGAGGTTTCGTAGGGAAGGCGTAAGACGAACGAACTGGGCGAGCGGCGATCCCTCCCGCGGGAGCGCAGCGAGCCGAGAAACAGTACGCGGGAAAAGCCTGTAGACGTCCGCGAACACGATTCTCCGGACGCGGGTTCAATTCCCGCCGCCTCCATCGGACGGTGAGTCCCGGCGATTCGGCAACGGGGGATAAGCCGGGGCAATAATAAAAGGGTTTTTCCGGGGGAACGAGAATGAGAGCATCGGAGGTCCGTTCATGCGGCGATTTCCCGCGGTGTCGTTTTTCTCCCTGTGTCTCGCGTTCACCCCTGTCTCCGCGCAGACCGGCGGCGCAGAGGCGCCGGCGCCTTCGCCCGGCATCGTCAATCCCGGCTTCACGCTCGACGTCGAGGCGGCGGGACCGGTCTTTTCGGCGAGCCTGAAATTCCCCGAGTCTTACGATTTCAAGACCTTCACGCTTAAAAACCCCCACCGCTTCGTCGTAGATTTCGCCGGCGCCGCGATGGAGGGCGCGATGGTGACGCTCGATACTGGACTGCCCGTCGTGAAACGGGTGAGGGCGGCGCAGTTCGGCAGGGACCCCCTCGTCCTCCGCGTTGTGCTCGACCTGGCGGAACCCTCTGCCTTCGCCGTCAGAGACGCCGGCGGGGGCGCCTTTGTTATCGAACAAAGCTCCGCCGCGAAGCTTCCCAACCCGGAAATAAGGAAATTTGCCGACCGCGTCGAGATCGCCTTTTCCGCGGCGCTGCCGGAATCGTACCACACGGGCGCGGTGGAATCGCCGCCGAGAGCGTTCGTTGACCTGCCGGGCTACGTCCCGCCGGAATCCGACGGGGAAATCGCCGTGAACGCCGGAATAGTGCGCGCCGTGAGAATTGCGCACTACAGCAGCGACCCCGACACCGTACGCGTGGTCGTGGACGCCACGCTGCCAGCAAGGCACGAAATCGCCCCCGGCAGGGAAGGAAAGGGCTTCACTCTGACGGTTTTTCAGCCGTCTCTGATGGGGCGGACCGTGGCGGTGGACCCCGGGCACGGGGGCGACGACCCCGGCGCCGCGGGGGCGGACGGAACGTTTGAAAAGGACGTAAACCTCGCCGTCGCAAAGAAGCTCGAACGCCTCCTGCGCGCCGCCGGGGCGAAGGTCATCCTCACACGGAACGCGGACGGGAAGGTGTCCCTCGACGAAAGGGCGGAGATCGCAAACCGTTCGCGCGCCGACGTGTACGTGAGCGTCCACTCGAACGCCCTCGAAAGGCACGACAGATACCCCGAAAAGAGAGGGACGCAGACCTACTACTACTCCGACGGGAGCCTGAAACTCGCCGGGAAAATGCACCTGAACGTGCTCCGCGCCGTCGGTCTGGGGGACATGGGAATGTACAGGCGCCGCTTCGCCGTCCTGCGGAAGACCCGCATGCACGCCGTCCTGTGCGAGATCGCCTATATGACACACCCCCACGACTTGCGTCTGCTCAAGAGCGACGCCTTCCTCGAAAACGCCGCGCGCGGCATCTTCAACGGGCTTGAGGACTACTTCGGGATGCGCGGCGCGGCGCTCGAACCGACACCCCTCCCGGAAGAGCTTTACGCCTATCTGCCGAAGCGTCTCACCGTGCCGTCCGCAACCCCGGCTGCTGGAATGCCCGAACCCCCCCTGCCCGCCGACCTCAGACTCGACGACGAGGAAGAACAAATCCCCGAATCTGGCACGGGAGCGGACGCCGGAACCCAGGGCGGCGCGGGCATCGGTGACAAACAGGTCCTCAGAACCTCTTCGCCGAAGCTGACACCCACCAGGAAATAACCGGCGCCGGTGGGGTAAAGACGGGCTTCGGACTACGGGCTACTGGCTTCGGACTACGGGCTACGGGCTTCGGACTACAGGCTACAGGCTTCGGGCTACAGGCTGCGGGCTACGGGCTGCGGGCTGCAGGAAAAAAAGCGAAAGGCACTGCGAAAGGCGGGATTCGGCGGAAAAACAGAGTCAGAAGTTGAACATCACCATACGTGAAAAGTACGCCGGGGGAACGAAAAGCAGTATGTACAGGAACGCCGTGAACATGAACGAGAAGAAAAGGGCGATCAGCGACGAAATCCAGTCTATGCTGTAGACCCCGCGCGTGCCGATCAGCAGGACGGCAATCGAATAGACCCGCGCTACGATATCCACCCCCGGAATCAGGAGAAAAAGCGAAATAAAGAGCGTGTAGGCGAGAATCTTGAACGCCCCCTCGAAATTGCCGATGCCCCCGAAGAACACCCCTATGCGGTTCAGCAGCGTGGACTGCGTGTAGAGAATAAGGAGCAGGAAGAACGGAGACGCCGCGAGAAAGAGCGCGGCGAACGTGGACGAGACCGGTGTGACTTTGATCTCGGGGATAAGGAAGTATCCCTGCCTGTAAGCCGTGACAAAGTAAACCACGCAGCGGACATAGTAAATTATAAGGGCGAAGAACATCGCCTTCCTCACGCCCTCGGCGATTGGCATTTTGCGGAAGAAGGCGAAGGGGCTGATTACGACGTCCCGGCAGATGACAAGGTACTCGACCGCTGTTTCCAACCATCTCCCCTTTCAGGCGGTTGTCGCTAATTCTAAATCTTTTCGTTAGCAACTACAACTGGACTTCCGCATTTTTCGACGTCGAATTTCCGAATCAACGTGCCCCTGCCCGTGTGCCTGCCTGTGCGTGTCCGCACGCAGACAGGCGTGCCTGAAAAGAAATCAAAGAATGCGGGCACGGGCACGGGCACGGGCACGGAAAGAAAAAACATTTACCACCGATTTTCGCGGAAGGTTTCACCGTCATAATCAGGTCTAGTTTTTGGCGTGGTTTGGCTGTGGCGGTCATGGTGTGAAAACGATCCGCAGGGGTTTTCCGCCGAGCCAGGGCGGGGTGAGCGGC
>JBFMFE010000098.1:0-6872 GCA_040752295.1 bacterium
GGGCTTCAGGAGAGGACGCCGGACGGGGGCATCCCGTGGGTACGCGGTGGGGGGCTGGGGATACAGAGGGTGGGATTCACGTTCAGCGGTGACCGCGGGCGTTCGTTTCCCCAGTTCGAAGGCACCGTTAAGGCGGCGTTGTCGCTTTCGGTTTCCGGCATGGCGCTCTCCGGACACGATCTTGGAGGCTACACGGGCGGAGAAGACCCGGACGCCGGGGAGGTGTACGTGAGAGGGGCGCAGTTTGCGGCGTTCAGCCCCGCGTTTCAGGATCACGGCAGCGCCCCCGCGCCGTGGGAACAGGACGATTACGGGCGTGAAAACTACAAGTTTTACACGAGGGTGAGGTACAACCTTCTCCCATACCTGTACCATTACGTGAAGGTCGCGCACGACACCGGCGCGCCTATAATGCGGACGCTTTTCCTGCACTACCCCGGCGACGAGAAGACGTACGGGATCGAGGACGAGTACATGCTGGGGGAACAGATGCTCGCGGCGCCGTTCGTGGGGCCGGGGACGAAGCGGGAGATTTATCTGCCCGAGGGCGGATGGGTTGATTTCTGGGACGGAGTGGAATACGAGGGGGGGCGCACGATAGAGTACGAGCGCCCGTTGAACAGGATACCCGTTTTCGTGAAACGTTCCTCGATAATACCGCTGGAATTGAACGAGGAGCTTGAGATCGGCGGACTTTTTCCGCAGGAGAAAAAAAGCGACCTGCTGCTGACGTTCGCAATTTTCGGTGACGGCGATTGCGAATTCGAGTTTTTCGACGGGCGCGGTTTCATGGGGATTTCCGCCGCAAGGGACGGGGACGACCTGAAGGTGGTCGTGGACAGGATTGGGGAGAGGTTCGGGGTCCGCGCGCGGGGCTTGAACCCGGCGTACGTCAGGGTCAACGGCGAGCCGCTGCCGAGGCGCGCACCCGGCGAGATGGGCGTCGCCGCGTCGGGGTGGAGGTACGATTTCGCGTCGCGCAGCGTGCTCGTCAAGATAAATCCCGTTCGCGGCGCGGGGGAGTACGTCGTGGAGATAGGGGATTTGAACGCGTCCGGCGCGCCGCCCGCGCCGGAGATCGTATCGGTGACCGCGGGAGACGGGAGCGCCGAGGTGAGTTTCACAACGCAGCCCGAAGCGTCGTCGTACAAGCTCGCCTACGGGACGGCGCCGGGAAGATACGAGGAACGGGTTTCGGGGATCGCCGGGAGTCCGGTTCGCGTGGACGGTCTCCGGAACGGGGTGAGTTACTATTTTGCCGTCAGGGGAGTGAATTCGAGGGGGGAGGGGGTCTTTTCCGGCGAGGTTTCCGCCGTTCCGCGTGCGGGGACAGCGCCGCCGGCGCCGTCAATCGTCAGAGCGGACGGGTGGGACGGGCGAATAGACGTGCGCTTCACACCCGTCGGGAACGCGCGGTCGTACGTGGTGAAATACGGCGTCGAAGAGGGTAAATACGAGAAAAAAGATGAAAACGTGATTTCGACTTCACACACGATACGGAACCTGAAGAACGGCGTCAGGTATTTCGTGACGGTGTCCGCGGTGAACGAGTACGGCGAAGGTCCGGACTCCGATCCACCTGCGGCGGCGGCGCCGGTTCTGGACCGCGGGCAGTCATTCGCCGCCGGCGCCGGGGGGATTTTCATAGAGGGGCATCACTACACGGGAAAGAAAAAGCACGGCGGGGGGAAGATTCAGTACGTGTACGGCGTGAGGGGGGAGGAAGGAGAGAAACTCGCGGTCTGGGTCAAGGCGAGGAACGTTTCGATCTTCGAGAAGGGCGATTTGATCGCGGCGCAGGGCGGCGTGAAAGTAGGCGAGGCGAAGGTCGGACAGAGGTATTTCAAGTGGTACGTGATGGGGGAGATCGAGGCAGGACCGCGGGGCGGGCTGTTCAGCGTGGTTTTTGACCGTTCGAGAGTCGAGATCGGCAGGATTTTTCTGACGGCTGAAGAGAGGGACAGGCCGTTTCTCAAGAGCGAGGAGGAGAGCGGTTTTCTCTATCCCCGGGACGCCGGGATATACGAGGGGAGGATGGCGGAGGAGTTCTCGCTGACCGTCGGGGAGTGAGCCGTGTGTTCCCGCGTTTGTTGCTTTCACCGTTTTTGAGAGCATGAGAGCCGGCCGTGCCGAGCGGCGAAGCAGAGCGTGCCGTAATGTTCAGTCTTACCCCGCGGGATGCCGTTGAAAAACAAAACATTCACCGCAGAGGAAATCAGCAGACGTTGGGGAAGATTCAGCGTACGTGGTGTACGTGGGGGCGCGTTGCGATCGCCCTCGTGCGCGGTTAAACTTTTTCGTTGCCGGGCACTGCCGGCGTCCGGGCGGGTGATGCGCATGGTTGTCGTGTCGGCGAGGGGCGGTCTGCTATACCTTGACGCGCTGCTGGGCGAGGGCGTCGAGATGCTGGCGCTTGGTGTCGTGGATGAGGCTTTCGCCGCCGTGCAGAGGGTTCAGGAGGAGCTTGAGAAGCGCGGCGGGGGCGGCGAGTCGGCGACGGTGCCCGTGGACCTGCTCACGAGGCGCGTGAAGGCGCTTTTTCTTTTTTCTGAGGTGATGGAGAAGAAGAAGATGATTGACCCTGCGCTTCTTCACGCGATCGAGGCGAACTCCATAGCGCGGGGGCCGCTGGGTGATTACCCCGAGTATTTCGTTCGTTCGGCTGTGTTGCTGTGCCGGCTGTACGCGCTGAAGGGGGACCTCGCGTCCGCTGGAAGGTACCTTGCCGATGTATCGAGGCGGCTCGCGGCGGCGGACATGGAAGAGGATCACCAGGCGGAGGTGAGCTGCGCGGTGGGCGTCGTGGCGCTGGCGGCGGGAAAAGCCGGCGTTTCGAGGTCGGCGTTCGGGAAGAGCAGGGAGATTTTGAGCGGGGGAGACGATTCGGTGGAGCGGATTGTTCTGAGGGCGCGGGTGATCGCCGGCGAGGTTTCGGTTCTGCGGTTCGAGAAGCGGGACACGGAATCGCAGGAGGTCGCTGCCGGGATTTTCCGAGAGCTTGCGTCGGCGGCGGGCGGGTGTGAGGGGAGGCTCGAATTCGGCTCGGCGGTGCGGCTGCTGGGGGAGGCGTTGAACGTTCCGTGTGCGGAAAGTGCGGTCCCGGCGGAGGAATACTGCGGGGCGATGTTCAGGGCGGCGTTTCTGCTCGAGAGGAAGGGAAAATGGGGCGTCGCGGCGGGTTTTTACAACAGGCTCGCCGGGAAACTGGAGGACGCCGGGATGAACGGAACGCTCATTCACGCCCGGACCGTTATGGAGCTTGGGAAGATACACTCGGAGATGAAGGATTACGAGCGTGCGGAGGAATTCCTGCGGCGCGCGGAAGTCATGGGTCGTGAAGCTGGTGGGGCGTACGAGGCGGCGATTGCGAAGTGCTACCTCGGCTTGAATTTTTCAAAGAAGGGTTCCGACGACGCCGGAATCGAGTGTTTCAACGAGGCGCTTTCGATGGCGCCGGGCGAAGGGGACGACGCCCGGTGGCTGCATCTCAGGGGGCTGGTGAACAACCAGCTCGGCTTCGTCGAGCGCAAGAGGGGGAGGGTGGAGGAGGCGATCGCGCTTCACGACGCGGTCCTCGAGCTTCTCGAGGGGCAGGCGGACGACCTCGAGCGCGGGGAGGCGTGCAGGATGCTGGGCGAATGCTACATGCAGAGGGGGCAGCACATCCAGGCGGACCGCGCGCTGAAGAAGGCGGTGGAGGTGTTCGAGAGGAACGGCGCGGGCTGCGAGATAGCGAAGAGCTACAAGAGCATCGGGCTGAATTTTCTTGGAATGGGGGACATGGAAAAGGCGTGTTATTTCATAGACGAGAGCATTTCGCTGCTGGAGCGGCTCAAGGTAAGCTCCGACCTTCCCATGCTTTACACCGAGAGGGGGAAGATATGCCTGCTTCAGGAGAAGTACGGTGAAGCCGAAGAGTATTTCCGGAAGGATTTCGAGCTGGTACGCGAGGGCAGGAACCCGCACTCGATTGCTTTTTCGTACTATCATCTGGGCAAGGTACGGCGTCTTCTGGAGCGCACGCATTCGGGGCTGGACTTTCTGAAGAGATCGGCGGAGTTGTTCCACGGAGTGGGGAACGCGCGGATGGAGGCGAACGCGCTGATGGAGCTTGCCCTGTGCGAGTCGTCGCTGAAGAACGTGAAGCTGGCGACGGATTACTGCGCGAGGGCGCGCGAGATAGTGGAGAAGCTCGACTCGTACGAGGACGCCGCGCGGCTGCTGATGGTGCGCGGCATCGTGTTGAGAGACGCGCGCCGGCGGCAGATGTCGCAGCGCTGTTTCGAGGACAGCGTTGCGCTCATGGAAAAGAAGGCGCGGATCACGCCTGACCTTGCGATGACGTTCTATGAGTTCGCCCTTTTCTGGCGGGACGGCGGGGACAAGAAGCGCGCGGAGGAGTGTCTTCTGAACGCCATCGAGATCGCCGGGAAACTCGGGATTGCGCAGAGGGTGAATACCTACATGAAGGCTCTCGCCCGGATCAGCCCGGAGGCGGGGGCGAGGGCGCAGTTGTCGCAGTTCATGGACAGGTCGGCGGTGGAGCATCTCAGTCGGGGGAAGGAGTACGGCACGGTGAGGGTCGAGCGGAAGAACATCTCGATCCTGTTCACGGACATACGCGGTTTCACCGGGATAAGCGAGAAGATGGGACTCGACGAGTTGTCCTCGTTCCTCGACGATTTCTACAACACGGTCACGCAGGTGGTGATAAAGTATCAGGGACGCGTGAACAAGTTCATCGGTGACGAGGTGATGGTGCTGTTCAACATGGACGACGAACTGCCGGATCATCCCGTGTGGGCGGTGCGCGCGGCGGACGCCCTCGTGCGCACGATGGAGGAGGTGAGCCAGATACGGCAGAGGCGCGGGGCGTCGCCGATACCGATCGGCGTCGGGGTCAACACCGGCGAGGTGCTGCTGGGCATTTTCGGCTCGGCAATCAGGCGTGATTACACGGCGATCGGTGACTGCGTGAACGTCGCGGCGAGGCTCCAGGCGCAGGCGAAGAAGGGCGAGGTGGTCGTCAGCGACTCGGTTTACGAACGCGTGAAGGATATAGTGAAGGCAGAAGACATGGGGGAGAAGCCCCTGAAGGGGAAGGGAGCGCCGCTGCGGTTGTGGAAGCTGAAGGAAGTCAGTGAGGCGACGTGAGACGCAACCGGATTCCGGGTTCGACGGTTATTACCCCGGGGGGTTGAAAAAGAGGAGGAGGAAGCAGGTTCGGTGATCACGACCAACGACCTGAAGAACGGTATGGTTATAGGGGTGGGCGACGAGGTACTTGAGGTGATCGAGTTTCTGCACGTCAAACCGGGGAAGGGTCCCGCGTTCGTGCGCACGAAGCTGCGGAACCTGCGCACGGGCGCGGTTACAGACCGCACATTCAGGGCGGGAGAGAAGATGGAGAGAATTCGCCTTGAGGAGAAGGAGATGGAGTATCTTTACCGCGACGGCGGAAACCTTGTTTTCATGGATTCGGAGACGTACGATCAGATGCAGATACCCGCTCAGAGCCTCGGCGGCGGCGCGGGGCTGCTGAAAGAAAACGAAAAGATATTCGTGCAGATGACGGGAGGGGAGATAATCGGGATTCGGCTGCCGAACTTCGTGGAGTTGCGGATCGAGTACACGGAACCCGGCAGCCGCGGCGACACGGTAGGGCTTGCGACGAAGACGGCGAGGCTCGAAACGGGCGTAGAGGTGCAGGTGCCCATTTTCCTCGAGACGGGTGACTTCGTCAAGATAGACACGCGCACAAGGACTTACGTGGAGCGGGTACGCAGGTAGGCGGAAGGCGATGCCGGCGTCGGCAGCGGTTCCGCGGCGTCGGGCTTGATTTTGCGGCGCGTCCGGATTTGCGGTAAAATTCAGGGCGCCGCGCGGTTTATCCCGATGCGGGACGGAAAGACGTACGGCGGGCGCTGAGCGTGCGAAGGCGCGGCGAGGAGGCGGACATGAACGAGGAACATGAAGCGCCGGGAGCGGAAATCGGGCGGATAGAAATCGCCGATGAGGTGATACGTTCCCTCGCGGGCTCAGCTGTGATCGAGGTCGAGGGGGTCGTCGGGATGAGGGGGGGCATCATAGAGGGGCTTAAAGAAGCGACCACGGGCAAGAGGGATTTTTCAAAGGGCGTCGAGATAAAGAAGGTTCCCGGAGACGAGCCGGCTTACGAGATAGATGTCCATGTTGTGGTTGACAGCGGGGTTCAGATCGGGGAAGTCGGAAAAAAGGTGCAGAAGTCGGTGAAGGAGAGGGTGGAGGGGAGGACGGGCAACCGTGTGAACGCCGTCAATGTGCACGTCGTGGACGTACGTTTCAAGGGGGCGGGACCGGCGGCGTCCGAAAGGCAATGAGAGCGGTTTTCGCGGCGACAGGGCTGCTATTCGACGCGTTGATCTTTGCTGTTTCGCTTTTCATCGTTTACTGTTTCGTGCGCCCGGAGGCGCTCGGCGAGTTCTTCGACGCCGCGCTGGATTTCGCGGATGATCCGGCGGGAAGGTTTCAACTGCTGGGCGCCGGGGTCGTTTTGTTTTTTCTATCGCTGCTGAGCTTATACATTCTGCTTTTCGGACGCGAGGAGAAGGCTTTCACGGTGTACCGCGGCGAGGGCGGGGCGGTGACGGTGTCGCGGCACACGCTGAACCGCGTGCTCGAAGGCGTCGTGAAGCAGAAGACGTCCGGCGGCAGGTTTGTCTGGAGCGCTTTTTCCCGGCGGGGCGGCGGACTCGCGGTCAGGATGAAGGTTCAGGTTGATCTCCTGAACAAGCCCCTGAAGGATTACGCCTCGCAATTGAGCGGCAGCGTGAAGGATCACTTCCGCGACTATCTGGGCATCGAGTTGTCGAAGGTGGACGTGAAGGTGGAGT
>JBFMFE010000099.1:0-4913 GCA_040752295.1 bacterium
GAATTCGAATACAACACCAAGCGTCCGCATCAATCTCTGAACGGGCACTGCCCCATGGATGTTTATCTTTCTGATTATCGGCTCCATGCCGCGTCCCGTATGTTAATGTAGTGTGTCAATACCCGTAATCACTACGGGGGGATAAAACAGGTTCCTGAATCGGACAAAAGCGAATGATGAACAACGAGCAAGGAATATCGAATGACGAAGTGTTTTTCCCTTCGACATTGCACGGTTCCTTGTTCGATATTCGATATTCAGTTTGCGGCAGGCGCCGGGCGGCTGCCTGCGTACGCAGGACAGGCAGGCGGCTCAGGAGCGTGCGGAGGCTTTGTTTTGGACAGCGGTGGACGTATGTTTTAAAATAGCCTGAAATGCGTCACGGGAGAGTGCCGAAGGCGGGATTTGAACCCGCACGAGCGCAATTACTCACCAGAACCTGAATCTGGCGCGTCTGCCAGTTCCGCCACTTCGGCCCGGCGGGGCGCGGTTTCCGCCCCCGACTTACAATTTTAGGAACCGCGGCGGAAAAGTCAATTCATGAGAACCAGAGTCAAAGTTATTGACAGGTACCTCGCAAGCGAGTTCACGCTCTTTTTCGTGCTCGGGGTGATCGTCTTTCTGATCTTCGTGATGGGGAACACGGTGCTGTTCCAGCTCATGGACTTCATAATAGACAAAAAAGTGCCGCTGCCGGTTTTCATGAAAATCCTGTACTACATGACCCCCTCTTTTCTCGTGCTCGCGTTTCCGCTGGCGTCGCTTTTCGCGACCCTTCTCGCCGTCGGTCGTCTCTCGCGCGACGGCGAGATCGACGTGATGCGGACGAGCGGCATCAGCCTGACGCGGATTTTAGCCCCGTTTCTCGTCGCGGGCGTCCTTGCGAGCGCGCTCGACTTCTTTCTCCTCGAAAGGGTCGTGCCTGAGGCGAATCACCGGTCGTCCGAAATATGGCGCCGCTTCATGCTCAGCGACGTCGCCGGCACGCCCATGGAAAACGTGTTTTTCAAGGGCAAGAAAGGGCGGTTCTTCTACATCGGGCGCCTCGACCCGCCGACCCGCACGGCGACCTCCATCACCATCTACGACACCGAGGCGGGGAACGTTTACCCGCAGGTGATCCTCGCGCCCTCGGGCGAGTGGACCGAAAAAACACTCAAGCTGAAAGACGGTATTATTCACAGCTTCAGGGAAGACGGCGCTTTCGAGTACGAAGCCCGCTTCGATGAGATGGTGCTCGACCTCGAGCGCCAGATGGAAGAAATCATGGGAGAACAGAAATCGCCCCAGGAAATGAGCATCCGCGAGCTGAAGGACCAGATCGCCCTCTTCAGGAAGAGCGGGATCAACACCGCGTCGCTCGAGACCGACCTTCACTTCAAGACGTCCATCCCGGCGGCGTGCCTGATATGCGTCCTCGTGGGCGTCCCGCTGAGCATCCGCACGGGCAGGGGCGGCGCGATGTCGGGCGTCGTCTGGGCGATCGCGCTCATCGCCGTCTATTACGTCTGGATGATCGTGGACACCGCCCTCGGACGAAAAGGAGTCATCCCGCCCGTCGCGGCTGCATGGCTTCAGAACGCCGCGTTCTTAATCCTCGGCATCTATCTTATCGTCCGCGCCAGGAAATGACCCTAACCCCCTGCGCCGCTTTCAGGAAACTCGTCAGCCGGCTCCCGGCGTGCGTTCCGTGCCTGCTTCTCGCGTGCGCCGCCGCGTGCGCCGGGGAAAACGGAAGCGAGGAAACGATTCTCATCAGGAGCGCCGACTACATGAAACACGAGAAGGAATCCCGGATCACGGTTCTCGAGGGGAACGTCGGGGTCGCCTTCCGCGACGTGACGGTCTTCGCCGACAGGGCGCTGCTGGACGAGAACAACCGCACGGTGCAGGGGTGGGGGCGGGTGGTCGTGACCGACCCGAAGGGCGAGATAACGGGCGATTACGTTTTTTACGACTACCGCGACGAGTACTTCGAGTTGTCCAACCCCGCGGGAAGCGTCACTTCGAAAAACATGATCGGAAAAGCCTACTACTCCGGCGCAAGCGCGAGGGGAACCACCGGGAAAATAAGAATCTCCCGCGGGCGGATCACGACCTGCGGTCCCCACTGCTACGAGGAATACCACGTCACGGCGGAGAGCATCACGGTCTACCCCGAACGGAAAGTGGCCGCGAAAAACGCTTGCTTCTACATCGGAAAGGCGAAAGTCCTCTACCTCCCCCTGTACGTGATGTCCCTGAAGGAAGAGCAGATAGAGTACGTGGACTTCGGCTACAACGAACAGGACGGCTTCTTCGCGATCGTCAGATATCCGTACCTCGCGAGGGAGACGCTGGACGGCATACTCAAGCACGATTACAGCAGCCGGAGGGGCACGGGCTACGGCATCGAGCACAGGTACCTCTCGAAATTCTTCGGCGGCGAGGGACGCCAGACTTTCGATTACCGAAGCGACAAGGTCTCGGGAAGGTCGGAAAACAACTTCACGTTCGAGCAAAGGTTCAAAAAGGGCGTGAAGACCACCGAGGGCTTCTTCAGCTACGTACGCGAAAGCTCGCTCTCCCGCTTCGGGGTGGACAGAAACGTCAACACCCTCAAATTCAACGCCGCCGGCAGAAAGCGCAACCTCAATCAGACGCTCGACCTGACTCACGCGTTCCAGCACATACCCTACACGGTGAAGACGACCAACATGAACTACACGGGCACGCTCAACTGGAAAGGGTTCTCGATCATTTCCAACCAGAGGTACACCTCCTTTCTGGCGGGCGCCGGGATCAACAAGGAGCTTTATTCAGACCTCTCGGTAACGAGAAGGTTCCCGTTCTGCAACCTCACGCTCAAATTCATCAAGCAGTTCGACCTCGACGGGGAGAACTACACGGGGGACGCATACACGCCCATAACCTTCACGCTTCCAGAACTGCTCCTCTCTTTCAATCCCGCCGCCGTCGGAAAGCGCCTCCCGCGGCTTTCGTTCCTCCCCCTCACGAAGCTCGAACTCAACTATGGACGATACACCGACGGCAGCCGGACGACCCGCCGGAAGGTCTCACGGAAAATGATTGACTCACAGTTCTCGAAGACCTACAGGCTCAGCGGAAAAAATTCCATCACCCATTCGCACCAGTACACGCAGTTCTTCTACGACACGAAAGACGCGATGTACAGGTTCAGCGACACGCTAAGCCTTACGCTGAAGCCGGCGAAAGCGCACTCGATCGGGCTGAATTACAACAACGTCCGCGACGCCGGCGGCGACCCCGTCCAGCGCGACCGCCGCGCCGAATCCAACGTCGTCCACGCCACATACTCCATCGCGAAAGGAAAAACCACCTTCCACGCCTCCACGCAGTACAACTACGACGCTAAACCGCCGCTGTTCCCCTACAGCCCGCTTATCCTGACCTACACGAAGTGGACCTCCAGCCGCTCACAGCTTTCCCTCTCCTCGTCGTACAACCTCGACACGGAGGAACTCGGCAGGACCACCGTCAGCAACCTCATAAGCAGGGGAAAGAACTTCAGGGCGCAGGCGACCAGCAACTGGAACACGGAGGAGTTCGAGCTTGACACCGCCGAGGCGAGGCTGAACTTCTCCAGAAACAACGGATGGGACTTCAGCGCGCTCATCGCCTACGACGCGCTCAACCCGGTCAAACGTCCCCTCCTGAGGGACGTCATCGCCGTCAAGCGGAACTGCTGCACGGAAATCCGGACGGCGTACTACACCGAACGGAGCGAGTTCAGGTTCGACTACGTCATACTCGCTTTTCCAAAAAAACGGTTCGGCTTCATCTCTTCGGAAAAGGGGATGGAAATTGACAAATCGCTGTTTCAACAGTTGCAGACGGCGCCCGCGCCGGGCGCCGGACCGCCCCGGTAGGGGCGCTGCCGCGCCGCGGGGCGCGCACCGCGTACCGCGCGCCTTTCTCCTCGCGTGCCTCGCAGCCGTCTCAGCCGCGCTTTACGCCGGCTGCGCGCGCTACGCGCCCGCGCCACCCGTCCCCCAGCCGCCCATTCTGCCCGAAAAAACCGTCCTCGGCATCCACCTCGAAACGAGAGAGAACATAACCCCGGACTTCTATTACTACGCCGCACTCGAGCTGATCAAGCAGGGCGAACAGGACGACGCCACGGGACCCCGCCCCCTCCTGTCCGGCGAAGACAGGGCGAGGGACTGGGACTATTACATCCGCGTCCACGCCGGGGTCATAACCGAGTTGATCATTGACGAACCGGCGGACCTCGACTCCGAGCCTGAACCGTTCGCACAGTCAACGCGCTACCGAAGCGCCTCCATCGGCGGAAAAACGATCGATCTCGAACTCGTTCTCGACGAGCTTTCCGCTCCCGTACCCGGAACAATATGGCTCAACTTCGTCACGAGCAGGGCGCCGCTCTCCAGCACGGAAGCCGTCGTCGAGGTCATTGACAACCTCCGCACGCCGTACCTCGACATCAACACCGCACTGCTCGGCGTGCCCATCTCAGGCGCCACCAACCCCAACGTTGACACCCTCCCCCTTCCCGACGACAGGCAGGAGGACTTCCCCGCGGACATCGCCTCCTGGAGCGTGCGTTTAGACCTCAAGTGAGCGCTGGCGGACGTTCATCGCGCTTTAAAGCGAAATGATCATTTCCAATTATTTCTCAAGCTGGAATTTCGCATTTTTCGACGTCGAATTTACGAATCAACGTGCCCCTGCCCGTGCCCGCATTCTTTTATTTCTTCCCGGGTACGCTCACGGGCACGCGCACGGGCACGGAAAGAAATAACATTTATCCTAACTTACCCCCGCCCGGCAAAGAAGAATCCGCATGAACAAAGGGTAATTGTTCGAAAACGGCTTTCCCGTTAGTTACAACCGGGATACTTCACCCCGAGAAGGCGAAGGATTTCGGCATG
>JBFMFE010000100.1:0-6976 GCA_040752295.1 bacterium
CGACTCGAGCTTCTGGTTCGACATAAGCAGCGGGTCGCCGCCCGTGATCAGTACCTCGTTTATCTCCGGCGTCTCTCCTATCCAGTCGAGCGCGCGTTCGAGTTTTTCCCCGGACAGCGCGGCGTGCGGCGAGTACACGTCGGTTATCTCCCAGTTCCTCCGGCAGTACACGCACACCTGGGGACACGTCAAGAACGGCTTCAGTATCGCTATCATGGGATAACGCCGCGTGATCCCATCCAGCGGCGAGGTGTCGCGCTCGAGCATGAAGTCCATCGAATGTTCCTCGCCGCCCTTTCGCAGCCGGTCGAGCGTCCTTACGTAATGCAGCGTCGGGATCACCTGCGCGCGGACCGCGTAGTCCCTCGAGCGGTCGGGACCGTTGTCCATGAGCGAGAGATAGTACGGCGTTATGCCGAACGGGATGTCTTTTCTTCGCGCGAGCGCCGCCGCGTCGTATTCCTCGCCGCCAAGGTAAACGAGCGAGCGCAGCGTGCCGGCGTCGCGTATGATGTGCCTCGTCTGCCACTTCCAGTCGTTCCACTCGGCTTCGCCCGCGCCGAAATAGTCGAGTATCCGCCTCCTGTTGCGGCGCCGTCTCCTCACCGCCTCGGCGTCCAGACCGCAGGCGTAGCGCTCCATAAACTTCTTCGAGGACCGCGCGATCCTCGACAGGTCCGCCGACCGCAGCCTCGCCGCCGCCCGCCCGGCGTGATGATGAAACGCGGGCGCCTTTTCCCTGTATATCCCCGTTCTTCCCGTCACGCCCAAAAGGAGATGTTCTATCTCATCGAAGAAGTCCGGCTCGGGCAGCCGGACGTCACCGGCGGACGCCCCGGCGAGCAGTTCGTGCGTGTACTCCAAAAGGCTGAACCCTGCCAGCCGCTCGCTCCTCGTCGAGATGAGATTTCTGAAAACCCTGATCGCGTCCCTCGCCTGAATCCATTCGAGGGGATGGAGCGACGGATCGTCCTCGAACGTGGCGCTCAACCGCTCCATGAGGTAATTCCTCAAAAGCCTTCGCTTCTGCTCCACTCCGGCGCTCGAAACCAGAATATCACGTATCTCCGGCGCCGCATCGAGCGCCTTTAAAAGCCTGATTTTTGCCCTCTCACGGTCCGCGATGCCTCTTCCGAGGTAAACCTTCACCCGCGGCGCTCCGTCCCTTTCGATTGCCATGATGAATCGTTCCTTTTCAGCCCGCGCGGGAAAAACGCGAAACGCTTTCTGATCGTGCCCGCCCTTATCCTGAATCGCATGTGATTCAGGCGGCGTTTCCCAAAGTCTCAGACAACCGCAGATTTTTAAACTTGATTCCAGTGCAAAAACCCCGTGATCCGCGGGGCTGATTTTCAGGCGGCAAGAGGCGCTGAATGATGCAATCGCAAACGCAACAGGCGAAAAACGGGCGCGAGGACGCTGCAAGGCGCGTTTTCGACCCCGCACGGGGCTGTTCCGGCGACTTCTCCGCCTCCGGCGGCTCTGCGCAGCCGTTCCATGCGCGCCTTGATGTACCGCTTCATGTTGCAGGCGATCACTTTCATGAACACGGCGAACTCCACCGCGGGCTGTCCCCGCACGCGCAACCGCCCCATGCCGTGCGCGCGCTTGAGTTCGCTGTTGGTTCCCTCGATGCCGGCGCGGATTGCGTATGTCTTTTTGAACGCTTCCGTTTTCTCATGCTCGCGCCGCAGGGCGGTTGCCATTCGGCTGCGGGTGAAGGTGAGTGTGTAGTGTTTCTTGTGGCGTTTCGCGCCGCAGGCGCCGCGCATGTCGCACGCGCGGCAGGTCTCTTTGTCGAAGAGGGCGACTACGGTGTCGCCGCGCTTTGTGTGTTCGACGCGAACCGGCTCCGCCCCGCGCGGACAGCGCACGACGCTCTTGAGGTCGGGCGTGGTCTCGAAGGCGGCGATGGGGTCGGGACGCGCCGGCTCCGCCCCTGCCGCCGGGCCGACGAGCGCGACGCCCATGTCCCGCAGCGCCACGTCGTTGTCGCCGCCGCAGTAGGCGGTGTCGGCGATGATTTCTTCGGGCTTCAGCCCGCGCTCTTCGAGCGCCTCGACCGCCGGCACTATCGCGTCGGCGTCGCTCGCGGCGGCGCTCTCGACTGCCACGTGCGTGATGATCTGAACATCGTTGGCGGCGTCGCACGTCTCGACGATCTGCGCCTGATAGCCTTTGCCCTTGTGGGCGCTGTAGCCCGCGCCCTCGTCGTGCGGGCTTTGAAGCGAGTCGCACGACACGTCGTCGCGCACGACGATTTTGTCTCCCGTCTCGACCTCGCATTGCTCTCTGAAGAGGCGCCTGAGCAGCCGGTAGCCGTCCAGCGAACGCGCCCTCTTGCTCTTGCGGAACGTCTCAAGCAACAGCCATGCGTCCGCCGCGCACTGCTCCAGCCGCCGCCGAGCCTCGCTGCTGCGGGCGTCGCCGAAACTTCCCTTCTCCCGTTCGATGTATCGCTTGCGGATTTCTTCAGGCAGTCCTTCGTATCTGCCGGGCTTCTCCTTGCGAAGCTCCCGCAAAAAGAGGCTTATCGTTTCCACGAACAACTCCAGCCGCCGCAGTTTTTTCATGTTGCTCAGGAGGTGCGAGGAATCTTTGCGCTGCATCCCCGTGAGGATTTCCAGCTTCGCTATGATGCGATCCGTCATGTCCGTGAACGCCGCCCTGTGCGCGGCGTTTTCTATCATGTCCGCGCGGAAATACTGGAGCGTGCGCTCTGCCACGTAAGCGTCTGCCAGCGCCACGTCCAGCGCGTACTGCCAGTCCAGCCCGTACGCAAATCGCCTCACGGTTTCCTCGTCGGTGAGGTCTTCGAAATCCTTGAGAATCAGAATCCCCACCATGTCCGCCGTCGCCTTGGCGGGGCGTCCATCGTCGGCGCAGTACATGCCGCTGAAGAGGCGCTCATTGATCATCGGGATGATCTCGCGCTGCCACACGCCGCACCAGTCCGCGCCCAAGCGCCGCCGTGTCTCTTCGGCCAGGTGGTCCCACTTGAAAAGCTGTTGTTGTTTGTCTTTGAAGGTTTGCATGATTTATTCTATTCGTCCACCATCGTTCTGAAAAGGGGGCGGGCGTTTCTTTTGTACGCAAACGACGCGACTTTTTGCGCCAGAGTCAAACTTACTTTGTCTTATTTTAACGGATTATCCTGATTTTTCAACTTTACCTGAGATTTTTCGACCGCGGATCGTTACGAGTCCGCGGACGGACTGGGATCGCACTTGATTGCAGCGCTGTCATCGGCATCCCGCCAGTCTGTTTCGACGCATCTTTTTTGTTAGGAAATTAGTATTGTATCATTGAGATGAACCGCGCTCGACGCCCGGGCGTTCCGCCGCGGGAATCCATCCGCGCCGAAACAGTTCATCGGCGATCAGTGTTCCCCCAACGCGGTTTCCTTCTTCAGTCCAGTGACCGTCTTTCTCAATAAAGTACTTTTTCCGTGCTCCCACGTCGCCCAACGGCACTAATTCAAAAAACGTACGGTTAAGATCAAGCAACCCGACTCCCATTTCTTCAAATTTAGCGGTCTCCCATTTATTGTAACGCGCAATCAGCGCTTCGCGGTTGGGTTTCCCGGTCAGGTAAGGAAGAAAAACCACGATAAACCGTGCGCCGTTACGCTCACATAAGGCTTTCATCCCTCCTACAACCTTAAAATACTTATCCCAGGAAACCATGAATATCTCCGAGTTTAACTCCCTGATGAGTTTTTCTTTCGGAAAAACATACTTGAGAAAAATTTTCTCAATGTATAACACTCTCATCATCGTGTATACTTGTGAATACTCGAGAAATTTAAAGGGGGGCGGCTTTAAACGATATCGCGCCTCAATACTGTTAGAATCGTACTTATAACCGTAGTTTCCATTTGCGCCCACAGAGAAAATATCTGAATCTATTCTTGCAGGGAGCCCGTCTGCATCCAAATCGTGCCAGTTGTTGTAGCTTATGTCAAAAATATCGTTTATGAATGATCCGAGTATTACCACGTCCGGCTCCAGCCGTATGCCCTTGTTACGAAGGAAAACGTATGCGGAGTCGGGTCCACGCCCGGAAGCATATCCACAATTTATTCCCCTGTAAACAAATTTCGGGTCACCGCGCGTCTTAAGCAACCGTTCTATTACTTTTATGTACGTATCCTCTATGTTGACGCCTTCGCCGAACGTCCACGAATCCCCAAGAGCGATTACCCTGAATTCACCTTTAGGTTTTTTCAACGGAAAATCTTCATCATCGCGCACTCTTAACGAATTGGTTCTTAACCGGTATATCGCTTTATCAGTAATCTTGACCGTTACATTCACGTTCTTCTTAAGTCCCATTTCGATCGGCACTTCGGGGTCAATCTCTATCACGGGAAACCCTTTTCTGTAGTCCCATTTTACAGGCGAATAAAGATAATTCCACCGCAGATAAATCTCCAATCCGGCTATACAGATGACAATCCATAAACACACGATGAAAAACGTTGCAACTCCGAAAAGCAACCCGATCCTCTTCGACCGTGTGGCAACTCCTGAAGAGCCAACGCTCTTTTTATCGGAGGATTTCCACACTTTCAAAATCACCCTGTTCCGGTTATCCGTGAAATAGGGAAAAGGAGGTGTTTTTTATTCCCGGATTATTCACACTCCCCTCTGAAGAAAAGAGCCTCCTGAGCCGATTATCACAGAGAGACGTAACAAAAACAAGGCTGAAAAGAGGCTCACCCTATGGGTGAGAAGAATTATACCACAATAACCCCCGGATTTAACAGGCGGATAAAAAATCATTTCACGGGCGCCACAGCCACGAGCGACGCGGGCACGCTGATGCTCGCGGAGATCAAACCGCCGCCAACCCTTTGAAATCCGCCCTGACATCCGGTAAAATCATTCGCGTATGAATAATCCGGGTTAAAATTTATAGAATGTCGAACTCCCGCCGGCGCTGAGAAGAACACGGAATCCGGTGGATCAAGTGAGAACACACTGGCACAGACTTCATAACTTTTGAAGAAAAGCGGATATGAATAATATGAAGATTATCCTTCGATGTACAGGACTTGTCTCGATCTCGCTCCTGTCGTTCACTCTTGTTTCCTTGCTTGTACCCTTTTCAGAAAAGAACGTTTCATGGTGGCTGAGCCGGAGCTATTCCCCAATTGATGTTTCCGTCTATTTCTGTAGATTCTTTCTGACGGCTTTTGTTTTGTTCATCGCGCCGTTCATTCCCGCCGTCGCCTTTTTCGGGATTTGCCTGTTTGCGGCGGCCAAGGTTTTCAGGACGAAAACGAACCCGGGGGAAAGCGCGGCGATTGCGTTCTCTGCATATATGCCTTTTCTGATCTTTTTCTGGGCGCCGGTCATTTCGTGGGTGATGCTGGCTGCGGCGATTATACTGGCGATCCGGAAGCTGACCGGAAAATATTCTCTGAGGACGTCGCTATGCGTGTACGCTCTCGGAATGCTTTTCTTTTTCTCGATGGCTGCCGCTGTTTGTCTTACGCTTTATTCAACCGCCGGATTTGAACTCGCGAAACCGGTGAGGCAGGGCGATTTATACCTTGTCGGTTACACAAAAGATGGGAAGTGCGGCGTTCACGGCATAACGCGCGACTACGCAATCACGTATGACATTGCCCCTGATGAAATCCCTGAAATTTATCAGCCCGCCTCTTTTTATGAGACCCTGCCGGTGACGGAGGTCGTCTTCTTTTCATACATAAACCTTCAGGTGTTGAACGGGCGTCTGCTGCCGGTCGCTGAAATCACGGACACGGAGATTAAAGCGAGTTTCCCGCCCAGGATGTCGGACACGGACAACCCGCCGGTTGAGCTTTACTACATCGGTTACATTTCAGGGAACGAAAAATGCGTGCTCTTCCTTCCTGTCTGGAAAGAGCAGCTTTTCTTCTATCACCACGGGGACATAACACCTGTCATGGTTTGTACGAAACACGGTAAGGCATCCAGGGTCGTCATGAGCGCCCGAAGCGAAAGCGTGAACGGTCTTACCCTGCTCCGCAAGGGCATTTCAAACGTGAAACATGGTCTTCCGGGACACAAGTTCATTACACCGTTCGTTCACGGATTGCGTGTTTTTTATTCCGGGGAAGACAAAAGAGTTATGAAATACATCAATCCATTGGATTACGTGCATTCGGACCTCGAACTGCCGGCGAAAATACTCGTCGCGACCCCATGGCACGTCTTCAAGCCTTATAACGGCAATGTTGACGCGGTCAGGGCTGAACCGGAATTGATCCCGTTGACCGAAGAAACTTTTTATGAACTAAAAAAAACCTATCCGGCTTTGGGGATAGGTTACGACGTGACGGACCCGTTCACGGAACCCTATATTTACATAAACTATCCTTCCGTGAAACCCCTCTGGCCTGAAAAGGTGGAAAGATCATGGGCTGAGCGAAATGATTGCGTCTTCCTGTCCCCTCTGTGGAACGGGTAGAGAATTACCCCCGCGGAAACAATGAACCCCCATTTATCAGACCGGGTCCGCCGGTCATAAGGAACCTCTCGGAGCGAACCTCTGCGAATTCACTCCTGCACGTTAAAAGCAGATTTTTAAACTTACTTTGTCTTATTTTAACGGATTATCCTGATCTTTCAACTTCACCTTGATTTTTCGACCGCGGATCGATACGGCTTCGCGGACGCCGGTTATGATTTTCTCCGAGGACTATGATAGTGAACTTTTGTACTTTTTGGTTCCCGCTCCATGGAGGAAGCTCTAAAGTAAAATGAATATATATATGTCCGCTGCAAATCCGATCATACGAAAAATCAATATGCGCGAAGCGCCTTGGAGTGCGGGCGAGCGTGCGACGAATAAGGAGCACACGTCTGCGAGCGCCGTGCCTGCGCCGCCGGCCTGTCTGCCGTGCTCGGCACAGGCAGGCGCGGCAGGCAGGCCCGCGAGAAGGTGAGCGGGCTGGAGTGCAAACACCGCCTTGTTTCCCGCGCTC
>JBFMFE010000101.1:0-11165 GCA_040752295.1 bacterium
CGGGTCGCGGGTCTATACCCGCGACGGAAGTTTCCACCTGGACGCCTCTGGGAACCTCGTGGGCGCGGGAGGATACGTCCTGGACGCCGACGCGAGGTTCACCGAAGACACGATTGCGGTCCACGTTGACTCGGGCGGGACGGTTCTCGGCGTCGGTCCCGACGGCGCCCCCTATGTCGCGGGGAGAATCGAAACAGCCGACTTTCCCAACCCCGCGGGACTCGCGAAGATCGGCGACAACCTCTACGTCCCCACACCCGCCTCCGGCGAAGCCATCCCCGGCACGCCCGACAACGGCTGGCTCGGGAAAATCGTCGCCGGCGGACTCGAGGCCTCGAACGTGAACGTTACGCGTGAAATGCTGGACATGCTGATCACGCAGCGGGGCTACGAGGCGAACCTGCGGACGATACGCACGCAGGACCGGATCACGGGATTCCTCTTCGACGCGAAAAAGTAAACCGGATTATTCATCCGGGGAAATCGCAGGAATCGCCGGCGCTCAAGGAAAAGCGGGTGCGGCTGCCGCCGGTTCCGGGCGGGATGTCGCCGGATTTAGTTCCCCACTGCACCACGTTCCAAGCCATGAAGCGCAGAACCGGAAGCCTCAGAAGAAGGTCGTCCAGCGCCTTCAGGGGGAGAAACCACCAGCCGATGCCCTCGCGCGTCTCGGCGAGCATCGCCTTCCAGTAGCGCACCTTGCCGGGGTCTTTGCGGTCTATCAGAAAGTACTTGAAAAAAAGCGTCAGCGTGGTGAGCCAGAACTCGCGGTGCCTGAGGTCGGGAAAATACCTGCGAGCGAGGCGCAGGTCCGAAACCCCCAGCGGACGCTCGTCCTCGGTGCGCACGTCCGCCGCAAGCCTCCTGTAAACGTTTATGAAGGGGTTGTACCTGAGAGGGTCCCAGGCGACGAAGAGTCCGCCGGTTTTGAGGGCGCGGCGCGCTTTCCTGAAGAACGAGTCCCTGTCGGCGACGTGGTGAAGGACGTTGGCGGCGTAAACCACGTCGAAAGCCTCCTCTTCCGGCTCGAATGCCTCGAGGGACGAAACGACCGTGTTTATCTCAACGCCGTGCCTTCGGGCGCTTTCTTCGCAGACGGCTATCATCTTCGGCGAGACGTCCACGGCGGTCACCTTTGCGCCTTTCATAGCGAAATAGACCGGCGATTCACCCGTTCCGGCGCCGACGTCCAGCAGTTTCCTGTCCCCGAGTGCGCCTAAAATCTCCATAATGAAGCGATTCTCCTGCGCGGTCACCGCCTCGAACGCCGCCTCCACGCTGACCGTCCCCGGCTCGATCCCCTCCGCCCACCGGTCGTGAAAACCCCTCTCCCTCGCCGCCGAATGGTCATTGCGTCCGGCGCCCATCCCCGCACCGCTCCTCGACGTTGAACGTTTTCCTCACAAGATACAGCGGCCTTCGCTTCACTTCCCTGTGAATCCTGCCGACGTACATCCCCATAACCCCCATGGAAATCAGAATGACGCCCGAAAAAAAGAAAATGGATACGCTGATGGAAGACCACCCGCGTACAAGCCCCTCGTTGCCCGTGTAAAAGAGATAGAATATCCTCGCCGTCAGAACACCGCTGAGGAGAACGCTGAGCATACCGAACCAGATGATCAGCCTGAGAGGGAGGTCGGAGAAAGAAAGGATGGCGTCGGCGGCGAACCGGAGCATTTTAAGGAAAGGATATTTCGTGACGCCCGCCGCACGCGGTGCGCGCCTGTAGGGAAGCGCCTTCTGCTTGTAGCCGACCCACGCAGTGAGACCTCGAAGGAAACGGTCGGTCTCCTCCATTCTTTTCAAGCCCTCGAGAACCTCCCTGCTGATGAGCCTGAAGTCACCCGCGTTCACGGGAAGTCCCGGCAGAAGGAACTTTTTCATGAGCCAGTAGAAAAAGTTGGCGGTGAAGAGCTTGAAAAACGTCTCCCCCGCCCTCTCCACTCTCTGTCCGTAAACAACGTCGTAACCCTCGCAGTATCCCTTCAGCATTTCCGGCACAAGCTCCGGCGGGTCCTGAAGATCGGCGTCCATTATCACGACCGCGTCGCCGGCCGCCAGGTCCATCCCCGCTGTTATGGCGATCTGGTGCCCGAAGTTGCGGGACAGAACCGCGACGCGGACATGGGGAGATTCCCCCGCCCACGCGCAGACCTTCTCCGTCGTGCCGTCGTCGCTGCCGTCGTCAACGAGGATGATCTCGAGAGGGCACCCGAGGGCATCATTCAACTTCGCCATCTCTTCCCTCAGGCGCGGGATGACTTCCACCTCGTTGTACACGGGGACAACCACCGACAAGAGGCGGGGCATGTCTCTGGGAAAAAGCATCTCGAAGTCCCTCCGGGCGGGTTTTTGCCTCCCAATTGTAGCACCCGGGACGCGTCAAACTCCAGAGGGGATACGCGCGACGGTGCGCGCGCCGAACGCCTGAAACGCCGCGGTACGCCTCAAATCGTCTCTTACGAGATGACAAAGGGCGGCCCGGGGAGTGGAACCAGGTACGCGAACACCCACACCGCGTGCAGCACAAAACCGACTGCCGAAAATGCCGGAACGAATCTCACGAACCGTTCGCCGAGGACCGAGGCGAGCGGGATCAAGGCAAGCGCCGACACCGGACCGTACATCGGAAACATGTACCGCGCCTGCGCAGTTGGAAAGCGCATGTTTATCGCCGCCTGCTGTCCGAGAAAAAGCCCGACGCAGAAAAGAAAGGAAAGAACGAGATGTCTCCTCAACGGGTCGGTCCCGCGTCGAACCACGACCGGCGCCGCCCCCATAAGCAGGACCGCTGCGCCCGAGAGCGCGAAGTAGAACGCCTTCAGTGACAGCGGGAGGCCCGCCGGCTCGCCGCGCAGATAGTCGTTCGTCAGCCAGAGATTCAACATAAGGGTCTTCAAAAACCACGCGAAGTTGGAAGGAGAGTAGAGAGGATGAGGGGGGGCGTTCTCGAGCTTGTTGAAGAGCGTTCTTTCGCCGATCCTCGACCAGCCGAGAACGTACCACCACCCCGCGACTGCCGAAAACACGAGGAGGAACAATGCCAGCTCAAGTGCGAGCCGCTTCCAGCCCCTGCCCCGGTTGTCGGGATGAAAGAGGTAAAAAAACGCGAAGAACGGCGGAAGAAAGTTCGCCGTTATCTTGAACAGGCAGCTCACGCCCGCAGCAAGTCCGCACGCCGCCGCCGCGCGCGCGCCGCCGCCGCCGCGGGTCAGAACGAGCATCACGTATATCGCAACCGTCCCGGCGCATATCACCCCGGCGTCGTTGCTGACGACCGCGCTCGTCGCGACGAACATGGGGTTGACCGCCGCCGCCGCCGCCATTCCCGCGCCGAGCCACGGCGCGCCAAGTCCGTCGCGCCCCATCCTGTATAAGAAGTAAACGCTCACGGCGCCGAACAGCGCCGACAGAAGGCGTATCCAGTTATCCAGGAAACCGGCGTCCCGCCCCCTGAACGGCAGCGCCCAAGCCGCCGCCGCCGCGTAATAAAGCGGGGGGTGCGCCGCCTCGTATGTTTCCTCGCGCGTCGGAAGGCGCCCCTCATAAAGAATGCGCTTCACGTAAAAGTAGTGAAACGGCTCATCCGAGTTCTGCCACCGCGGTATGCACAGCGAATAGCACACCGCCGCCGCAAGGAACGCGGGAACAAGGAGTGACATGAACCTCGATGCTGACAGGTTCTCTTCGGGTCCGGATTTCACAATCCGGAACGAATTATAGCCCCCCCTCTGCGCGGGGACAAACCGGCGAAGCGCCGGAAGGGCGGCGGCGCGGCGATATTTTTTCCCTGCGCTTCACAAGGCGCGGGAAATGATGTAACATCCCACATGTGAAAGGTTTCACGAACCGCCGGACGGAGCAACTCAACCTCGAATTGAACTTGCACGTCCTTTATCAATCAAATGAATTATTCCAACAGGCTGAAAGCCTGTTCCACTTCAAATCCTTCGCCGCGTCCTTCGCTGTTCCATAATCTATTAAGGGAGAAAAACCATGGATTTTGACCTTACGGAAGAACAAATAGCCTTCAGAAGATCGTGTTACAACTTTGCAAAGAAAGAAATCCTGCCGCTTGTTGAAGAATACGAACTGAAAGGCGAATTCATCCGCCCGGCGTGGAAAAAAATGGCTGAATTCGGGCTGATGGGGCTGCCGTTCCCCGAGGAATACGGGGGAAGCGGCGCCGACGTCCTGACCACGCTCGTCGGTATGGAAGGGCTTGCGCACGGCGGCGCCGACGCCGGCACATGCCTCTCCTGGGGCGCTCACACGATCCTGTGCGGCGTGCCCATCTGGCTACTTGGCGCCGACGAACAAAAGAAAAAATACCTCCCGCCGATCGCCGCCGGCGAGTGGATCGGGGGCTTCGGACTGACCGAGCCGAACGCGGGTTCCGACGCCGCGGGGGTCCAGACAACGGCGGTGAAAAAGGGCGACAGGTACATCCTCAACGGAACAAAGATGTTCATAACGAACGGACCGATCGGAAAGGTCTTCGTCGTCATCGCCGTCACCGACAAGACCGCCGGGCACTTCGGCATCAGCGCCTTCATCGTCGAAAGCGGATTCCCAGGCTTCTCCATCGGCAGGGAACTGAACAAGATGGGAAACCGCACGTCCACGACCTCGGAACTCATCTTCGAGGACTGCGAGGTCCCGGTCGAAAACATACTCGGACCGGAGGGCTACGGCTTCATCACCGTCGGCAAGACCATACTCGAGTGGGAGCGCTCTTGCCTCCTCGCCGCCGGACTCGGAGGTCTCCAGGCGGGACTCGACCTCTGCATAGCATACGCGAAGGAAAGAAAGCAATTCGGCAAGCCCATAGCGGAATTCCAGGCGATCCAGCACAAGTTGGTGGACATGAAAACCGCCATCGAGGCGTCGCGCCTCCTCATCTACAAGGTCGCCTGGCTCAAGGACAACGACATGCCGGGCATGCTCGAGGCGTCCATCGCGAAGCTCTACATCTCCGAAGCCGGGATGCGCTCTGCCGACGAAGCCGTTCAAATCCACGGCGGGTACGGCTACATGAAGGAGTACCCGGTCGAGCGCGGATTCCGCGACGCCAAGCTCGGAACCATCGGCGGGGGGACGTCAGAAATCCAGCGCAACATAATCTCACGCCTCACGCTCAACCTCAAGAAAGGAGGCGCACGCTGATGAACTTCAGGCTCTCCGAGGAACAGGAGGCTTTCCAGAAAGCCGTCAGGACGTTCTGCGAAAGGGAAATAGCGCCCTCCGCGGCGAAAGTGGACCGCGAGGAAATGTACGCTCACGACAACTTCAGAAAACTCGGCGCGATAGGACTCCTCGGCGTCACCTTCCCCGCGGAATGCGGGGGCGGCGGCGGCGACCTCCTTACGTACGTCGTCGGCGTGGAAGAACTCGCCGCGGCGTGCGCGTCAACCGCCCTCGCCGTAAACGCCACAAGCTCGCTGTGCGGCTCGCCCATCGTAAAATTCGGGACGGAAGAGCAGAAGAAGAAATACCTTCCCGGGCTTGCCTCCGGCGAGAAGATCGGGTGCTTCGCCCTCACCGAACCCGGGTGCGGTTCCGACGCCGCCGCGATAAAGACCCACGCCGAAAAAAAGAACGGCTCGTACCTCATCAACGGCGCCAAGATGTTCATCACCAACGGTCCCGTCGCGGACGTCGCCGTCGTCATCGCCCGAACCAGCAGGGATAAAGGCGCCAGGGGCATCAGCGCTTTCATCGTCGAAAAGGGCGCGCCAGGGTTCTCCTCCGGCAAGCCCATCCGCAAACTGGGAGTCAGAGGCTCCACCACCTCCGAGCTGATCTTCGAAAACTGCGAGGTCCCCGCCGAAAATCTCCTCGGCGCCGAGGGCGAAGGTTTCAGCCTCGCCATGACTTCCCTCGAGTACGCCCGCGTCGTCATGGCGGCTTTCTGCGTCGGCGTCGCGCGCGCCTGCCTCGAGGACTCCATCGCCTTCGCCGAGACACGCACCGCCTTCGGCAAACCCATCGGCGCGTTCCAGGAAGTCAACCACAAGATCGCCGACATGAGAATGTACATCGAGACCTCGAGGAACCTCACGCACTACTCCGCGTGGCTCAAGCAGAACGACAGACCCGAGGCGAAGATAATGATACCCATCGCCAAGCTCCACGCGTCGGAGACCGCCACGAAGATCGCAAACGACGCGGTCCAGATACACGGCGGGTACGGCTACACCGCGGAGTACAGGGTCGAACGCCTCTACCGCGACGCAAAGATCGGCGAGATCGGCGAAGGCACTTCCGAAATCCAGCGCCTCATCATCGCAAGGGAACTGCTCAAAGGCTGACCCGCGGGCACAGACATGAGCGGGGCGCCGCCGGAAGCGCCGCACGACCGTTGCCGTTGCGGACCATTGAATTTATAATCAGGCGCCTGTAATATAGAAGCAGAGCGGGAACATGAGCACACACGGGACCGCCAAAGGAAAGCTCCTTTACGAAGGAAAAGCCAAGAAGGTCTACGCCACCAGCGACGACGACCGCCTCATACAGGAATTCAAGGACGACGCCACGGCTTTCGACGGCGAGAAAAAGGGGACCATCAGGTCGAAGGGCGTGTGCAACAACCGCATATCATCCATCTGCTTTCAATTTCTCGAGCGCAGCGGCGTTCCCACGCATTTCATCGAGATGCTCGGCGAACGCGAGATGCTCGTCCGCAGGCTCAACATATTCCCCGTGGAAGTGGTGGTCCGCAACATAGCCGCCGGCAGCCTCTCCAAGCGATTAGGGCTTCCCGAGGGGAACGCGCTCCCGTTCTCCATCATCGAATTCTACCTCAAAGACGACAGCCTCCACGACCCGCTCGTCAACCTGGACCACATAAAAGTGCTCACTTCGGTGTCGGAAGGAGAGGTGAAGGTCCTCGAAACCAGGGCGAAGGAGATAAACGTGCTTCTCAAGAACTTCTTCTACGCAAGGAACCTCGTTCTGGTGGACTTCAAGCTCGAGTTCGGAAAGGACGCGAGAAACGAGATAAGGCTTGGAGACGAGATATCGCCCGACACCTGCCGGCTCTGGGACCGCGACACGCATGAAAAGCTCGACAAAGACCGCTTCCGCCGGGACCTGGGCGGCGTCGAGGAAGCATACCAGGAGGTCCTCAAGCGGGTGTCTTCTGCATGAGGACGACCCCCGGCTCACGCAAACACGCCGATGCCTGAATACGACCCTCTCCTTGACGGACTGAAGGAAGAATGCGGGGTCTTTGCGGTTCACGCGCCCGGAGAGGACGTGGCGCGCCTCGCCTATTTCGGTCTCTACGCCCTCCAGCACAGGGGACAGGAAAGCGCGGGCATCGCGGTCGCCTCGGGCGACGAAATCAGGTGTTACAAAAACATGGGGCTTGTCACCCGCGCCTTCGAGGAAAAAATCCTCGCCCTCATGCGCGGCGACGCCGCAGTCGGTCACGTACGCTACTCCACAACCGGCGACAGCGTCGAAGAGAACGCCCAGCCGGTACACTCCAGGGCAGAACGCGAAATCGCGCTCGGACACAACGGCAACCTCGTCAACACCGCGACCTTCAGGGAGAACCTCATCAACGACGGCGTCAAACTGCGCTCCACCACCGACTCCGAGGTCATCGCCGAAATGATCGCAAGGGACCCCGCGCCGACCGTCGAGGAAGCCATCGTCGGCGTCGCATCGAAAATCAGGGGCGCATTCAGCATCGCGCTCCTCGCCAACGGCAGGGTCTACGCCTTCCGCGACCCCCTCGGCATCCGCCCCCTCTGCATCGGAAGGCTGAACGCATCCGGCTGGGTCGTCGCATCCGAATCCTGCGCTCTCAACATCGTAGGCGCCGAACGCCTGAGGGACGTCGAACCCGGCGAAATCGTCGCCATAGACCGTAACGGACCCCGCACCGTACACAGGCTGAAATCGGAACGCCGCGCCACGTGCATCTTCGAGTTCATCTACTTCGCAAGACCCGATTCGTACATACTCGACCGCTCGCTGTACCACTGCCGCAAACTCATGGGGCAGACGCTCGCCGCCGAAAGCCCCGCCGCCGGCGACATCGTGATATCCGTCCCCGACTCCGGCACCCCCGCCGCCATCGGCTTCGCCAAAGCCTCCGGCATCCCCTACGAGGAGGGACTCATCAAAAACAGGTACGTCGGACGCACCTTCATACAGCCCGACCAGCGCATCCGCTCCCTGGGCATCAAGATAAAACTCAACCCGCTCCTCGAAACGATCGGCGGCAAGCGCGTCGTCCTCGTGGACGACTCCATCGTCCGCGGAACCACAAGCAGCCAGATAATCGGCATACTCAAGGAGCACGGCGCGGGCGAAGTCCACGTCCGCGTCAGTTCCCCCCCCGTCAGAAACCCCTGCTTCTACGGCATAGACACCGCCGAACGCGAGGAACTCCTCGCCTCGTCCCGAACCATCGAGGAAGTCCAGTCCCACATCGGCGCCGACTCCCTCCGCTACCTCTCCATCGAGGGCATGATAAAATCCACCGGACTGGACAAAAGCAACTTCTGCCTCGCCTGCTTCAACAACGATTACCCCATTCCGATACCCCAGCAGCTCCATCTCACGAAACTGTCCTTCGAAGACAAAAAGAAAATACCCGCTAAGGAAAACCTTTTCGTGAACCTTGTGAAGAGGTGAACGGCGCTGGAAGAAGCAAAGGAACGCCTTCATCACCACCTCAAGGTCATGGTGGAAAAGGACGCCTCCGATATGCACCTGAAGGCGGGACACCCCGTGTACCTTCGGATCAACGGCAGGCTCGCACCCACGGATGGAAGACCCAGCGACCCCGAATTCATCAGACGTATGGTCTACTCGATCATGAACGAAACACAGAGGGACGAATTCGAGCGGACCAACGAATGCGACATGTCCTACGGACTGCCCGGCGTATCGAGGTTCCGTGTCAACGTCTTCCGCCAGCGCGGCCTCGTCGGCGCGGTCTTCCGAACCATACCCCTCAAGGTCCAGACGCTCAAGGAACTGGGACTGCCGCAAATCCTCGAAAAGCTCGCCAACCGTCCCAAGGGGCTTGTCCTCGTTACCGGTCCCACCGGAAGCGGCAAGTCAACAACCCTCGCCGCCATCATTGACTACATCAACGAGACGCGGAAGGAACACATCATCACCATCGAAGACCCAATCGAGTTCCTTCACAGGGACAAAAACTGCAGCATCTCCCAGCGGGAAGTCGGGCAGGACACCGCTTCCTTCAAGCGCGCCCTCCGCTCCGCGCTGCGCGAAGACCCCGACGTCATCCTCGTGGGCGAGATGCGCGACCTCGAAACCATCGCCATGGCGATCACCGCCGCGGAAACCGGTCACCTCGTCCTCGCAACCCTCCACACCACCGGCGCCGCGCAGACCATTGACCGCATCATTGACGTCTTCCCCCCGCACCAGCAGCAGCAGATACGCATGCAGCTCTCCGTGTCCCTCGAGGGCGTGGTCTCGCAGACCCTCCTGCCGAAAGCCGCCGGCGAAGGACGAGTCGTCGCCCACGAAATAATGATCATCACCCCGGCGATAGCGAGCCTCATCCGCGAAAACAAAATCTTCATGATCCAGCAGGCGGTTCAGTCGGGCAAGGACATCGGCATGCACACCCTCGACCAGCACCTCGCCGAACTCTACCGCAAGCGCATCATCACATACCAGGACGCGATGGGCAAGTGCCAGAACCCCGTCGAGTTCCAGAAAATGGCGGGCAGAACCTGAACCACATGCACATAAACGACCTGCTCCAGATTCTTCTCAAGGAAGAAGCCTCCGACCTCCACATCAAGGCGGGAAACAAACCCTTCATCCGCGTCCACGGCGTCATGCAGACCATAGAAGGCGTCAACAGGCTCGCCCCCGAAAACACGCGCCAGATCATCCTCAGCATGATGACCCCCGAACAAAGGGACATCTTCCTCCGCGACTGGGAGCACGACTTCGCCTACGCCCTCGAAAACGGGACGCGCTTCCGCGTCAACGCGTACCACCAGCGCGGAAGCATCGCCGCGGTCTTCCGCGTCATCCCCGCGCGCATCCGAACCATTGACGAGCTGAAACTGCCTCCCATCCTCAAGGAATTCTGCATGCGCCCAAGAGGCATCGTGCTCGTCACCGGCCCCACCGGAAGCGGCAAGTCAACCACACAGGCGGCGATGATTGACCACATCAACGAAAACCGCAGGGAACACATCATCACAATCGAAGACCCCATCGAATTCGTTCACCAGAACAAACAGTGCCTCATAAACCAGAGGGAAGTCGGCGCGGACACGAACTCCTTCGCCGGCGCGCTGAAAAGGGCGCTCCGCCAGGACCCCGACATCATCCTCGTGGGCGAAATGCGCGACCTCGAAACCATCGCCATGGCAATCACCGCCGCGGAAACCGGTCACCTCGTCCTCGCGACACTCCACACCACCGGCGCCGCTCAGACCATTGACCGCATCATTGACGTCTTCCCGCCCGAACAGCAGCAGCAGATACGCATGCAGGTCTCTTCCAACATCCAGGGCATAATATGCCAGATACTCGTCCCCCACGTCTCGGGACGCGGACGCGTCGCCGCTTTCGAGGTCATGGTTCCCACTCCCGCGATGCGGAACCTGATCCGCGACGCGAAAACCTACCAGGTCCCCTCCGCAATGCAGATATCGAAGGTCCCAGGCATGTTCACGCTCGAACAATACCTCGCCGAACTCGTAAGAAAAAGACAGGTCTCCAAAGAAGCCGCTTACGCCAAGGCTTCCGACCCCGACCAGCTCACGGAAATCCTCAAGGCATCAAAAATCTGAAAACCGATAAAAAAACGCGGAGCCGTCGCCCGCGCAGACACCACTACCGTACCGGAACGCGCGCCGCGCCCCGGGCAAAAACACCAGACCGGCTTCAGCCATCCCTCAAATTCGCGGCCCGTCAGGCGCCGCCGGTTTCCTTCTCCGCCTTCGGCTTCGGCGCCGCCTTCTTCCGCCTCCCGCCACTCTTGCGCGCCTTCTTCCTCGGCGCCCTCTTCTTCGCAGCCTTCTTCCCGGGCGCCGCCCGCCGCCGCCTCCTCCTCTTCCGGGAGACCTCGCCCGATTCCCTCAGGTAAATCTCGAGCGACTTGATCGTCAACTCGGCGACGGCGCCGACAATCCTCTCAATCGCCTTCAGAG
>JBFMFE010000102.1:0-13423 GCA_040752295.1 bacterium
TGGGGAACGTCGTGTTCCCCAAGCTCCGGGCAGGTCGGAAACCTTTCCCGCGCTCGGCGCGGGAAGCGTCCACCGGACGCCGGTTTCCTCCCGTTCGAGACCTTGTGGTCTCGAACCCCTCTGCCTCGAATTTTCAATCGGCCTGCTCACCGTCTCGCAGGCGCTCGCAAACGTGCGCTCCTTCCTCGTCGCGCGCTCGCCACTCTCGCGATTTCTTCCCGAATTATTCGTGAGGCGTGAATAATTCGGGTTCCTATCATGGCTGTCTCCCGAGGGGGATTTTGTTCATCTGTTCATGTCCTCGGTCCATTATAGCACCGGCATTGCTTTATGTCAACCCATCCCGCAAAAAAAAGTTTTTCAACAGCCTCGCAAGACCTGACCTCAAGCCTTAGATTGCGGAATACTTTTTTTTCGCGGTACGGAGCCACTCGTTTATCTTTCTGTTTCTCAGGACGGGGTCTTGCCATCTGGGGGCAAGCCTGCCGGCTTGCTCTTCCGAGACGGGGAACCTTGCGAATTCGGCGGTTTTCCGCGTGCTTTTCGACGCCCGTTTCCAGGCGGCGGCGAGTTCGTCGTGGGTGTCTATGACGAACGCGCCGATGAGGTCGTTCAGAACCCCCCACCGCGCCGTCCCTTTCTCGAAATCGTACCGGAAGACTTTTTCGCCGTGTGTGAAGGGGTTGACGCCGATGTAGGATTTCCCGGCGAGGTCGCCGTAGAGACCGGGGAGGATGCTCATCTTGTTGAGCGGGAATTTCGCCGGTCCCCCGCGGACGCCCGCTTTGTACATCCATATCTTCTGGGCTTTCGGGAGGAGAATGAACCGGACGAACGCCCGTGCGGGTTCCGCGTTGGGCGCGCCTTTCAGAATGGCGATGGGGTCGGGCGTGATCGCCGTCGCGCCGGCGGGAAGGACGAATCCGAGGTTTTCCTCGCCGGCTTCCTGAATCGCCGAGTACGCGTATGTGTCAATGCACACTCCGTACGCGATCTCGCCCGCGGCGAGGTCCTTGCCCGTCTGCCCCGAACTCTGAGGGAAGGTGTTGACGTTGCCTCCCATCCGCAGTATGACGCCCCATCCCTTCTCCCATCCGTAAGACTGGAGGATGATTTCGTATATGATGTGGACGCTCCCGCTGTGGCGCGGGTCGCCCGAGCCGACCCAGCCCGCGAGCGAAGGCGCGGCGAGGTCCTCCCACTCCCGCACCGGTGGAAGGGCGAGCATCTTTATCAGTTTCCGGTTGTAAAGGACGCCGAATCCGGCGAGGGACGAACCGTACCATCGGCGGTCAGGGTCGTAGAGAGGGACGCCGTTCAGCGCGGCGGGGACGTTTTTCAGGATGGAATCGGGGACGGCGTAACGCGCGAGCAAGCCCTTTCGTGCGAGTTCCACGTAGGGGTCAATCCCTCCGCCCCAGAAGAGGTCTATGCCGATGCCATCGGGGTTTTCGGCGAACCGGGATTTGATGAACTTGAGGACGTCCGAGGTCCCGCCCTGATCGAGCCAGGTGAGGCTGACGGTCTCGCCGGTTTTATTCCTGTACCAACTTTTAAATTCCCGGGTGAACTCGGATTTTATCCCTTCCCAGTGGGGGGAGACGACGACGAGTTCGCGCGGTGCGCCGCACAGCCCCCGGGACGAGATGAAAAGAACGAGGCACGCCGCTGCGGCTGTCAGAAAACTATTGAGTTTTGCATAAGTAATGGAAAATCTCCTCGTTCTCAAATTGCCTGTTGACAGGCTGGAAGCCTGTCCCACAATTACAAGAGAATCCTTTTTAAGTGGGACAGGCATCTTGCCTGTCGGAAAAACATCACCTTGTTTTCCTTTATTTTTGCAAACTTCAATAAGTCCAGTCCGGGCTTTTCTCCGTGGCCGCACTTTTTGAGATTTCCCCTGCGGCGGTTCCGTGCGCGGCGCCGCCGGGTTCCGGCTCTTCATGCTGGACGTTCCGTATGAGTCTCTCGATGACGCCGTTGATGTGGTCTACGTCTCTTATGATCATATCCGTGTACCGTTTGAGGGCGGTCTGATTTTCAGCCCTTTCGTTCACAAGCTGCGCGAAGCCGCGTATCGAGCAGAGCGGGTTGCGGACGTTGTGCGCGATGCTCGCCGCGAGGTCGTTCATGCCGGTGTTATGAGTTGTCCGGGACGCCGCGTCCCGCAATTGCCCGGGGCAGGGCAGGTTTTCGAACTCCACGGAAATGCCGCGCACGGGTCCGTCCTCGTTGCGGAGCGGCGTGGTGGAAACCATCATTCTCAGGTTTTTACCCGCGGCGTTGACGAAGGATACGTTCCTGCGGTTCACCGGTACGTTTTCGAGGAGGGAGAGGCTGATGAGGTCGCGCAGCTGCGGGTTTTTATGGTCGCCGATGAAGACCTCGTCGAATTTTCTGTTTCTCAGTTCGCGCGCCCCGCATTCGAGAAGCGTTTCGGCGTCTGAACTCACGAATCGGATTTTCCCGTTCACGTCTATGGTTATCATTCCCCCCGGCGATCCGTGAATGATGAACTGGTTGAGCGCGAGGATCATTTCATTGAGCGCGGTGGTAAGCTGAGCGAACTCTCCCGGACCTTGGAGCGGGAGGGTGGCGGTGAAATCACCTTCCGCTATCTTTCTTGTTGCCGATCTGAATTTCACGAGCTGGCGGTTTATGGCGTACGCGAGGATAGAGCCTGCGATGAGCGCGCCGGCGGCCGCTATGACGGTCGCGACCACGAGGCTGTTCATCGCCTGGTGGATCATGAGCGAGTTGGGAAGGCGGCGGGGGTTGAGGAGCAGGTCTTGACCGAGGTAAATTGCGAGCAGCCCGAAGCCGAGCACGAGGAGCGTCGTGAAGAACGGAATGGCAACAATAAGCCTGAGATGTGTTCTTTTGTCAAGATGGAAAAAACCGTCAGAATTTTTCGGCTCTTTCATAACAATGCCTATATTTAAATATAGACAATTATACATGATAGGTTTTTAATTTCAAGTAGATTTTTTTATTTTTTAACATTAATAAGAGTCAATTTTTAACTTATCCACACGTTTTCCACATAAGTTGTGAAAAACGTGTTTTTCATCGCAATAAAACTTTTTAATTTTATTTAAGGGGGATTGACGGAAATATAATTTTCAAGACTATACGCGCCTATAGTATTCCATTTTGTCTGGTTCACGAACACCGTACAACCTCAGGATTCTTCGGGCTGTCGGTTCCGCCTCTGATTATGTTCTGATGGACAATCTTTATTTCTTCCAGGTCGGGCGGGGTCAGTTCGGGGAGAACGATTTTCTTTATTTTTCCATGTATATCGGGCAAAAACCTGAAAAAACTCCTTATGTCTTCCGGGTACGCCTTCGCCGATGTCCCGATCAGTGTGACCGCGCCGAACGGCTGGAGTTCCTTCTTCCATTCCCTGGCGTGGGGCGTGTCCGGCGGAGCGCAGAACGTCGGGACGAGTGCGAGAAAGATACTGTCGTAGGTTTTGCCCTGCGCTTCGAGGAACCTTTTCGCGAACCTGAGGCTGTCCGAGCAGTTGAAGGGAAGCCACAGGGGGAGGACGCCGAGGCTCAAACCGGCATGGGGGGCGAGGAACGTGAAGCAGTCCAGGAGCACGCGGTTCAGGCGTACTCCTGCTTTGGCGCAGGAAAGGGCGTACAGCCTGTAGGCTAACTCGCTGTATTTCCCGGGGTGGTCGAATTTGAGTTCGAGGTATTCGATGCCCCTGTCGTCGGCGAATTCCTTCGCCGAGTCGGCGAAGCCCGCCGGCGTTCCCCATTCGGATTCCGGTTGGATTTCGAGCGGCGCGTCCAGTTTCCAGCCGCCTTCGGGGTGCTTCGCGCCCTGTTTCCTTTTGTATTCGCTCAGTGTTTCGTTTCCTTCGATGAAGTCGGTGTCGGAGAAGTCCCCGAGTCCGCCCGCCTGGAAGTAGAGGTTTTCGCCGATGCGGTACTGGCGCCAGGGGAAAGTGCAGTTTGCGATGATCAGGCGCCCGTCGTGCATGAGCCTGTTTTCTATGAACTTCCGGTACGCGTCCGGCAGGCGCGTGAACTTCAGGCGGACGTGGTTGACGTACTTTATGAGGAAGCGGTCGTGGACGGGATCATAATGGTTGACGATCATTACGCCGGGGTTGTTTTTCAGGATCGCGCCCGCGAGTTCTTCGCCGTGTTTCCGGTAGGCGGTGACGTCGTCCGGGTCGGTCGGGTCGTGGAAGCTGTAAAGGAAATGCGCGGGGAGGAAGGGAGCGCCGAGCAGGGCGCAGGCGTGTGCGACGCCTCCGCTCGGCGCGCCCGTGACTATCGTCTTGTATCTTCTTTTTCTGTGGCCCGCGGCGAACCTTTGTGCGACTTCCTCCGCCCGGACCCGGCGGGCGAGTTTTTTCCTCGTGCCGGCGAACCTTTCAGCCGCTTCGATGAGCCGCACCTTGCCCCTTCTCGTCATCACCGAGGAGAGCACCGCGAAGGCGTTCGCCCCTGTCGGGAACACGGAAGCTGGATCGTAGTGGCGTCCCCTGAGCGCCTGAGCGACGGAGCGGTAGATGACCGCCGCCGAGTCGAACTGTTCGATTTCAGCTTTAGGCACGGCTGACTCCGGGTTTACCTTAGTTTTCCCGCGCAGCGGGCGGTTCAAACGGGAAATTAAGGCGGCGGCGGTCGGGCATCACATGTCGCGCCAGCTCAGCACCTGAGAATAGTAGAAGTTGCCGACATCGCTTCTCCACCGGGCGCGTCTTATATACGCTTCCACCCTCCGCGTAAATCCTCTCGATCTCCCGGTGGACCTTACAATGACGAGGTTTCGGAACGCGTTGTAATTCGGGTCTATGTAGTCTTCCGTTATGTTTGTGCTGTACGTCGCGCCGGAGTCGAATATCGGCTTGTTCTGGTTGCAGTCCGGCTCCACGCCTTCGCCGGGCCAGCTGTAGTCGATACCGGGTGGTGCATTTATTCCGGGTGGCCAACCCGTGAACAGCCTTATCTGGTAGTAAGCTCTTTCGACGCCGGCCTCGGCGCAGTAGAGCGCCTGAAGATCGCGTATCTGGTTCGTCACGATCTCCAGCTCGGAGCGGTGGAGCAGCCCGAGGGCGAAGAAGAGCATCGCCCCGAAAAGGATGATAAAAACGGTCATGACTATGACGGACCCGTTCTGTTTTCCCGTCATCAGTTGTTCACGTCCACGTTGTCGTCTTCGACGAGCATTATTTCCGAGCCGTCGTTCAGCCTGACTATGACGCGGGTGAAGTTGCTCGGTCCTATGTCACATTCCGCAGCGCTCACGCCGCAGCACGTGGCGAAGTAGTCTCCGCCGGAAAAGTACGAGAGGTCGAGTGTTATAAGACCGCCGGGCACCCAGTTCAGCTCGACCTCCTGCGTTGCGAGCGCGGGCGGCGGCGGTGTTATGCGGTCGTTGTAGACCATGATGCAGAAGTCGTCGCCGTCGCTTCTATCGAAAAGGTAATACTGTGTGGTTGAGGCGAGTTCCTTGGATATGTAGTATCCCTCGCGCGAGTGGCGCATGTGCGACATCGAGCGGAAGTACATGGGGTCCAGCGAGTCGGGGAGGACCCTTCTCTCGTCGGACACGGCGAAGTTGAACCTGAAGGCGTTGACCCGGCGCGGGCGCGAGATGCCCGTGAGAGCCGGGCGCCGCGCGTACGTCAGGTAGGAGAAGCTGTCCACGGGGTAGGCGAGCGCGTCCGAGGCAAACGCCCCCGGCGTCGCACCGTACTGTATCTCGTACTCCGCCGAGGCGAATCTGTATATTGACGGCGTTGACTGCGTCGCCCACTGGGGGTAGTAGTCAATGAACTCCGGCTCGCTGCAAAACTGGATGTCCCATGCCTTTTTCGTTTCCCGCGTCAGCTGCGTCATCGCGACCCGTCCCGCCTCGATCACTTCCGCGCGCCGGTCGGCTGTTTCCCACGACGAGTAGGTGGTGCTCAGCAGCGGGAACACCGCCCAGGCGAGCAGGGCTATCAGAAGCACGATGATAATGACCTCGACGACGGAGAAGCCGGGATTCTTCATGGCGCGGTCACCACAGCGGGTCTCTCATCGTGACCATCGTTTCGAGTTCCACCCTCGGCTCGTTCGCGTCCCACGCGTTGTCGCTGTCCCTGTCGTACCACACCCTGACCTGCACCTCGCGCACCCTGTTGCCGGGATCGCTCACGAACTCCGAGTCGAGCCTGCATTTGTATCTGTCGAAGGGGCTGGGGAACGTGCAGGGGTTCTGGTCGTAGAAGTTTTCGTCGGCAGTCTGGAAACCTTCTCCCGCGCAGCCGCCCGCGATGTCGGAGTAGCAGTTCACGCGCAGCCTGAATTCCTCGATCTTTTCGACCGCGAGGAACGCGGCGGCGGCGAGGTACTCGTCCTCGTTGCTGAGCATCAGGGCGCGGGCGACGGCGTTCATCACCGGGACGAGCAGCAGCCCGAGGATGATTATCACGACGACGATTTCGACGATTGTGAAGCCGGCGGAGCGGATGGGACGCGTTACGTGCGGGGGCAGGGGGGGGCGGGTCCGGAGCGGCGTCCCGCGCGCCGCGTCCCCGGTCCGGGACTCGTTCATTTTGTTCATATCGTTCATTTGGTTTGAGGGCATTACTGGCTTTCCACGAGCCTCACTGCGCCCGTCACCCTGTTCATTGAGACGTACCAAACGTAGCGGCTGTTGGGGTCTCTGACTTCGATCACTGCGCCGGTCGCCGTTGGAACGCCTCCTATTTCGATGTATGGAGTTCCAGTGGCGTCGAAGTACACCGAGTTCGTCGAGGGGTCGAGCCATCGGATGCGCACGTCGTCGTCGCCCACGGTCGTGGATTTCAGGGGCGAGCCTGTGTCGCCGTTTTCGAGGACGCTCACGGTATCGGTCGAGGAGCCTGCCGTGGAGAGAAGCACCCAGTAGTTGTAACCCGAATTGCCGCTCGTGCCGCCGCTGAAAGAGAGCGTCCGCGCGTACCGGATGTCCGACGCGATGGTGTGCGCCGCGCCGTACACCTTTTTCTCGACGATCACGTCCCTTGAGAAGCGCGGAATAAAAAGTTTCACAAGGAGAGCAAGCAATATCAGCACGACGATAAGTTCGACCACGCTGAAACCGTAAGCGTACCGCAGTGTCTTCGCCGCTCTGAAGATCATGTTTCGACGGGCACCTCGCCGGCGCGGAGTTTGCCGGGAATGCCTGTATTTATTATACCCGCGTTTCGGGGGATTTTAATCCCGCGGCGTTCTTCCGCCGGCGCTCAGAGTTTTATGACCATGCCTTCGCGCGCGGCTGTCGTTTTCGGGAAGGTCTTTCCGGCGAGCCTCTCTATCCGCCTTATGTCCGCGTCGGTGTGCGCTGGTTCGTGATGGAACAGGATGAGCTTTTTCACCTTTGCTTTTCCGGCGAGTTCAGCCGCGTCCTCGAAGGCGCTGTGCCCCCATCCGACCTTTGCCGCTTCGTACTCGTCCTTCGTGTACTGCGAGTCGTGGAGGAAGAGGTCCGCGCCGCGGGCGAAGTCAATCAGCGTTTTCGCGTCGCCGAGCGGGACTTCCGAGTCGGTGGCGTACACAACGGTTCTGCCGCCGTCGGATATCCTGAACCCGCACACGGGGTCCGTGTGCGGCAGGGCTATGGTCGAGATACGGGCGCTCCCGACGCGGAACCGTTCCCCCCCGCTCAGGCGGTGGTACACCCTTTTCGCCTTCATCTGCCCGAGGGTTATGGGAAAGAAGGGGGGCGACATCTGGCGCGACAGCATTTTCCGTATGTCCAATATGGAGTAAACGTGGATTGTGAAATCCGGCATGTACGCCGGGACGAAGAAGGGGAACCCCTGTATGTGGTCCCAGTGCACGTGGGTTATGAGAAGATGAAGCGTCCGTGGCGCCCCGCGGCGCTTCAGGTAGTCGAGACCGAACTGCCTTATCCCGGTTCCCGAGTCGAGGATCAGCGAAGCGCCGTCGGATGTGATCACCTCGACGCATGACGTGTTTCCGCCGAACTCGACGGTGTCCGGTCCCGGCGCGGGAATGCTGCCTCTTGTGCCCCAGAAGATTACTTTCATTTGTGCTGCGTTTCCCCGGCGCGGCGGTTCGCGCGCCGCGGCGTCCGCGCGGGGCGTCGTACCCTCGTTTTCATTTCACGATGAAGGACCTTGCGTTCCACGAGAGCCTCGAGAAATTCGTCACTTCTCTGATCTTCGGGAACGGCACGTCAACGTTTTCTATGTAGCCCGTTGAGGCGCCGACAAGCGTCATGTTCGTCTTCATGGTCTCGGGCAGCCTGTTCTTCTTCACCCTGAAGAACAGGTCGGAGCCGTCCGCCTGGCACTTGATGTTTTCCGTGTCGGGCTGTTTCTCGTCCGTTCGGGCGACGCCCATCCAGCATCCGGGCGCGTCCGGGTGCACCATCGGACCGAGGGGCGTGTAGCCTATCCATGCCGACATGCCCTCCTTGCTCTGCCTCGCCCTGTCCGATTCCGGACTCTGTCCCATGAAGATGGCGATGTCGCTCAGGTCGGCGAGCATCGCCGTGTCGAGAAGTATCGCCGTGTACATGCTCACGTGAAAGGGGTTGAGTGTGCCTTTTTTCACCTTCCCCTCAACGTTCTGATGGATGTACCAGTGTTCCTTGTCCATCCCCACGCGTATTTCCCAGATATCGTAGGCGTCTTCCACCTGGATTTTCTCGTCGTCCACGGGTTCGGCGTCCGTCGCGCCCGACACCATGCAGGGGTCGTCGAACGGGGGCCAGGAGGCGACCTCGCACGGCAGGTCGGAGTAGACGTTTCCCGCGCTGTCCCGCGCCTGGACGTAGTACATCACTTTGCCCGATTCGTCGAACGGCTCGAGCTTTGCAGTCCACCTGCCGCCGCCCGAGTCTTTCATCTCCTCCTGGAAGTCGAAGTATTTTTCTCCCGGGGCGGTGTAGTAAATCCACGCGTCGGTGATTTCGTCCTCGGTGTTCTTCTCCTTAGGGTAGGAGATCGTCGTTTCCACGGTGACGGCGTCGCCGGCGCGCGGCGCCGCCGGTTTGACGGACGCGGACCTGACCTCGGGGACGAACCTGTGTTTGAGCCGGTCGTTGAAGAACTTTATCATGTTGTCGCGGTGCACGCGATACTCCTCGCGCGCCTTCTGCCGCTCCTCTTCGCTCATCTCGTCCCAGGTTTTGACTTTCGGCTTCGCTGCCGTGCCGTTCTTCCCGGCTTCCCCCGCGAATCCCGGAGCGCAAAAAACAATCAGCAGAAAGAGCAGGATCGCTTTTTTCATCATCGCCTCCCCCCGTCGCCTCCCGGCGCTTGTCAGCCTCATAAGGTCAAAGCCCGTATTTCACCCGTTTCAGTCTTTTATGATCGGTCGTGCAGAAGCGTATGGAGAACCGGGGGTATTTCCTCGAGTGGATTTTCACGAGCACCCTGTTTTCCCCCTTGCCGAGCGTCACTTTCGTCTTGATTCCGTCGAACTGCGCGCGGTTTTCGGCGGCGTGCGAGACCGCCGTGAAGACGTCGGCGTTACCTATCCGCACGAAGACGACGTCGGTTCCGGTTAACTTCATCAGCGCGTCCTGAGCAGCCGGCGAGGTCACCGTGAACGAGGCGTAGAACGCTGCGTCGGCGGTCTTTGTCCGCCTGTTCCTGCGGAAGTCCGCTTCCCCGTTTTCGGGCACGCCGTTGAATTCGAACCACCTCGCCTCACGGCGCTTGCCGGGGTACGAGGCGCCGAAATCGAGTTCCTTTTCCGGCGGATGCGGAGTCTTCGAGTTTCCGGGGAAAGGTCCTATCACCATCATCCGCCGGACGTGCTCGCCAGCGGAGTCGTACAGCTCCAGCGCCCTGTCCCGCATGCCCTGGTACGAGTAAAGGCTCGCGAGAAGGGCGACGACGCGCCGGTTGCGCGGGTTGAAACCCACTGCGTCCTTCAGGAGTTTCTCTTTTCTTTCAAAGGCGTCGGGCCCGTCAATTTTTTCCGCCTCGTAAATCTTTTCATCGGCTTTTTTCTCGAGTTGTTCCCAGGCGAATCCCGCCGCCTGGTCGTTTCCGGAGTCGAGCGCGCGCCTGAGCGCCGCGACGGCGCTCTCGGATTTCCCCTTCGCAAGCGCGCGTACGATTGCGCCCTGCACGCCGGGTTCCGAAAACGCGAGCGCCTTCTCAAGCTCGGCGACGGCGCAGCGCTCCCCCGCGGCGCCCCCCGCCTTCTCGCACTCCGCGCCCAGTATGTCGGCGACGTTCTTCCTCGCCGCAGCCGGCTTGTCCTTGTCCAGCAGCGCTTTCCTTAGTTTCGGCAGGGGGTCTTTTCCCGAAATCCTGATCGCGCTCAAACCCTCCTGCTGCTGCGCCTCGTCGCCGCCGAGCAGGTTTATCGCCTCGTCTATTTCGTCGCCGCAGCCGGCTGCAAGGAATGCGGCGCCCGCCAAAAAAATCACCGGCATGATTCTCAATTTTTCGGTCAGGCGTTGCCGCTTCATGTTCCCGGCTGTCGCGTTCCGCTGCATCCGGTTTTCCCCTCGGAACCGTCCCCCCGCGTTCGATGCCCTCAGGGGCTGCGGTCTTTACCCCGTCCCCTCCAGCGAAGCAATTATAATTCGCCGCCGGTCTTTGTAAACACCGATTTTACCGGCTTCACAAGGCGCGGCGTTTTCTTGACACCCCACCGGCGTTCTATATAATAGAACGGCGTTTCGGAGATTGTGACGTCGGTTTCAAGGAGGTAGTTTACGATGGCGGGATACTGGAACAAAGTACTCGAAGTGGACTTAAGCAGAGGGGAGATAAAGGAACTGCCCGTGAGCGATGACGTATATCGCCTTTACCTCGGCGGGAGCGGCGTCGGCGCCTATTTCATGGCACAGCGCATCGGCGGCGGCACGGACCCGCTGGACCCCTACAACCCCCTCATGTTCATGCTCGGACCACTCACCGGCTCGCAGCTGCCCGGCTGCGCGACGCGGTTCGACGTGCAGGCGCGCTCGCCGCTCACCGGCATCTGGGGCGAGGCGAGCTGCGGCGGGAGCTTCGGCGTTCAGCTCAAGCGGGCGGGCTACGACGGTCTGATCGTCACCGGCGAGGCGGAGTCCCCCGTCTATATCCGCATCGCCGACGGCGACGCCTCAATCGAGGACGCGTCCGATCTCTGGGGGAAAGACGTTTACGAAACCGACGATCTTCTGCGTGAAAGGATCAAGGGTGAAACGGGCAAGACCCCGAGCGTCCTCGCCATCGGACAGGCGGGTGAGAACCTCGTCAGGTTCGCCGCGATACTCAACGACAAGGGCAACGCCGCGGGCAGGACGGGGCTTGGGGCGGTCATGGGCAGCAAAAAGCTGAAGGCGATCACGGCGTTCGGAACGAAGAAAATCGAGTTCGCCGATCCCGAAAATCTCAAGGAACTCAACAAGGCGGTGAGGGACAAGCTCAAGGAGAACATCCCGGTCCAGTCGCTCAGCGCCTTCGGCACGAACGGCGCGGTGGACCTCGCCGCCATGACCGGCGACCTGCCCATAAAGAACTACTCGGTCGGCGCGTGGGACGACGCGGAAAAGATCAACGGACCCACGATGACCGACACGATACTCACCAGCGGACACTCCTGCTTCGGATGCCCGGTGGGGTGCAAACGGAGGGTGAAAGTCGAGGGCGGGGAGTACGCGATACCGGAGGGACCGGGACCGGAATACGAAACCGTCGCGAGCTACGGGACGATGCTTATGATAAACGACCTCAAGCCCATCGCCAAGATAAACGAGCTGTGCAACCGTTACGGAATGGACACCATCACCTCCGGGTGCACCATCGCCTTCATCATGGACTGTGTGGAGAAGGGCATCCTCTCCGCCGCCGACATGGATGGGATCGAACTGAAGTGGGGCGCGGCGGGCGCGGTGATACGGATGGTCGAAAAGATGGCAAAACGCGAGGGGTTCGGCGACGTCGCCGCCGGGGGGAGCCGCGCCATTGCCGAGAAGATCGGCGGGAACGCCGGGGACTTCCTCACGACGATTAAGGGTCTCGAGGCGCCGATGCACGACCCGAGGGGGTTCCACGGACAGGCGCTTGCGTACGCCACGTCCAACCGCGGCGCCTGCCACGTCAACGCGATGGCGCAGTTCGTCGAACAGGGGTACATCTTTTACCACGAACTCGGACTTGGCGACGCCCTGCCGGGACAGCAGAGCGAGGGGAAGGCAAGGGTCGTGAAAATATCACAGGACATCGGGCAGATTTTCAACTGCGCGTCAATCTGTCACTTTCCCGCAATCGCCTTCTCCGAGCGCGACATACTCAACATGCTCAACTACGCCACCGGTTTCGGCTACACGCTCGAATCAATGATGGAAGTAGGAGAACGCGTGTGGATTCTCAAGCGCTACATCAATAACATGTTCGGGGTCACGAGGGCGGACGACATTTTCCCGAAACAGCTGCTCAAGCCCGTGGAGGATGGTCCCGCGGCGGGTTCGGTACCGGACATCGAACTCATGATCAGGGACTTCTATGAGATCAGGTCCCTCGACGAGCAGGGCAGACCGTCCAGAGAGAAGCTCGAAGCCCTCGGGCTTGGGGACCTGTTATCCAGGGTCCACTGAGCGCCCCGGCGGAGGTCGCGTGCGTATACTATCTCAGTGAAAGGGGTTTTCGGAATGGGGATATTCAGAGACACGGAACACTTCTACCAGGTGCTCGAACCCTTTTTCAACAGACTCAAGGACGATCCCGAAATCGGTCCGAAGGTGATGGCGTCGGGGTTAGTGATAAAGTTCATCTACACCGAACCCGACGCCGTTCTCACGATTGACTGCCCCGGCACACGGGTCATCGCCGGAGAGAACGACCTCAAGCCCGACGTCGAGATGAGCATGAAAGCCGACACGGCGCACAGGTTCTGGCTCGGCAACCTGAACCTGATGGTCGCGCTCACAAAGCGCGAGATGATCGCCAAAGGACCCATCGCCAAGATAATGAAACTGCTCCCGATCATCAAGAATTCCTACGACATGTACAAAGCCTATCTGAAGGAGATCGGGATGGAGGGGACGATTGACGCCAAATGACGGGGCGCATTCCCGCGAATTAAAAAAGCAACTTCCCGCATCCTTCACCGGTTTGAATGATTTTTTAACCGAATGACCCCGGTGAACAATCCGATCCTGTAACTGTTTACTGAAATTGAGTTCGATCTTAACATTACAGCGCAACTTTTAGTTTTGACAGGCTGGAAGCCTGTCCCACTATTTCAAAAATATCATTTTTCAGTGGGACAGGCATCTTGCCTGTCAGAAAAAAAACCTCCATTTTTGCAAAACTTGCGCTGTAGTGTTAACTGAACAGTACTACGTTTTTCCTCACGCGGCAAGAGTGATTTCCGGCAATCTGTCTAAGTCGGCGTTTTCGAGGATGAATAAAGCGATGTCGGAGTGATTATCCGCAGCGAAGAGATATTCGGGA
>JBFMFE010000103.1:0-3235 GCA_040752295.1 bacterium
TTTTCCATGTCCGGTCCGCAAACGCCGTGTGTACCTTCACTTGTGAAACGGCGGTTGACATGATATATTTTCAATGGTGGACCAGGGCGAGACATTGAAGGACGCCGCGACGGACGCGGGCGGCGGCGCCGGCGACCCCGCTTCCGATGCCTCATCCGTTGAGACGAGCGGACCGGACTACTCCGCGGGGATACAAAGTCCCGCTTATGACGGTGACTTCTGGCTGGACATCCGCGAATCGGCAAAAAGATTGGGAACGAGCGAGAAGACCGTCCGCCGCTACATCAAAAGCGGCAGGCTGAGGGCAAGGAAGATAAGCGGCGTGTGGTTCGTGGGATTCGGGAAGACCGCTCCCGCCGCCGACGCGCCGGAGACGGCAACCGCGCCCGGGCTCGTTCCAGAGCCGGCAATGGACGAGCGCCTCGGGCGCATCGAGGAAAAAATCGGCGGAATCATCGAACAGATTAAGGAAATGAACAAGAAACTCTACGTCCTTTCCGAGGAAAGAGAGCACATCATCGCCGCCAAATCCCTCGACCTCCTCAAGAAGGAGGAGATCATAGAAAGACTCGAGGAGGAAAACAGGCGCCTGATTGATGAGGTCGGCGCCATGCGCGAAGAAGCCGGGCAGCTGCGCCAGAGCGCCCCGAAAGACGTTCAGGCTCTGAAAAACAAAACGGACGAGATATTGTCCCTCAAAGCCACAATCGCGTCGAACGAACGGGGTCTTGCGCTCCTCAGGGAGGAGGCAGCCCTGAAAGACCGCGCCATGCGCGAAAAGAACAGGGAAATCGCCGAGTTGAGGGACGTCGTGGAGCGCCTCAGACCCCTCATGAAGGGCAGGGCTAAAATCTCCGCGGACGTTCCCGAAAAAAACGGGGGGCTTGAGACGCCGTGACTTTTGCCGGAGACGCGCCAAAAAAGAAATATTATTCCCTGCGGGAGGTCTCCGACGCGCTGAAGATACCCAAGAGCACGATAGTGAAGTACAAGGATTTCTTCCCCGATTTACTGCCCATGTGCGGGGACGGCAAGAGGAAGAAATTCCCCGCGGGCGCGCTCGAGGTGCTCGGCGAGATACGGGACATGCGCGAAAACCGGAAACTCGACTGGCTCGAGATCGGGGACATTCTGCGCGAGCGCCGCGCTCCGGCGCAGGCGCCGAACCTCGAAACGGCAGCCGTCGCGCCCGCGCGCCCGGACAGAACGCCGGCGAAACTCGACCACCTCGTCCACCTCGTGTACGCCATCGCCTCGAAAATGCTCGAACAGTCCGCCGAGACGGCGCGCCTCAACGCCCGCCTCGCCCAAAGCGGCAAAAGAATCGCAAGACTCGAACTCCTCGCCGCCGCAACCGTCCGCGCACTCCAGGAACTCAACGCCGCCACCGCCAACAACGACAAAAAAAACCGCCGGCGCATCGAGACCCTCCTCGCCAGCATACGCGCAGAGTTTTTCGCCCTTCAACGCGAACGGCTCAAAGAACTCGAAAAAAAGACCCCGCAGGACGCAAAGGAGCAAACCCCCGAACCCCTCGCCGACCTCGTCGCAAGGATCGAGAAACTCACCGCCGACTCGGCGACCTTCCAGACGAAATACCAGTACGCCATGCGCGAAAACGAGACGCTGAGACGAAAACTGAACGAACTTTTCGAACCCTCCCGCCGCAGGGAAAAGACCGGAAAAGGCTTCCTCGGCATCTTCTCAAGAGGCAGATGACCCCCAGCGCGATGCCGCACCCCGCCCTTGAAGAACCACCGGACGTGTCGTTATACTTTCCGGTCGTGTCCGGCGGAGAAAACGCCCGCGCGCGCCCCGGCGGGGACTGATACGGCGCGCGCCGGGCGGAACGATGCGATGAAAATGGATTTCGAAGCGAAACGGCGGCGCGCGCTGGCGAGCGCCTCCGGAAAAAAAACGCGGCTCGGTCTGATGGGCGGCACTTTCAATCCCATCCACTACGGGCACCTCCTCATCGCCGAGCAGGTCAGATGCGAGTTCAAACTCAACGAGGTGATATTCATTCCCTCGAAACACCCGCCACACAAGAAATCGAGAGGCATCGCGGACGCGGAACACAGATACCTCATGACGGTGCTCGCCACCTCGACCAATCCCTATTTCTCGGTCTCACGGATCGAGCTTGACAGAAAAGGACCCTCGTACGCGATCGACACGATCCGGCAGTTCCGCGACGCCTGCGGCGGCCGCGGCGCGGAACTGTACTTCATCACCGGCTTCGACGCCGTACTCGAAATCATCACCTGGCGCGACCCCGTGGAGATACTCCGCCTCTGCACCATCATCTCCGCCTCGCGTCCGGGCTACGACGTCGAAAAACTCCGCAGAATGCTCACCCCCCGCCTCCTGAAAAAAATCGTGATCTCCGAGGCGGCGGCGCTCGCGATCTCCTCCACCGACATACGCAGACGGATCAGAAACGCGCTGCCCGTCAAGTACCTCCTCCCGGATTCGGTGGAACGGTACATCTTCAAAAACCGCCTTTATACTGACGATGAAGACGCCCAGCCGCTCTGAAACCCGCGCCTTTTCCCCCCGGACGCGCGACCGCCGCAGAGGACGGGGCGGACCTTCAACGCCGCGCAGCCGGAAACGTTCGCTCCACTGCGCAGCCCATGAGAACTGAGATGCCATGAGTTACCCTCACTACCAGACCGCGGCGCGCGCAAGAAGACCCATGAAGCGATGGCTGGTCTATCTGTTGACCTTCCTCACGGCGTTCTTCGTGCTGACCTGCGCCGTCACTTTCTACGTCTGGAAGGTCGCCGGCAGCCAGTTCCCTGTCCTCATATGGTCCGGCGACGAGGAGCCGGTGAGCACCCTTGACAGCTTCAACGTGGTGCTCGCCGGACTCGACAACGTTGACAACGCGCAGCGGACGGACTCCATAATGGTCGCGCACGTATCCATACGGGACAAATCGGTGGGCGTCGTTTCGATCCCGCGGGACACCAGAGTCGAAATCCCCGGTCACGGCTTCGAAAAGATCAACGGCGCGTACCCGCGCGGAGAGGCGGTGCTGCTCGTCAAAACCCTCGAGCGCTTCCTCGGCGTCCCCATCGGGTACTACGCGGTGCTCAAAACCGGCGCATTCGCCCGCCTCATAGACGCCGCGGGCGGCGTGGACGTTTACGTCGAGAAGGACATGCGCTACACCGACAGGGCGCAGAACCTTTATATCAACCTGAAAAAGGGGCGCCAGACCCTCGACGGC
>JBFMFE010000104.1:0-8533 GCA_040752295.1 bacterium
AGGTTCTTAAGCCCCTCCTCCACGCGAACGAGCCTTTCGAACAGGTCAACGGGGATATGACTTTCTTCCCTCAAGACCTCGCGGACGACGACTCTGATCTTCTCTTTCTCAAGGTCTATTGACATCGCTACATATAAATTATGATAAGTGTGATCTCATAAAGTCAAGTTATACACAGAATAACAACACGGCGCAGACGGAACCGGGTGTGAATATCGCCGCTTGTGGATCGTTGTTCGACAAAGACGAAAGGATCACGTATCACAAATTTCCCGCCGTTTCTTTGAGTTCTTATGCCCGTCTTTCTTCGTCAAGCACCGCCTTTCTGATCTTCGTCTGCCTGCACGACTCGTCGCAGATCGCCGCTGCGCTCGCGGGGGAGACGGCGCAGACAATCGCGGTCGTGTTAAGGTTTCTTCCTGCCGGGAAATCGGCGGCTGTGATGAAGCGGCTGGACGCGGGGCTGCGCGGCGAGACGGCAAAACGCCTTGCGGCGACGGGTGAGGTTCCCACGGCGGTCGTCGCCGGAATTGAGGAGGTACTCCGGAAGAAGTTCGCGAACATCAGTCCCGCCGTCCGCCCCGGGCTGTGAGGGGGCGTGTCCGTGCAAGGCGCGCGAGGCGGCGCAGAGGGATGGGCGCGCGGGTCTGCCGTTCAGTCCGGCGTTACGACGTAGACCGAGTCGCCCTTGCGCGCGACGCCCGCGACCTTTATGCCGACGCTGTCGCCGGGCGCCGCCCTGTTGACGGGCGCGTTGTCGAGCTGCATGGATTCGAGTTTCTGGCGCAGGTCGGTGGTGGCGCCTCTGACGTGGATTTCGTCGCCGACGTTCAGCTCGCCGTCGGTCACGTCCACGGCGGCGACGCTTATCCTGGAGAAGTAATGACTTACCTTTCCCACCAGTTTTTCTCCCATTGCCCGTTTCCCCCTTGATCTGGATTCAGTACGCGGTCACACGGGTTGCGTATATTGTACTCCGGAGGGGCGTTATTTGTATACTTATGGAACAACAGAGACCGGGTTCACGGGAGGTTTTTCGGCGTTCGGGGATTGATTGACTCCCCGGACACGGAAAGGGGGACAGCGTGTACCGGCGGGCGCACTACATGAAGGTTGTCGAGGCGGCGAAGGCGGCGTTGAGCGGCGCGGACGTGGAGAGGAAAGCGGCGGTTTGCGGGTTCCGCGCCGCCGGTCTCGCGCACGCGGGGCATGAAAGCGTGTGCGCGGCGTACGAGGTGCCGTTCATGGGGATGACGAATTACCTGTTATACCCATCGCTGGAGCTTGAGAGGGAGGGCGGCGGGGCGGCGTCGCGGGTGCTGCAGTGCGTGGTACTGCATCACCTGCATCACGCGCGGGAGGCGGCGCTGGAGGGCAGGTACGTGTCGTTCGCGGAGATTCCCGGGCTGGCGCCGTACGTTCCGGCGGTGAAGCGGAGGGTTTTCGACGTGCTGGCGCGGGCGTACGGCGGCGCGCCCGTGCGGCTGGGCGAGGCGCTGGCGGCGGTCGGGGGCAGAGCGCACGGCGCCGGCGACGCGTCGGGCGTGGTGTGGCTGCTGCCGAGGGTTCCGGCGATGGTGGTGATATACGGCGCGGACGAGGAGGAGCGCGCCGCGGCTTCGATGCTTTTCGACGCCTCGGTGACGGAGTTTCTGCCCCTCGAGGACATAGTGGCGGCGGCGGAACTCGCCGCCCACCGGCTGAGATACTTCGCCGTGAAGACCGGGGAGGGACATGGCTGAAGAAGACGGCGGATTGAGGATCGCGGACGTTCTGAAGACGGGCGACAAGCTCGGAGCGGGCGCCGCGGGGATCAGGGAATACCGTGTCCCCGGAGCGCGCGTGTGCGCGCTGTTTCTGCCGGTGGAGCCGCAGGGGGGGGACATGTACGCGATATATCACCTCCGCGGCGGGCGCGCCGGCGTGTTCGTGGGTGACGTGTCGGGGCACGATTTCTCCTCCGCCATCGTCGCCGCCGAGGTGATGAAATACGTCGAGTCGAACCGCGACCGTATGCGCGAGCCGGGCGCGTTTCTCACGATGATGTGCTCCGACCTTCACGCGCGGCTCAGCTCGTACCAGAGGCACATCACGGCGGGCGTCTTCGTGATCGATCCGGGAGCGGACTCGCTTCTGATCAGCACGGCGGGGCACCCGCACTCGCTGGTTTTCGACGCGCAGGGGAGGGCGCCGCGGACCGCCGGGGCGAGGGCTTTTCCCATAGGATTCGAGAAGAAGGTCTCGTACGGGACGTGCGCGGAGAGGTTCGCGAAGGGCGACGTGCTGGTTACGTTCACCGACGGTGTGGTTTCGGGGAAAGACGCCGGCGGCGGGGAATTCGGCACGGCGCCGCTCGAGAGCAGTTTCGCCTCCGCGCGTGGGGACGTGCGGCGCGCCCTGGGTGAAATAGAGAAACGTCTCAAGGCGTTCGCGCCGACGGAAGGGACGAAGGACGACAGGACGATACTGTGCGTTGAGAGATGCTGACGCTCGCCGGGGCGGCGGGCGGGAACCGCTGAATGATTGAGGTTTGCATAAGCAATGGAAAATCTCCTCTCTCGCAAATTGCCTGTTGACAGGCTGGAAGCCCGTCCCACAATTACAAGAGAATCCTTTTCAGGTGGGACAGGCGCCTTGCCCGTCGGAAAAAGATCACATTGTTTTACTTAATTTTTGCAAACCTCGATACGCGGGCGCGAAAACGGGAGGACATGATGAAGGACGGATTCAAAACCACTTTCGATGACTGCTATTCGCTGTGCGAGCTTCCGTGGTTTGAACTCGACGATTCGGGGCGGCTGAAAACAACGCCGGAGGCGCGCCTGAAAATCATAGATTTCCACACACATATCGGGCTTTCTCAATTTTTCAGGGGAAAAATTGATATGTGGAAAGAAACGCCGGAAGTCCTGCATTACTTCCCCGCACGAGGCAACCCCATAGACCTCAACACCTACACCTTCAAGAACCTGACCGACGACAACAGAAAAAAGATGAAAAAACACCTTACCACCGCGGTCTTTGTCGGCTCCGACCGTGCGCGGACGCACACCATCCCCAACTTCCTGCGCGAGATGGACGCCCTGGGCGTGGAAAAATCCGTCGTCCTCGCGATAGAGGTCCGCTTCCTTTTCAGAAACACGGCGGTAATATTAGAAAACCTGAAGGATCACCCTCGTCTCATCCCCTTCTGCTGCATACATCCCGCGCACGGCAGGATACAGGAAAAACTGGAAAAACACATCGCCGCGGGCGCGAAAGGGCTGAAGTTCCACCCCGTTTTCCAGACGATTGCACCGGACGCCCCCGGCGCGCTCAAGCTGTTTTCGCTCTGCGCGCGTTACAATCTGCCTATACTTACCCATACGAGCGCCTCAGGCGAGGAACCCGCATTCATGCAATCCTTCGCCCGACTCGAAAGGTTCCGCGAAGCCATCAAGGCGGCTCAGGGTACACCGTTCATCTTGGGACACTCCGGCATGACGGACGGCTGCCGTCAGGCGATACAGTACGCCGTCGAGTTCGACAACGTTTACCTTGAGCTGAGCGGGCAGCCCGTGTGCCGGCTCCGCGAGATTTTCGAAAAGGTCGATCACAGCCGCCTCCTCTTCGGCTCCGACTGGCCCTTCTATCACGCCGCCTTCCCCCTCGCCAGCGTTCTCATCGCCACCGAGGGAGACGAAACGCTCAGGCGGATGGCGCTGTACGAAAACGCCGCGAGCCTCCTGCGTCTCTAGGGGTTGACTTATATATAGCCTGTCAAATCATGAGAAAAACAGTATGGGCGAAACGCATTGAAACGCATTGGAGTGCCTGCCTGTGCGTGAACGCACGCAGACAGGCGGTGATTTATCACCGCTTTGCCATTGCCGGCGATTAATCGCCGGCAATGAAAGCGGCGCTGAAGCGCCGCACTCCATGGTTGCATAAGCGCGAAGCGCCCTGGAGTTCGGGCGAGCGTGCGACGGGCGGATTTGCCAGTGGCAAATGTATTCCGCCGGGCGCAGCTTGCGAAGCCCCGAAGAAGGAGCACGCGTCTGCGAGCGCCGTGCCTGCGCCGCCGGCCTGTCTGCCGTGCTCGGCACAGGCAGGCGCGGCAGGCAGGCCCGCGAGAAGGTGAGCGGACTGGTGTGCAAACACCGCCCTGTTTCCCGCGCTCCGCGCGGGAGTGAAGGCGGCGATGACTCGCCGCAGTCCAGTGCCTGTCTGCCGTGCTCGGCACAGGCAGGCGCAGACAGGGCAGGCAGGCGGCTGACGCCGCAATCCATCGTGACAAAGAACGTGCTAAAGTTTACCTATTCATCCAGAAAATAATGCCGGAAGTACGCCATCGCAGTGGGGCGGTCGCCTATTTCCATCGTGAAAAGCCGTTTGATCAGGAAACCGTCTATGAGCGAACCCCGGTACTTCAGTCTCCGCGTGAGAACGGACCTGATCGGCAGCGCGCCGACCATGAGACTGACCAGGTCCACAAGAGAAACCCTCATCACGGCGTCGCAGCCTGCGGCATCCCCGACGGACACGCTGTGACCGTCCGCCGACAGGCTCAACACTATCGGCGCCTTGTCGTCAATTATTATCGCGACCCGTTTGCGGTCTTTGTTCCGCAGAAGCCTTCTCACCACCGCCGACCCCGCGGGGTCGGCGTACTTGATCGTCAGCAGCTCATCCAGGTGCTCCGCAAGCTCCACGGAAGAAACCTCGATCACGCCCCGCCCCCCCGCCGCATCGCCGCCGCAACGTACTCGGCGAGGTCGAGTATCCCGATACCGGGTTTTTGCGCACGCTCAAGGTTGGTCTTGCACACGGGGCACGCGGTGATCACCGCATCCGCCCCGGCGGCGGACGCCTCCTCAATCCGCCGCTCCGCCGCCCACGCAGCGAAATCGGGATGGGCTTCAGCCGCTCCACCTCCCGCCCCGCAGCACCAGCCAAGCTCGCGCGACCTCTTCATTTCGACGAATGTGTTGTTCGCGACGCTTTTCAGGACGTTCCTCGGCGCCTCGTAAACCCCGCAGCCCCTGCCCAGGGTGCACGGGTCGTGGTACGCGACCCTTACGCCCGCCCCGTCCAGTCTCACCCCCGCCATCCTGCCTTCCATGAATTCGGAAAAATGCGCCGCCTCCACGTCGAGGCGGTGGACGCGCCTGAAGTTGTAGTAACAGTTGGGGCACAAAAACAGCACCGGCTTTCCCGCCTTCCTGAACATTGCGCCGATGCTCTTCGCCGCCGCGGCGCTTTCCTTCACAAATCCCATCTGGTGGAGGGGGAACCCGCAGCACTTCTCGTCGTCGAGGAGCGAATAGGAAACGCCCAGTCCGTCGAGTATTTCCATCGCGGCGAGCGCGATGCCGTTCTGCCTGCAGGAGACGTAGCATCCGAGATAGAGCAGGTATCCGCCGTTTTTGTTTCCCCACTTTTTGCCGGGAAACCGCGGTCTTTTCCCATGCGGCTCGCCGAACGGGTTGTGATTCCTCACGATCGAATCCTTGACCTTTCCGAGCGGCTCGGGCGGAGCGCACCCCGCGGCGACAAGCTCCCGGCGGAGGTTCAGGCACGTGCGCGCCGGCTTCGAACTCATCACGCACTGCTCGTCGCATGCGGCGCACAGAGTGCACCGGTACACCGTCCCCGCCATCTCCTCGGACAGCCGCACGTTCCCCTCGAACAGGTTGGCTGCCAGCTTGTTCATCCCCGCGCCCGTGACCGTGATGGAACGCCTGTACTGGTAGGGCGGGCACAGAGGGAGGTACTCAGGCTCGCCCGTGAAGCAGCAGGTCCTGCACTTGGGGCAGGTGAAGTAATACGGCTTCAGGGGCAGGTGCTTTCTCAGGTACTTCACCACCGCCTCCTGCGGTCAGTACAGAGTGTGCGGGTTCATGATGTTGTTGGGGTCGAGCGTCTTCTTGAGCATCTTCCACACCTCGTAGTAGCCCCCGGTCATGGGAAGGAGGTCGCGCTGCTCGGGATGGGAGACCAGCATCGCCACAGCGCCGTACTTTTCCATCGCCCACCTGTAGAATTCGTCCAGGGTCAGCATCGCCTCGCGCGCCCTTGCGCGGTCCAGGGGGCTGATGAAGGGCGTGAACCTGATGCTCTGCGAGCGCCCGCGGTCGAACGTCTGCGAGTAGTAGGTCATGCCGAATCTCAGCCCGGCGTCGTGGAACTTTCTCATCGCCGCCTCCTCCATCTCGGCGACCTTCTGCGGAGCGGCGTACAGGAACGCGAAGGCGCCGAACTGGACGAAACCCTTCCCGAACTTCGTGCACGGCCAGCGATCGATCCCGATTATCTTCCAGTGCTCCCACGCGCCCGGCATCTCCTCCTGCGCCCTCTCGCGCGGGATGTACTCGCCGCCGCACTCGCCGGCGAGGCGCCCGCACAGCTTCTCGTGAACCTCCATGTCCTCGGCAAATCCCGACATCTGCGCGGTGACGACGTTGTAGGGGCAGTTCCGGGGCTTTTCCCACGGCTTGAGCGCAAGCAGCCGCGGACCGGGAAGCTCCTTGTACCCGTACATGGATTCGAACATGGAGTACATCGCCCAGTGCCAGATGATGTTGTGCTCGACCAGCCCCGCGCGCGCGAGCCTGACGCAGTAGTCCACCGACTTCCTTATGTCGTCGAACCCGGCGAGGACCATTTTCCGCGTTTCGTTCATGGGGTAAATCCTCACCGCCCCCTTCGTGAACACCCCGAACGAGCCGCCCGCGCCCATGAAAAGACCACGTATGTCGGGAAACGGTCCCCACGTCGTGTGCCACTGCCCGTGATCGAACGCCGCCGAGCCGGTGCGGAACACGATCCCCGTCGGCGTGACCACCTCGAGACCCAGAACGTCGTCGTATATCCCGCACGACCGCATCGAAGCGTGCCCCCGCTGCGTGTAATTCCCCAGAACGCAGATGGACGGCGGATAACTCCCGAACGGCGCCCAGTACCCCTTCTCCCGGACCGCGCCGTTGAGCTGACCGATGGTGACCCCCGGCTCGATCACCGCGTAGTCGCTCTGCTCGTTTATCTCCAGTATTTTGTTCATCCACGAAAAATCAATCACAAGCCCCCCCTCGAACGGGTGCGTGGTGTAATCAATCGTCCCGCTGGACACCGCCGTCGTCGGGACCCTTAACTCGTTCGCCGTTTTCAGAATCTCCACCACGTCTTCCACCGTCGTCGGTCTGCACACCAGTCCCGGCAGCTTCAGCATCCCCGCCGCGGCATGACCCCCGGTGAAACAGGCAAGCTCCGAAACGTCCCGCGTAACCTTCTCCGCGCCTATGGCAGCCGCCAGCAGACCGGCTGCCTTTTCGATTTTCTCCATCATGCCCTCCGCGTTATCCATTGCGGCATCCGCCTCATCGCGCAGTCAGCAGTTATTTTACAAGACGACCAGAATCCTCGTCACCTGAAATCACAGCGTAATCCCGCCCCCGCCGTCGCCTGCCGCGGGGCTGAAATCCCTATTTTACACGCTCTATTCCCGCAAAAACCTTTTTCCTATATAATCACTGATTTGATGAATCCTCGCGACCGGCTCATCGAGTTCTTCAGGGTGCTCGCAACGCGCGCCGAGCTTTTCCTGCCCATCGTCGTGGTCATCATCGTGATGATGGTGGTCATCCCCATCCCGCCCTTTCTGATCAACCTCGTCGTCGCCTTCAGCCTCACCACCGCCATGCTCGTGATCCTGATCACGATGTACATCCGCGAGCCACTCGAATTCGCCGTCTTCCCCACGGTCATATTGGTCTCCACGATCTTCAGGCTCGCGCTGAACGTCACGACCACCCGCGCCATACTCGCCAAGGCGGACGCCGGCGAGATCATCCGCACGTTCGGCACGTTCGTCACGGGGGGCAGCTACGTCGTGGGCGGCATCATCTTCGCCATCATCGTGATCGTCAACTACGTGGTCATCACGCACGGCGCGCAGCGCATAGGTGAAGTCGCCGCGAGGTTCACCCTCGACGCCATGCCGGGCAAGCAGATGAGCATAGACGCCGACCTCAACAACGGACTCATAACCGAGAACCAGGCGCGCCAGAGACGCCGCAAGATCGAAATGGAAGCGGACTACTTCGGGGCGATGGACGGCGCCTCGCGCTTCGTCCAGAGGGACGCCCTCGCCGGCATCATCATAACCTTCATAAACATCATCGGCGGACTCATCATCGGCGTCGTGATCCACAAGATGGAATGGCTCGAATCGGTGCAGACGTACACAATCCTCACCATCGGGGACGGACTCGTCGCGGCGATCCCCGCCCTCCTCATGTCCACCGCCACAGGCATAATGGTCACCAACGCCGCCAGCGAGGCAAACCTCAGCTCCGACATCGTCAACCAGATACTGCGCCAGCCGCGCGCGATGAACAGCGCCGCCATCGTGCTGGGCATATTCACGCTCTTCGCCCTCTTCTCACGCAGCCTCGGTCTCATACTCCCCATGCTTTTCGTCACCCTTCTTCTGGCGGGTCTCGCGTACGCCTTCACGCGAATCGGACCCCCGCTCGCGCCCGCCGCCGAAGCCCTT
>JBFMFE010000105.1:0-4896 GCA_040752295.1 bacterium
CGGGCTGGAGTGCAAACACCGCCTTGTTTCCCGCGCTCCGCGCGGGAGTGAAGGCGGCGATGACTCGCCGCAGTCCAAGGCGGATGACGTCGCAATCCATCGTGACGAAGAATGTGCGAAAGTTCACATCTTAGAAAATCAATATAATCCGTTTATCCTGAAGGGGATTGAAAAGGGGGGACGTCATGCGCAAGGTCGCCGTTGTGGGAGTCGGCGCCACGAAATTCAAGGCGAGATGGATAGAAAAGACCTACTTCGAACTCGCCTTCGATGCCGTTAAAGAGGCGCTCAACATGGCGGGCATCGGCAAGGACGACGTCGAGAGCGTGGTGTACGGCATCTACAACGAGTTCTTCCAGCGCCAGTTCATGCCGGAGCTTTTCACGCACGACTACCTCGGCTTCACGTTCGTCCCGGCGACGCGCGTCGCGGCGGGCGGCGCAACGGGAGGCGCGGCGGTCCGGACCGCGTTCATGGAGGTCGCATCGGGAGCGCACGACGTAGTGGCGGTCGTGGGACTGGAAAAGTGCACGGACTGCTGGGACTACGACCGCGCAACGGCGACGCCGGAGGTCCTCCGCTCCATCGCCTACTCGATAGACATGACGTACGAGTACCCCCTCGGCGCATTCGCCGCAGCCGAGTACGCCCTTCCCACCGTGGCGCACATCGAAAAATTCGGCGGACCCACCGAGGAACAGATGGCGATGGTCTCCGTCAAAAACCACGGGAACGCCATGAACAACCCGCTCGCGCAGAGCGGGAAGGAAATCACCGTCGAGGACGTGATGAACTCGCGGATGATCTGCTATCCGTTCAAATTCTACGACAACTGCCTGTACACCGAGGGTGCGGCGGCGCTGATACTCGCCTCCGAAGACAGGGCGCGCGAGATCACCGACAAACCCGTCTTCATCACGGGCGTCGGGTCCGCCACCGACATGGGCTTCCCCGGTTTCAAGACCGGCAGGAAGTCGAACATCTGGGAGTTCGGCTCCACGCGCGTCGCCGGTGAACGCGCCTACAGGATGGCGGGCATCAAAAACCCGAGGAAGGAACTGGACGTGGTGGAAATTCACGACGCCTTCACAGCGGCGGAGTTGCTGTCCTACGAGGCGTTCGGGTTCTGCGAGCCGGGCGGCGGTGGCCGGCTGATCGAGGAGGGAGTGACCTGGATGGACGGCGAACTGCCGGTCTGCCCCAGCGGCGGACTGATCGGCTGCGGTCACGCGGTGGGCGCGACGGGTGTGATGCAGACTGGCGAGGCGGTGCTCCAGTTGAGGGGAGAAGCGGACAGGCGGCAGGTTAAAAATGCCCGAAAGGCGCTCGTGCAGAGCATCGGCGGGGTGGCGTGCGCATACACCGTCGCGATGGTCCTCGAAAGGGGCGAGTGATATGACGAAGAGAAATTTCGACAGGGCTTACTGGCTGAGTGAAGCCAGCCGGCGGACGGGCATCCCGGAAGACCTGCTGGAAAAGACCTTCGCCGGCGAGCTTGACGCCGACCGCGGCGTCTTCGAACCGCTCGAGGTCCCGGACGTCATGAGGATCAGGTACAAGTACAGCTACGGCGGGCAGTCGCGCTTTTTCCGCGAGATCCGCGACAACGCGCGCATCATGGGCGCGAAATGCTCCGTGTGCGGCATGGTCTATTGCCCGCCGCGGGCGGACTGCTCGGAATGCTACGCCCCGACCGAGTGGGTCCCCGTCTCAAGCGAAGGCGCCGTCGTGACGTGCACGAAGGTCTATTTCTCCACTTCCCAGTTCCTCTCCAGCGTCCCTTACAACTGCGCCTACGTCAAACTCGACGGGGCGGACACCTGGATGTTTCACAACATAGACGCCGAGGACGTGAAGCCGGGAGACAGGGTCAAAGCAGTGTTCAGAGAAAAACGCTGCGGGCTGATGTCCGACTTCGTCTTCAAGCCCGTCGGAGAATAGGGAGTGGAAACGGTCATGAACTTCGAGCTTACCGACGAACAAAGAGCCATCCGCGAATCCGTGCGCCGCTTCGCCGAAAGGGAAATAGCCCCCATCGCCGCAAGGATTGACGAGGAAGACCGTTTCCCCAAAGAGATGATAAAGAAGATGGCGCGACTGGGCTACATGGGGCTGGCGTTTCCGGAGGATGTCGGCGGCGGCGCCGCCGGATACCTCGCCCTTGTCATCGCCCTCGAGGAGCTGAACCGGGTCAGCTCCGCCGCCGCCCTCCACGTCTGCGCGGTGACGCTGAACGGCTCCTCGCTTCTGCTTTTCGGCGCCGAAGAGCAGAAACGGCGCTGGCTGATGCCCTCGATCAAGGGAGATACGCAAAACGCATTCGCGTCAACCGAACCCGGCGCCGGGTCCGACGCCGCCGGGATAAAAACCACCGCCCGGCTCGAAGGCGGCGAGTGGGTGATCAACGGCTCGAAATCCTTCATCACCAACGCCGGCAGCGACCTCTGCGCGATGGTCGTCATCACCGCCGTGACCGGCGAGCGCGGCGACGGAAAAAAGGAGATCAGCCAGATCATCGTTCCGAACGATGCCCCGGGCTACGAGATCGGCAAAAACTACTCGAAGATCGGCTGGAAAGGCGTGGACACGCGCGAGATATTTTTCGACGACTGCCGCGTGCCCGCCGGAAATCTCCTCGGCGAAAGGGGCGCGGGACTCAGGCAGGCGCTCACCTCCATGTCCATCACGCGCGTGTGCATCGCGGCGATGGCGGTCGGTCTGGCGCAGGGATGCCTCGACCTCTCCCTCTCTTACGCCAGGGAGCGCAGGGCTTTCGGTCAGGCGATCTCAAAATTTCAGGCGATACAGTTCAAGCTCGCGGACATGGAGGCGGACGTCGAAGCCGCGAGGCTCCTCACGCGCAGGGCGGCGTGGCTGCTTGACACGGGAAGACCTTACGCCCACGCCGCGTCGCTTGCGAAACTCTTCGCCGCCGAAGCGGCGGTCAGGGCTGCCGGCGAGGCGGTCTGCATACACGGCGGGTACGGATGCGTGCGCGAATACCAGGTCGCCAGATTCCTGGGTGATTCCAAAATACTCCAGATAGGCGAAGGCACTCCCGAAATCCAGCGCCTCATCATCGCACGCGAGCTTGGGTGCTGAATCCGGGAGCCGGCAGCCGGATGACGGTAAAAAGATGAAAAGCGACGGTGACTGTTTACTGAAATGAAGTCTGATCTTAAAAGAAATCTAAAATCTGAAGTGACCAATGCGGAACGTAAATGTTCAAATCTTTCCTTCTACATTCTGAGTTCTACATTCTACATTCATCATTTTCCTTTTCTTTCTCTTTCGCTCACGTCACTTCATATCGGTAAATAGTTACAAGCGAAATATCGTCTCCCGGCTGAAGGGGCATCTCAAATGGAAATAAGAGAGATAGGCGTCGTGGGATGCGGGGTCATGGGCGCCGGGATAGTCCACGCCGCCGCCGTCGCGGGGTTCCGGACGCGGTTCGTGTCCCGCTCGAAAGAAAAAGCGGACAGGGACCTCGAGAGAGTCCGGCAGTCCATCTTCAGGGCTGTCGAAAAGAAAAAACTCACCGGAGAGCAGGGCGACGCCGCCCTGAAAAGAGTCCGGGGCGGAGAGACGCTTGATTTCCTTGAATCGTGCGACATCATCATCGAGAGCATAGTCGAGGACCTGGAGCGCAAAAAGGAAGTTTTCGGCAGGCTGGACGGCATTCTGCCGTCGCGCGTCGTCCTCGCCACCAACACCTCCAGCTTTTCAGTCTCCGAGATCGGCGATGCGACACGGCGCCCGGGACTGGTCGCGGGAATGCACTTCTTCGTCCCCGCCCAGGCGATGAAGCTGGTGGAAGTGGTGCGCGGAAAAATGACAACGGATCAGACCGCGCAGGCGGTCGCGGAGCTTGCCCGCGCGATGGGAAAGGAACCGGTGACGGTGAAAGACACTCCCGGGTTTATCGTCAACCGGATGCTCGTCCCCTATCTGAACCAGGCGATTCAGGCAATTGATGACGGACTCGCGGCGCCCGAAGACATTGACAGAGCCGTGCGGCTGGGCTTCAGCGTCACGCTGGGTCCGGTGTCCATGCTCGATCTGATCGGACTCGACGTGCAGCTCAGGATGTCCGAGACGCTCTACGCGAAATCCGGCGACCCCCGGTTCGCCCCCCCGCGGCTGCTGCGGAAAATGGTCGAGGACGGACGCCTGGGACGCAAAACCGGCAGAGGCTTCTTTGAGTACGAGCGGCGATAAAGCCGCCGTCCGGGGGTTTTCGGAATGTGCGCCGCGCGAAATATAAGGGTGCTTACGGCGAAAATCAGCCTCGACGGACACGACCGCGGGATCAAAGTGGTAAGCAGGATGCTGCGCGACGCCGGCATGGACGTTGTTTACCTCGGAACCCATCTGACGCCGGAAACCGTCATCCGGGCGGCGATTCAGGAAGACGTTGACGTCATCGGGTTGAGTTTCCTGTCCGGCGAGCATCTCGCCTGCGTCGGGAAATTCGCAGAACTGATGAAAGAACACGGACTCGACGACGTCCTTTTCGTCGTCGGCGGGGTGATCCCCCGCCAGGACGTCCCTTTACTGAAGGAACTCGGCGTGGACGAGGTGTTTCCCGCCGGCAGCCTGATGGAAGAGATCGAGGATTACATAAAAACCGCCCTGTCGCATAAAAAAACAAAAGAAATCGAATGATCGCGCCGGTTCCCCGCCGGTGTCCGGGACGGGGACGGAAACCCCGCCGGACGTACTACAGGAAGCATAAAACAGGATACCCGATCGGTCAAAAACGAATGATGAACAACGAACAAGGAATATCGAATGACGAAGTGTTTTTCCCTTCGACGTTCCACGGTTCCTTGTTCGATATTCGATATTCAATTTGCGGCAGCCGCCGGGCGCTTGTTGAAACTATCTATTGCT
>JBFMFE010000106.1:0-14841 GCA_040752295.1 bacterium
ATGATAATTTGTTTTTTGAATATTTGCAATGCGGACAGCGCCGTTTCCCAAACCGATGTTTCACGGTGCGTTGAATCTCATGCTCGCACAAATTATTTTTTCACGGGAGCTTTACATAGTCTGTCTGTCCACCAACTTCTCAAAAACGCAGGTTTAACACTTTGGCTTGATTCCGGGTACCATCCCGGAATGACACGATGGAGGGTATTTATCGCTCCGAACGGTAACCCCCCTGAATTTTCGTCCCGCAGTTACGGAGGTTGCACGTTCGGGCGCAAAGAACGTATAATCCCGACGGCAGGAGTTTCAAGATGCCCCTCGGGGAAAACGAAAAAGAAGCGATTATCCGCATATCAAAGGAATACGGCGTCAAGAAGGTGTGGTTGTTCGGCAGCATGTTGGAGCCGGAGCCTGAAACCGCCCCAAATGACGTGGACTTGGCGGTGGAAGGATTGCCGAAAGGCGAATTCATTAATTTTTATGTCGCTCTGGAAAAGGCGTTGCCGATGGAGATCGATCTGGTTCCCCTCGATGAGGATCCGCCTATTTCCGTCATTGTCCGGAAAAAAGGTCGTGTCATCTATGGCTGACAGGCAATTCATCGAACTGCACAAGGAACACCTGGAAAAAACCTTATCCGTCCTTTATCCGATTAGCGACGACATGAACGAAAAGGAGCAGGCGGGAACAGCCGCCTTCGTCATGAATATCTATTCCGGCATCGAGAACATTTTGAGGTACATCATGGAAGAGGACATGGGAGAAAAGACAAGGAAAAATGGGATGTGGCATAAAGTACTGCTTGCCAAAGCAGTTGACCGCGGAATCATATCAGCCGAACTGGGAGACCTTCTGCTCGGCTATCTGAAATTCCGCCACCATCACGTCCATGGCTACAGTTACCTGTTCAAATGGGATGAATTTAAGCATCTCGCCGTCAACGCCGGAAACACGGTGGAAAGGTTTTTCGCCGAACTGAAGGAGCGCGGTTATTTTTAGAGGATCATGTCAACTGTCCCGTAGAAAAGGGGTCGGGTCTGGAAAGGGGACTTTTGACCATGGTTGATGTCGGCTGACGTTCAGAAATCCGGGTTTACCGGCGCCGGCGTCAGCGGTCTTTGAAAAAGTCTCCCTTTTTCTTTTTCGAGATTTCGTGTTTTATCGCCGCGTGCGCCGCTGCGAGCCTTGCTGTCGGCACGCGGAACGGCGAGCAGCTCACGTAGTCGAACCCCGCGACGTGGCAGAACTCGATGGAGGCGGGGTCCCCGCCGTGTTCGCCGCATATTCCGATCTTCAGGTCGCGCCGCGCGCCGCGCCCGAACTCCACCGCCTGGCGTATGAGCCGCCCCACTCCCGTCTGGTCGAGCGTCTGGAACGGGTCCTTTTCGAGGATTCCGCCCTCCAGGTAGGCGCGGATGAACTTTCCCGCGTCGTCGCGCGAGTACCCGAACGTCATCTGCGTGAGGTCGTTCGTTCCGAAGGAGAAAAACTGCGCCTCGGAGGCGATTTCGTCGGCGGTGAGCGCGGCGCGGGGAACCTCGATCATGGTCCCCACAAGGTAGGCGACCCTGACGCCCTGCTCCTTGAGGACTTCGCCGGCGACGTAGTCCACTATCTTTCTGGACTCGCGCATCTCGGCGAGCGTGCCCGTGAGGGGGATCATGATTTCGGGCCTGACCTTTTTCCTCCGTTTGGCGAGGTGGCAGGCGGCTTCCATAATGGCGCGCACCTGCATTTCGGTGACCTCGGGCATGGTCAGACCGAGCCGGCAGCCGCGCAGCCCGAGCATGGGGTTGAACTCGTGAAGTTCGTTGACGCGGTTGAGGAGCCTGCGCATGGCGGGGAGTTTTTTCGACTTCGGGTTTTTGGTTTCGAGCTTGAGGATTTCGACCATGAGTTCCTCGCGTCTGGGGAGGAACTCGTGGAGCGGCGGATCGAGCAGGCGTATGGTGACGGGTCTGCCGCCCATCTCCTCGAAAATGCCTATGAAGTCCCGGCGCTGCATGGGGAGGAGTTTTTCGAGGGATGCCCTTCGCTCGTCGGCGTTTTCGGCGAGGATCATTTCCTGTACGATGGGGATTCTGCCTTCGCCGAAGAACATGTGTTCGGTGCGGCACAGTCCGATGCCTTCGGCGCCGAAGGCGACCGCCGTTGCGGCGTCGGTGGGGACGTCGGCGTTCGCACGCACGCCGAGTCTGCGCAGTGAGTCCGCCCACTTGAGAAGTGTTTCGAAATCCCTGTAGACGCGCGACTGCGAGGGCTTCATTTCCCCGCACACCACGCGGATGATCTCGGAGGGGACGGTGGGCACTTTCGCGAGTATGACATCGCCCGTGGTGCCGTCTATGGATATGAAATCGCCTTCAGCGACCGTGCGTCCGCCGACGGCAAAGGTCTTTTCAGACTCATTGATTTTTAACGCGCTGCAGCCGACGACGCAGGGCGTGCCCATCTGCCTGCCGACGACGGCGGCGTGGCTGGTCATGCCGCCGGTCGCGGTGAGGATGCCCTCCGACACGTGCATTCCGTGTATGTCGTCGGGGGACGTTTCCATGCGGATGAGTATGACTTTTCTGCCCTGGCGCGCCGCCCTGACCGAGTCGTCGGCGGTGAAGACGACCTGACCGCAGGCGGCGCCCGGCGACGCGGGAAGCCCGCGGGCGGCGCCGGAGAACTTCGCGCGCTGGACCGGGTCGAACACCGGATGCAGAAGCTGGTCGAGGCTCGCGGGGTCAACCCTGTGGACGGCTTCCTCTTTCGAGATGAGTCCCTCGCGCACCATGTCCACGGCGATCTTGACGGCGGCGGGTCCGGTGCGTTTGCCGGCTCGCGTCTGGAGCATGTAGAGTCTGCCTTCCTCGATGGTGAACTCGAAATCCTGTATGTCGCGGTAGTGCTTTTCGAGCATCGAGGTGGTCTTTCTCAGTTCCGCGTACACGTCGGGCATGTCCTTTCCGAGTTCGCTGATACCCTTCGGCGTTCGGATGCCGGCGACGACGTCCTCGCCCTGTGCGTTGAGGAGGTATTCGCCGTAGAACGCGTTTTCGCCCGTGGCGGGATTCCGGGTGAAACCCACTCCCGTACCGGAGTTCACGCCCATGTTGCCGAAGACCATCGCCTGCACGTTGACGGCGGTGCCGAGGTCGCCGGGTATGTCGTTGAGTTTCCTGTAGGTGACCGCGCGGGGGTTGTTCCAGGATTTGAACACGGCGTCGCGCGCCATTTTGAGCTGCGTCATGGGGTCGTCGGGGAAGTTTTTCCCGGTGTGCTTTCTGACAGTTTCCCTGAACGCGGCGACGAGTTCGCGCAGCGCGGTCTCGTCGAGTTCCGTGTCGAGGGCGACGCCGCGCTTTTTCTTCATTTGAGACAGGGCGTTTTCGAAGAGTTCGGGGTCAACGCCGAGGACGACCTTTCCGAACATCTGGATGAAGCGGCGGCGCGCGTCGAGCGCGAAGCGCGGGTTGCCCGTCTTTCGGGCAAGCCCCTCGACGGTTTCATCGTTGAGTCCGAGGTTGAGGACGGTGTCCATCATGCCGGGCATGGAGAACTTCGCGCCGGAACGGACGGAGACGAGGAGAGGATTGAGGGGGTCTCCGAACCTTTTTCCCGTCAGTTTTTCCACTTTTTCAAGGTTTTTGATGATCTCGCGGTCCACTTCTTCGGGGACCCTGCCGGTGCGCGAGAAAACCTTGCAGACCTCGGTGGTGATGGTGAACCCCGGCGGCACGTTGACGCCCGCGTTGGTCATTTCGGCGATGCCTGCGCCCTTGCCGCCGAGCAGGTCTTTCATCGCGCCCGTCCCGTCGGCTTTTCCCCCTCCGAAAAAGTAAACGTATTTCCCGGTTTTCTTCGCCATCGGTAGCTTGCCCTTCCTTTCCGTCAATGTTTCCACGCGTGGATTATACCCGATCGAAGGTCGAACCGCTTACCATATTTGAATTGATTTTCACGCGCGCCGGCGTTGACTTATGCATAAATTTAATTCCGGAGCAAAAACCCTCTCCTATGGTTTCGCGCCGCTTTTCACGTTCGAAAAACCGCTCCGTTTCGATGTTTTTTGCGGACGCAGCGGCGCGCGTTGCGCCTGCCGGGCGTTCCGGTATAAAATTAAAAATCAAGCGGATTTCAAACACGGTGTTTGTTTCCGGGACCGCGGGGGTAATCTAAAGAGCGGCGGGAAACAGGATACGGCGCGGGTGACGCGATGGAAAAGTCCGGCGGAGGAGCGGGCATGGCGCTGGAGCCGGGCCCCGGCGAAACCAGCGCGCCGCAGCTCGTTCTCGAAAAGTCATCGGACACTCAGCGGCTGGAAGACCTTCGCGCCACCCTGCGCACCGAGCAGGAGCGCCTCCGTTTTCTTTTAGAGACCGGCAAGGCGATAAACGGGATATTAGACGTAAGCGAACTGGCGAGATTCGCCGGAAAACTGATACTCGATTTTTCCGGAGCGGACACGTGCGCGGTTCTTCTGCGCGCAAAGGGCGGCGCGTTCCGCCCGGTGTGCGTTGTGAACGCCGGAGCACGCAGCCGCGGCAGGCTCTCCGTGAGCCGGACGATCGCCGGTCACGTCGTTTCGAAGCGCGTGGCGATCATCACGCGGAGCGCGCGCGAGGACGCGCGCTTCATGCACGGCGAGAGCATAGTGATGACGGGGATGCAGTCGGTGATGTGCGCCCCGCTCGTCTCCGGGCGGAAGGTGCTGGGGATACTATACGTCGTGAGCGACGCGCCGACGCGGCAGTTCGACGAGGGAAACCTCGACCTGCTGAACGCGTTCGCCTCACAGCTCGCCGTGGCGTTCGAGAACGCGCGGATGTTCGAACTGGAGGAGAAATTGAGGATGCGCGAGCGCGAGGCGGCGCTCGGGCGGATTGCGGGCGAGATTTCACACGCCATTAAAAACCGCCTCAACGGCATGATCGGTCCCGCCGAGATGATCGAACTCGCGGAGGGGCGCGATGAGGTGCTGCGGTGCGCGAAGGACATACAGAAGGGCATCGGCGACCTTCGCGACTACGTTGTGAACAACCTGGATTACCTTCGGACCGGCGGCGCGCCGCCGCCCGCCGCCGGGTCCTCGCTCCGCCAGACAGTTGAGTACTGCCTGAAGACCCGCCGGGATATGTTTCTGAAGGAAGGGATCGAGGTCACCGTCCGCATCGGCGACGACCTGCCGCCGGTATGTCTCGAACGGGCGAAGGCGGAGATCATACTCGACAACCTTCTGGACAACGCCGCGGACGCGATGAGGGGCGCGGCGACGCGGCGGGTGCTCATCACCGCCCGGCACGAGCACGGCGCCGGGAAAGTCGTCATGGAGTTCACGGACACCGGCTGCGGCATACCGCCGAAGAACCTCGAGCGGATTTTCGACGATTACTTCACCACGAAGACCGCCGGCACCGGCATCGGGCTTGCTCAGACCCGCGCAATTCTCCAAAGGCAGGGCGGCGGCATCGAGGCGAGAAGCGAGCCGGGCAAAGGCGCCGCGTTCATTCTATCGTTCCCAGTGTCGGGGTCCGCGCCGGAGGAGGAGCGGACACAACAGGAGGGGACATTGACGTGACGAACGAGACGAGCGTCAGGAGGCACGAGGGGAAGAAGCTGCTGATCGCCGGGCGCGACGCCTGTTTCGAGTTCGGCAGGAGCGGCTTCAAGAAGGTTTTAGAAGAAGGACTCGGCTTCGAGGTAAAAACGGTGGAGCGCGCGAGGGCGGGAAACGACGTTCTGCATCATCGTCCCCACGTCCTCGTTCTGGATGCCGCCGAAGCCGGCGACGCCCGCGGAATGCTCGAGGAGATCAGAAAAAACCTCCGCTTCATCTCCGTTTTTTTAGCCGTCCGCGCGGCGGACCTCCATCTCCTGAACAGTTACGTTGATTCGGACGTGGTGGACTTTCTTCTTATGCCCCTCGACCGCAACGAACTCTTCCCCAAAAAAATGGACGATCACGACGCGTACCGCTGCGTGCACGTGGTCGAGGACGACAGGGGCGTCGTTGACTACTACACGAAATTCCTCGAGATGTACGGCTACGTCGTGACAGCGTCGCCCACGGGACTGGACGCGCTGCTGATGAAGAAGGCGGGGAAGATGAAAGCCCGTGTGCTGCTCGTTGACGTCCGTATGCCGGGAATGGACGGCGTGAAGTTCGTGGAACGGCTGAGGGAGTTCGACAGCGACACGGCGGTGATCATGGCGACGGGCGAGAGGGACACCGAGACGGTCGCCTCCGCCGCGAAGCTCGGCATCAGCGGCTACCTCGGCAAGCCCATCAGTCTGCGCGACTCGCTTCTTCCGGAACTGCGGAAGGTGTTTTTCAGGAAGAAGCTGATGGAGATGGACGCGGCGTACGGCGCGGGCGTCTGCTCCACGCAGCACGGCAGCGATATACCGCGCATGATCGAGCAACTGAAGGATCACCTCCTGAAGACGGGCGCCGGGAAATGAACGAGACCCGGATAGGGCACTTCAGAATCACACGGGAGATAGGACAGGGCGGGATGGCGGTCGTGTATCTCGCCCAGAACGAAAAACTGCGCCGCACGGTCGCCCTGAAGGTTCTGCGCGCGCAGTTCGCCGCCGACGAGGAGTTCGTGAGGCTGTTCATCGAGGAAGCGATGAAGGCGGCGCGGCTCCAGCATCCCCACATCATAACGATCTTCTCCGCCGACACCGCGGGCGGCAGGCACTACATCGAGATGGAGTTGCTGCACGGCAAAAACCTCAAGGAGATCATAAAGGAACGCGGAGCGCTCCCCGTCTGGGAGTGCGTGAACATCGTCCTCAAGGTATGCGACGCGCTCGAATACGCCTGCACGGAGGGCGGGATAATCGCGCACAGGGACATCAAGCCGCAGAACATCATGATCTGCCGCCGCGCGAAACGCGAAAACGTCCCCATACTGACGGATTTCGGAATAGCGCGCGCGCGCGAGGACACGGGGCTGTTCCGCACGGGGACCATAATCGGGACGCCGGAGTACATGTCCCCGGAGCAGGCGGAGGGTGGAAAACTCGACGCGAGGTCGGACATATACTCGCTGGGTGTTGTGATGTACGAGATGGCGACCGGGCAGGTCCCGTTCAGGGGCGAAACGCCGTTCTCGACCGCGCTGATGCACGTGAAGGAAATCCCCCGCCCGCCGGGAGAGATCAACCCCGTTACGCCGAAGTGGCTGGAATCGGTGATATTGAGGTGCATGAGCAAGGACCCGGCGCACAGGTATCCCGACGTGGCGGCGATGATGGCGGACCTGCGGAACATGGCGGGGGGCGTCGCCCCGGAGGACACCGGGGTCGCGGTCGCGCCGGAAGCCGCCGCCGCGGCGTCCCCGCTCGATTCCCAGCTCGAGAAACTGATAGTGATGGAAGAAGAAGACGCCGGGGAAGGGGACCGTGCTGAGAGCCGGAAGCGCGACAAATCGGCGGGGAGCCTCGAGAGCCTGCGCGCGCGGGGACCGCTGCTTTTCGTTGACAGGACCATGTTGAAACTGCCCGCGCGCGGACGCGCGCACCTCAAGGTCGGCAACCGGGGAAGCGCGCCGCTCAAGGGGGTCGTCCGACCGTCCGTTCCCTGGATTCGCGTTTCCGCGCCGCAGTTCAGCCTGGGACCCGGCGAGACGCTCGACGTGGAGCTTCGGGTCGCGCGGCTTCCGTCGGTTGATCATCTTTCGGGCTTCCTGGACGTGGAGACCAACGGTGGCTGCCGGAGGGTACCGGCTCACGTCGAGACCATAGGGGTGATAGACCGCGCGCGCGCGCTTGCCGCCGCGTGCAGCGCGGCGGCAGCCGTGCTTGCCGGGGCGTACCTTTTCATGTGGATTCGCAACGCGGGCGGCGGCGGGAACGCGGCGTTCGCCGGCGCGGCGGCGCTCGCTGCGGCGGGCGCGCTTGCGGTGCTTATGCGCAACAGGTGGCTTCCCGCCGCCGGCATTGCCGCCATGTGCGCCGCCGCGTGGTCTGCGTTCGATCTCACGAGCGACCCCGCCGCTTCGGCGCTTGCGCTCGCCTTCGTTCTCGTTCCGTTTCTCGTCACGCTCGCCGCCTCGGGCGCGCTGTTCAGAAGATTCCCCTCGGCGGCGTTTTCAGCGGCGGCGCTTCCGCTGCTGCTGTGGTCGGCGGGACTGATCGCGCTCGGCGCGGCGCTCGGCGGCGGGGTGGTCCCGGCGTTCCGGGGCGCGCCTCCCGCGGCGCTGGCGATCAGGGAAACGCGGCACGAAAAGACCGGAGGCGGCGCGCCGGCGGGCGAAGTGAAGCGCATGATAACGATAACGGCGGAGAGGGCGAACGTGAGGCGCGGCGCCGGGACGAACCACCCGGTCATCGGCACGGCGCGAAGGGGGGAGACTTTTGAGAAGACCGGCGAGAGCGGAAACTGGCACAGTATAAAGTATCACGGAGTCGCCGCCTGGGTCTCCAAGTCCGTGGGCGAGGAGTACCGGACGGTTCGCGAACAACGGGGCGGAGAGTGAAACGGCGCGGCTTATGAATCTCGTGAAAAAGATCGTCTTTTACCGGAGGATATGGCTCCTTGCGCGTGTGGTGTGGTGGCAGAAGCGGCTGAGCGCCGGCGGCGGTAAGAACGCGTTCAAGCTGCTCGAAAACGCGCCGCTGGGCGGCGGCGGACTGCGCAGGGAGGACATAGACAGGTACGTTGAGGCGGGGCTTCGCGTGGGCGGACGCCTGGGATTCGTCAATTCATGCCTGCCACGGACGGTGATAAGGTGCATTCTCTACCGGCGCAACGGCATACCCGCGCGCGCGGCGTTCGGGATAAGAAAGGACGGCGGCGCTCTCATCGGACACTGCTGGATCGTGGACGAGGCGCCGGGCGCCGGCGAGTGCTGCACGGAGGGATTTCAGAGCGTCGAGATACTCCCGGCGGTGTGAAAAAAGCGGGAAAAGAGTGGTCGGGCGCGGTGAGACGGCGGCGTGAACTATGGATTTCGGCACGGCGATAATGATTCTGTATGCGGTTCCGGCGCTGTACTGCCTGCGCTCGTTCCAGGCGGCGGCGGCGAATTACGAGAGGCTTCCCGAGAGGATACCGATGCACTTCGGATTCAGCGGCAGGGCGGACGTGTGGTGGCGCAAAAGCAGGTTTTCGGTGTTCTTTCTGCCGGCGGTAAACCTCGGCGTTTTCGTCATGATGGCCGTGATCCTGTTCATGATCCACAGGGACGGCGGCGCGCCGACGGACGATCTGAACGCCGCGTGGTTCGCGTTCACCTTCTCGATGGCGTTCACGCTTTACAGCCTGCACGACGGCACGATCAGGTACGCGACGGGGGAAGTGGAGAGCATCTGGCGTCGCGTCGGTCCCGGCGCCGCCGCTGTCGTGCTCTCGAGCGTTCTCTTGTTCGCCGCGCCGTTCATTCCCATCAAGCCCTCAATCGCCCGGGCGGTGATGTGCGCAGGCGTCGAGGGAAACGCCCCCGTCGGGGCGAGGGACGCGTTCAGCCTCGACGACGAGCGCGCCGTGCTTCACCTGACGCTGAAAAACGTCAAGGGAAACCACGGGATACGCGTTGAATGGCTGAACCCGTCGGGTGAGGTGTATTTCGTGAGCGACGGGGGCACCGGAGCAAGGACCATGAGGAAGTATCTTCCGTGGTGGTCGTACGTTACGATAAGGGACAGACGGGAGAGGATAGTTCCCGGGACGTGGCGCGTGGAGGCGAGCGTGGACGGGAGGCGCGAGGTTGTGAGGCGTTTCGAGATCACGGCGGCGGGAGCGGGGCGCAGATGAGAGGCGCCCGCGCCGCGCTGGTTTCGCTTGCGTCGGTTCTGTTTCTCACTGCCGCGGCGCCGCACGCCGGGGTCAGGAGCATAGACGTTCCCGAGGGGTGGTTCGACGAGGTTTTCGCGCCGCCGACGGAGGAGGAGATCGCCGCGGCGCGCGCGGACTTTGGGGAGGGGTTTTCATGCCCGCGGTTTGAAATAAAGGAGGAACTTCGGGGCGACGACGCCGCGGAAGCCGCAGGGAGCGGGACGCAGGTGAACGGGATCGAATACGAGAGCGCGGGGCTTAACGTCACGGGGCTGATGGCGGCGCCGGCGGAGGGTGGTCCGTTTCCCGTCATAATCCTGAACCACGGCGGCTTCTCCGGCATAACGCGGTACGACCTTATCACGATGACCGAGCTGGCGGAGCGCGGGTACGTGGTGCTCGCCTCGACGTACCGCGGCGAGGAGGGTCTTGCCGGCGAATCGGAAGGCGAAATGGACGTACTCGGCGGGGAAGTCACGGACGTGCTGAACCTCGTTGAGTGCGCGAAAAGGCTGGAGGGGACGACGGGCAGGGTCGGGATGCTCGGCGGAAGCCACGGCGGCGGGATCACGCTTTTAGCCCTTGAGCGCGGCGGCGGCGTGGATGCGGCGGTGACGTTCGCCGCGCCGGCGGACATGTTCAACGCGGGCAACCGGAAGCTGGCGCAGGACTGGGTGACGAATCCCGGGCGGCAGGAGATGATGCTCGCGCTGTTCATGACGGACGACGCGTTGAAGCGCATGAAGGCGGTGTTCGGGTGGACCGGCGGCGAACCCGCGCCCGTTCAGGAGGTGCGGAGGAACCTTCTGATGCGCTCCGCGCTGTATTTCGTCGAGCGCATCGAGACGCCGCTTCTGTTTTTCTACGGCGAGCGCGACCCCGTCGTCTCGGTCGAGGACGCCAGGCGGCTCGCGGAGCGCCTCGAGGAGCACGGCAAGGAGTTCGACTACAGGATTTTCCCCGGGCAGGGGCACAGCCTCACCGACGAGAAGAAACGCGAGGCGTACGCGATGGTGCACGAGTTCTTCGACGCGCTTCTGAAAGGCGGAGCCGCCGCTCCCGGCGGCGCGGACCGGTTCTGACCATTCATGCCGACGGGGGCGCAAAATACGTTACTCAACGACCGGAGAAGTACGGAAAGAAAGATTTTATCCGCGCCGCAGGAGCGGATAGAGGAGAAGGTGATTTCAGACAGGTCGGACGCGTCTGACATGACGGCGCCTGAAATCCGAAGCCCGTCACTGACCGTTCTTCCCGCGGGGGAGCGCTGGTTCAGACGTCCTCGAGAGGCTTGAAGTACTTTATGTCGAGAATCGAGCCGGTGCGTTCTTTCCTGTCCCTGTAAACGGCTTTGACTTTCATCCCTATTTTCAGTTTTTCGGGGTTTTTGACCTCGCCGATCATGTGGTACAGCCCGGAGTCGGCGCCGTCGAGGTTAACGATGGCGTAGATTTCGGGTTCGGTGAGCCGTTCGGCGCTTATGCCCAGGTACGAGACGGTGAACGTGTAAATCGTCCCGGTGTCGCCGACCGGCGCCCAGTCGTCCATCCGCCCGAAGCACCTGTCGCAGAACAGGCGCGGCGGAACGAGCACCCGTCCGCACGGGATGCACCTTGAGCCTATCATGCGCCCCCTGTCGCGCAGTTCCCTGAAGAACCGCTCGCCGACCACCCCGGTGCTGTACCTGTACCTCTGATGTATTTCCCCCTCGACGATTATGCGTTCCTCGCCGCTCATTTCCCCGCCTCCTTCATCACGGTTCCGCGAAAGACAGCCGCTGCCTGTCCGCCGATGACCATGTAAGGCACCCGCGATTTGGTTAGAATCCTCGATATGTCTTTAAGCGTTTTTACAATCATGACCGTTCCGGTTTTTTCCGTCCGGAACATTCCTTCAGTTTCAGATACGTCCTGAGCATGTCCTCGATTATTCTTATTTTTTTCCTCCGGCTTCATTTTCCTCAATTTCTGCGTCTCGTACTTTTTTTCCCACCGGCTGAATTTATTCCAATCCGGTCCTGAAGGCATGCCGGACGTCTTCCCCCGCGGCATTTCAATCGTACCTTCTCAGAATCACCACGGCGCTGAACTGGAAAAGACCGCCCCACGCCTGCCCCATCGCCGTGCGGAGACGCCTTTTCTTCACCTGCCTCCCTCCGGCTTCCTCCCTGAGCTGGAGGGCGATCTCGTTGAACTTCATCATGCCGCCCGCCGAGATGGGGTTTCCGACGCCGAGCAGCCCGCCGGACGGGTTGATGGGCAGCGCGCCGTCGCGGAAAGAGACGCCGTCGGGGGCGAGCCGCCAGCCCTCGCCCGGCGCCGCCAGCCCCAGTCCCTCGGCGTGGTGGCATTCTTTGTAGGTGAAGGGGTCGTAAATTTCGGCGACGTCAATCTCTTTCATGGGATTGCGGACGCCCGCCATTTCGCACGCCTGGCGGGAGGAGCGTTCGAGGTAACCTTTCGCCGTGATGCCGCGTGTCTCCCAGTAGACGGAATCCATGCACCAGCCGACGCCGTCGAAGAGGACGGTCTTGTCGGTGAGCCTGCGCGCGATTTCCTCGGTACAGAGCACGGCGGCGGCGGCGCCGTCTGTCGTGGGGCTGATGTCGTACCGGTTGACGGGCCAGGTGAGCACCTCGGAGTTCATGACGTCGTCCACGGTGATCCTCGCCGGAAGCTGGGCGTAGGGGTTGTCCATGGCGTTGCCCTTGTTTTTGACGGCGACCATTGCGATGGCTTCCTTCGAGGCGCCGCTTTCGTGCATGTAGCGCGTCATTTCGAGCGAGCACATGCGGACGACGTTGGTGCCGATGGGGCGGTGGAAGATTTCGTCGTAGTTCGCGAGGAACACGCCCTGGGCGTGCGGCACGCAGGGACTCATTTTCTCCTCGCAGACGACGAGGACGGTTTTGAACCTGCCGGAGGCAACGTGCCAGTAGGCGACTATAGGCGTCGCCATGCCCGTCGCGCCGCCCATCGTGCACCGCATGTACGGCTTTCCGCGCGCGCCGACGGCATCAATCACGTTCTCGCCCAGCACGTGTATGCCGTCGAAGGCGTCCGGACCGGAGCCGTACACCACGCAGTCCACGTCGTCAATGCCAAGCCCAGCGTGGGCGAGCGCCTTGCGGCACGCCTCGTTGGCGATCTCGGCGCTGGTTTCGATCTTGCGCCGCTCGAACGTGGTCTGACCGACGCCGACCACCGCGACCCGCTTCGCCCGCGGCATCAGCGGTCACCTCCGAGCACGACGACGCCTCCGCTGCGCGACGGAACTCCGTTCCACCCGGCGGCGACGGCGACGCGGACCTTCCCGTCCACCTGTGCGCCGCCCGCCTCGCCCCTTATCTGAAGATAGCACTCTATCACCCTCACAAGCCCAGCGGCGGAGCGCGGATAGCCCATCGCGAGCGACCCGCCCGACGGGTTCACGGGCAGCGCGCCGCCACGGTCGAAACGTCCCCTTTCGAGGTCTTTCGCGGCCCCGCCCTCTCCGCTCAGCCCCAGCGCCTCGACGTGGAGAAGTTCCTTGAACGAGTATCTGTCGTCCACTTCGGCGAGACGGATTTCCCTCGAGGGTCTCGTTATCCCCGCTTCCCTGTACGCCGCCTTCGCCGCGACTTCGAGGTACCCGGCGCGGGACAGGTCGGCGTCCGTCCACGACAGCGACGAGGCGTCCGAACCCCACCCGATGCCCTTTATCCACACGGGATTCGGTGTAATCCTTTTCGCTCTTTCCGCCGAGCCGAGCAGCACGGAGACGGCGCCGTCGCACCACGGCGCGACGTCGAGCGCGCGCAGCGGCAGGGCGACCGGCGGCGCACCGTCAACCTCGCGCAGCGAAAGCCTTTCCGTGAAGACGGCGCGGGGGTTCGCGCGCCCGCATTCCCTGCTCTTGAGCACGACTCTCGAGACCTGCCGCCGCGTGACGCCGCGCGATTCCATGTAGCGTCTCATTTCAAGCCCGGCGAGCGCGTGCGGGTTCGCGTCGAACGGGCGCTGCCACAAGGGGTCCAGCGCGCGCGTGTCAAGGTAGTCGTGCCCGACCGCCTCGGACGGCTTGTCGTAGCCGACGACCAGTACGAGATCGAACAGACCCGCCTGTATCTGCATCACCGCGGTGAACAGCCCGTATATCGAGTCCGCGCAGAGCCTTATGTTGGGCTTGAGTATCCCCCCGACCTGGTCGGGGACGAACTCGTCGGCTATCGCCCTGCCCTCGGCGAAGTCCTCGCCCGTCGTGACGATGCTCTGAACGTCTTTTTCGGTCACCCCGGCGGCGGCGTGCAGGCGCTTGACGGACTCGAACATCATGTCCTTGAAGTAAACCTCCGGGGCTGCCTGCCGGAAGCGTCCCGTGTCAACTCCGACGATTGCCGCCCGTCCGCTCACGAGTCCGTCTTCTCCCGTTTTTCTCCGCGCGCCGATGGAGAAAGTCCCCGGTCGCGTCGTTATGATACCAGCCGGCTTTTCGGGGCGTCAAGCGGGTCCGGGCGTACCGAGGGCTTCTGCCTCCGCCGGCGCCGGCATTCGGTTTCAGCGCCGAAGCCTCGCGCGAAACGGCAAAGATTCTCAGCGTGGATCGCGCCGGTTGTTTATCCGCGGAATCCGCGGCGGAATCACTTTGGGACGCTGCTGGAATCCTGTTTGTTCCCCGGGAAAAATCGCCGGAGCGGCGGGCGCGCCGATGTGAACATCAAGCCGCACGGCTTCCGTCTGTCCGCGTGCGACGCACAGGCAGGCGGGAAATAGACAGTCCCGGGAACGCCGAAATACCCCCAGAACGCCGCCTGCCTGCGCCTGCCTGTGCCGCCTGCCTGGCTGGCAGACAGGTTGGCACCTGCCTGCGTCCGCAGGACAGGCAGGCGGCAGACAGATGCGTTCACGCACAGGCAGGCACGGCAGACGGGCCGCAATACCGGGCGGCCTGTCTGCAAAAGGCAGGCGTTCTTTGTTTTTCAGCAGCCAGTCTTAGGGAACTTTCGTACTTTTTGGTTCCCGCTCCACGGAGGAAGCTTTAAAGACAGATGAATTTTATTTATGTCCGATGCAAATCCGATCATGCGAAAA
>JBFMFE010000107.1:0-3563 GCA_040752295.1 bacterium
TTTCTTGACTTCCGGCTGACAGGGGGGTAATATATACTGAGGTCAGGAGGGCAATACTCTGCCTATAACACCGACTTCGATCCAGAGCGAGCAGCAGATCGTCCGGCTTGAACAGGAGATACAGGATTGGCGGTCCCTGTTCGAGGCGACGAAGACGCTCGCGTCGCACATCGACACCGACCGCGCCCTCGAGGAGGCCCTCATGATAGCCACGAACCTCCTTGGCGCGCGGGACGCGTCGATACTCCTCGTCGACGAGGAGGTGGGCGACCTCGAGTTCAAGATCGCGCACGGGGCGAAGGCCGGGGAGATCAAGAAGTTCCGGCTCAAGATGGGCGAGGGGATCGGCGGCTGGGTGGCCCAACACGGCGAGGCGGTCCTTGTCTCCGACGCGTCCAAGGATCACCGGTTCAAGTCGCAGTTCGACGCGAAAACCGGATTCACCACGAAGAGCCTCATCTGCGTGCCGCTGAAAGCCCGCGACCGCGTCATCGGCGTGATACAGGTCCTGAACAAAAAGAGCGGCGAAAACTTCAACGAGCGCGACAAGGAACTGCTGACTAACTTCGCGCTGCACGCCGGCACCGTGATCGAGAACGCCCGGCTGTACGAGCAGATTTACCAGGGGCGGCAGAAATCATTCGAGCGCGAGATCGCGTACGGGATGCAGAAGAGCCTGGTCCCGACAATGGCGTCGTCGTTCGGCACGGTGGAGATCGGGGCGACGTCGACGCCGGCAAAATCGATCGGGGGCGACTACTACGATTTCATCCAGCCGAGACCGGGCGCGCTGGCGGCCATCCTCGCAAACACCTCCGCGCGCGGGCTGACCGCCGCGCTCCTGATGACCGTCCTTCGGAGCGCGTGGCGCGCGCTGCTCGCGGCCGGCACGCATCCGGCGACGCTGCTGAAGGCGGTCAACGACCTCATGAGGTTCGACATCGGCGAGATGGACGTCGAGATAGCCTTGAACCTGTTCATGTACGACGACGGCACGAGGGAACTGGATCTCTATAACGCCGGCGCGCCGGCGCCGCTCATGTACTCGGCCGAACGGAAGAAGGTCGACGAGTTCAAGGCGAACGCCGTCCGGCTGGGCAAGGGGGACGCGCCCGCGGTCGCGCCGCAGAGGGTCACACTCGCGCCGGGGGACGTCATCCTCTGCTTCACGGCCGGCGTGAATGAATTGCTGAATGCCGGCGCATCGGCCGACGGCATTCAATCGATCGTCAACCTTCTCGAGGGGAGCGCCGGATCCGATCCGACAACGCTGGTCGAGAGCGCGCTGATGTCGCTCTGTAACATCAGCCGCGACGCGGAGATCGACAACGACATCACGCTGTTCGCCCTGAAGGGAAAATGACGCGCCCGGGTGGAAACCCGAAAACGCTTGGCGGTTGTCCGAAGCCTGTGATAGGCTGATTTCAAATGACGGCAAAACTCAAGAACCTGATTTCCGCCGCGGACCTGTCGGCGGAACACGTTAAAATCCTCTTCGACCTGACGGACAAGTACAAGAACTACCTTGCCGAGTCGAAGACCCGCGGCATCCCGATCGAGGTCGAACCGCTCCGGGACCGCACGCTCGCGCTCATATTCGAGAAACCATCGTTGCGGACAAGGGTCACGTTCATGGTCGGCATGGCGCAACTCGGCGGACTGGCGATAGACATCCGCGCAGAACAGGTGCTGCAGGGACGCGAGACGATCGCGGACGTATCACGAAACCTCGACCGGTGGGTTGACGCCCTCGTCGCCAGGACTTTCAAACACCGGACGGTGCTCGAACTCGCCAAGTACGCCCGGATACCGGTCATCAACGCGCTCTCCGATCTTGAACACCCGTGCCAGGTCCTCGCCGACTTCTACACCATCAGGCAGATCAAGGGCGAGAATTGGAAGGAGATCAAACTGGTCTACATCGGAGACGGCAACAACGTCTGCCATTCGCTCTTGCTCCTGACGGCGAATCTCGGCGGGCAGATGACCGTCGCCACGCCGCCGAAATACGATCCGAAGGACAGCATACTCCGTATCGCAAAGAAGAAGGCCCAGGCAACCGGCGCGACGTTAAAATTCACTCACGATGTCAAAGAGGCCGTCAAAGGCGCCGATTTTGTCTACACAGACGTCTGGACAAGCATGGGATTCGAGGCGGAACGCGAACAGCGAAGAACAGCGTTCGGGCCCTTCCAGGTGAACGAGGCGCTCATGTCGCTCGCAAAACCGGACGCAAAATTCCTGCACTGCCTCCCAGCCAAACGCGGCGAGGAGGTCGTCGACGGCGTCATAGATGGACCGCATTCCGCCGTGTTCGATCAGGCGGAGAACCGGCTCCACGTGCAGAAGGCGCTGCTCGTTCATCTCCTGACCTGATCCGCCGGACCTCCATGCCTCCCCGCCCCTTCGGGATGATCGGCTACAGATGCCTCTCATGCGAGAAGGAATTTTCGGGGACGGCGCCCCGCTACATCTGCGCCCAGTGCGGCGGAAACCTCGACGTCGTCTACGACTACAAACGGCTCGGCGGCAGGTTCAGCCGCAAGAAACTCGCCGCCTCGACAGACCATTCGGCGTACAGGTACCGCGCTCTTTTCCCGCTGGCATCACAGACGCCGCTCCCGGCGTTGCGTATCGGCGGCACGCCTCTTTATCCGCTCCCGTCGCTCGGCAGGGAGCTCGGCGCCGGTCAACTCTACCTGAAGGACGACACGCGCAACCCGTCCGCGTCGCTCAAGGACCGCGCGGGGTTCATGGTGCTGGCGAAGGCGATCGAGATAGGGAAGGATGTCGTCGCGGGAGCGTCGACCGGGAACGCGGCGTCGTCCCTCGCGCGCCTGGCGTCGTCGATGGGCCGCCGGGTGGTGATATTCGTTCCGCACAAGGCGCCGCCGGCGAAGATCGCGCAACTTCTGGTGTTCGGCGCCCGCGTGCACCTCGTCCGCGGGTCGTATGACGACGCATACGACCTCTGCATACAGGCGTGCGAGGCGTTCGGCTGGTACAACCGCAACACCGGCTACAATCCGTTTACGCGCGAGGGGAAGAAGACATGCGCCTACGAGATATGCGAGCAACTGCAATGGCAGGCGCCGGACAAGGTCTTCGTACCGGCCGGCGACGGCAACATCCTCTCGGGGCTGTGGAAGGGATTCGTGGATCTTTACGAACTGAATATGACCGACAAACTGCCGCAGATGATAGCGGTGCAGTCGGACCGCAGCGCGGCGATCGCGCGGGCGGCGGCGGACGACGGCGTCATCCGCCCGGTTCATGCGAGGACGATCGCGGACAGCATATCGGTCGATCTTCCGCGCGACGGCATGGCCGCCGTCAAGGCGATCCGCGCGTCGCACGGCGAGGCGGTCACGGTATCCGACCGTGACATACTGGCGGCGATAGGAGAACTGGGGAAGACCACCGGCGTGTTCGCGGAGCCCGCGGCGGCGGCCGCATATGCCGGGCTGAAACGATACGCCGCAAAAAACAGGATTCAAGGGCGCGAAAAAGTCGTCATGATAATAACCGGGAACGGTCTGAAGGACATAGGGAGCGCCATGAAA
>JBFMFE010000108.1:0-8375 GCA_040752295.1 bacterium
GATGAGGGTTATTGCGCTCGACTACGGGAGGAAACGCATCGGAGTCGCCGTGAGCGACGACAGGCACCATATCGCGCTTCCACTCACCGTTCTCGAAAGCGGAGAAAAGCTCGTGCCCGGTCTGAAAAAGATCATCAAGGACTACAGGGTCGAAACGATGGTGATGGGCTGCCCGCTCGATCTCGAGGGGAACGAAGGCAAAGCCGCGGCGAAGGTCAGAAAGGAGTCCGAGCGGCTCGAGCGCGCGCTCAACGTCAAGTGCGTGCTCTGGGACGAGCGGTACACGACGAAGCAGGCTGAAATGGGGATCATCAGGACGGGCGGGAGGAGGTCGAAGAAGGACGACATGGTGGCGGCGGCGATAATCCTCCAATCGTACCTCGACTACTGCAACAGGCTGACCGGGGAAACCGAAAGCCCGGACGGCGGCGACGCGCTTGATGAATGAACGCCGTCCCGCTCCGCCGGAAATCTCGCCGCGGCCCCGGCGTTTGCCCGACTCTGCGCGACAGGGTAAAATCCATCAGTCGGCGTTTCAGGAAGGCGTGAAATGGAGACGATAAACCTGAACGGGACGTGGAAGGCGACCGCGGGTGCGTGGGCGGACGAGTTTTCGCGTGAGGACTTCGACGACGCCGGGTGGGCTGAGATTCCCGTGCCGTCGCACTGGCAGGAGCACGAGCCTTTCAGGGACTACCCCGAGGAAGTGGTCTTCAGGAAAAAGTTCGAGTACCGCGGCGGCGGTGACGGTCGCGCCTTCCTGAGGTTCAAGGGCGTCTTCTACTTCGCGCGCGCGTGGCTCAACGGCAGCTGCCTCGGTGAACACACCGGGTGCTTTTTCCCGTTCCGCTTCGACGCGACCGACGCGCTCCGCGAGGGCGAAAACGTGCTCGCCGTGTACGTCCGCTGCGAGCGGGAGCGCGACATCAACGACAAGAAGCAGGTGATGGGGGTGTTCGCGCACTGGGACTGCAAGCCGCATCACGTTCAGCCGGGCGGGATATGGAACGACGTCGAGATAGTGCGCGAGCCGCCGCGCCGCGTCGAGAGTCTGCGGATCGGAAATTTCGCCCTCGGGGACGGCGAAGCGCGCGCCGGCGTCGAGGTCACGCTCGGCGGGCTGGGCGCAGAAGCCCGGGGCTACGTCGTGGAGTGGAAGATTTCCCCCGCCGGTTTCGAGGGCGAGACCGCCGCCGGCAAGGCGTCGCTGGCGGACATGAGCGAGGCGCGCCGCGCGGCGTCGTTCGAGGCGGTCATACCGCGCCCGCGCCTGTGGTGGACGTGGGACCACGGCGGACCCGCCCTGTACGTCCTCGAAGCCGTGCTTCGCGGAGAGGACGGCGCGGACCGGGGCGCGCTCGACACAAAGAGCGTCCGCTTCGGCGTCCGCACGGTGGAAATGCGCGACTGGCATCTTCACCTCAACGGGAGGCGCATCTTCTGCCGCGGCTCGAACTACGCCCCGAGCGACGTCCGCATCGCCTCGGCGACGCGCGAGCGCTACAACGGGGACGTGCGCCTCATGCTCGAGGCGGGGTTCAACATGATACGTGTCCACGCCCACGTCGAGAAGGAGGAATTCTACGACGCGTGCGACGAGGCGGGCATACTCGTGTGGCAGGATTTTCCGCTGCAATGGTTCTACTCCGAGGAAATCGCCGAGAGCGCGGCGGAGCAGATAAAGAAGATGGCGCGCATGCTCGGAAACCACCCCTCCGTGGCGGTGTGGTGCTGTCACAACGAGCCGTTCAGGCTGGCGCCTCCTCTCCCCGTCAGGGACATCGTGCGCGAGAGGCGGGTGGGAGAGTATCTCTCGTCCGTGGCGGGGATATTCGGACCGAACTGGAACAAGAACGTGCTCGACAGGCGGCTGCGCGAGGCGGTTCTCGAGACCGACGTCTCGAGACCGGTCGTGCTCCACTCCGGCATACCGTGGCTTTTCGGCGAGGGAACCGACGCGCACTTCTATTTTGGATGGTACGTCGGAACGATGCGCATGACGGAGGCGGTCGTCAGGATGTTCCCGCGCGACTTCCATTTCATCACCGAGTACGGCGCGCAGGCGTTCCCGTCAATCGGGAACTTCCGGAAGATGCAGAACGTTGACAGGCTTGATGAACTCGATTGGGACTCGCTCGAAAAAAACAACATGCTCCAGCGCCGGCTGATGGACAGGTTCGCGCCGCCGGCGGCGGATTCGCTCGAAGAATACATCGGGCGGACCCAGTGGTACCAGGCGCGCGTGGTCAAGTACAAGACGGAGCTTTTCCGGCGTCTCAAGTACCGCCCGTGCGGCGGAGCCGTGCACTTCATGTTCACGGACTGCTGCCCCGCCGTCACGTGGGCGGTTGTGGACTACTGGCGCGCTCCCAAGCAGGGCTACCACGCGCTGAAGGAAGCCCTGCGCCCGCTTCACGTCTTCGCCGATTTCCCGCGGCGGCGTTACCGGCGCGGCACGTTCGTCTCGCTGCGCGTTTACGTGGTGAACGATTTCCACAGGAAGTTTCCCGGCTCGACGGTCCGCTGGTGGATAACCGACCGGGAGAAACGCGCGGCGGCGAGGGGCGAGACGAGGCTCGACGTTGCGGAGGACTCTCTCCAGCGCGCCGGGCGCGTGACGTGGGAGACGGACGGCGCCGCGCCCGGAGGCTACGCCCTCCTGCTCGAACTGGACACCGGCGCCGAAACCATATCGAATCAGTACGAGTTCGAGATACGAAAGTGAGTAACTGTTTACTGAAATGAAATTCGGCCTTGAAAGAAATGTAGAATGTAGAATGACCAATGCAGAATGTAGATGTTCAAATCTTTCCTTCTACATTCTGATTTCTACATTCATCATTTTTCTTTTGCCGCCTCCATGCTCCGTCATGGAGCCTTACCCTCATCATTCTCTCTTCCTTTCTCTTTCGCTCACGGCACTTCAGATCGGTAAATAGTTACGAAAGTGAGAAGGCGATTCCATCCGAAAGGTGAAAATCAATGAACCTGAACGATCTCCTCAAAATGCTGGTCGAAAAAAGCGGTTCCGACCTCCACATAAAGGTCGGCAGCCCGCCAATAATACGAATAGACGGCATGCTCACGCACGTGGGCAAGGAACGCCTCACCGCGGAGGCTATCAACCAGATGATCCTCAACATACTCGACGACAGGCAGAAGAAGGAGTTCTCGAACCACCACGAGCTTGATTTCGCATACGGCGTGCCCGGCGTCGCCAGGTTCAGGGTGAACCTCAGCGTGCAGCGCGGCACCGTCCGCTCCGTAATGCGAATCGTCCCGTTCGACGTCAAAAACTTCACGGAGCTGAACCTGCCCGAAAAGGCTCTCACATACCTGTGCAACCTCAACCACGGGCTGGTACTCGTCACGGGTCCCACCGGAAGCGGCAAGTCCACAACCCTCGCCGCGATGATCAACTACATCAACAACAACCGGAACGCGCACGTGGTGACGATAGAGGACCCCATCGAGTTTCTCCACCGCGACAACAAGTGCATAATCAGCCAGAGGGAGGTGGGGAGCGACACTGAGTCGTTCTCCAACGCCCTCCGCCACGTCCTGCGCCAGGACCCCGACGTGATACTGATCGGCGAGATGCGCGACCTTGAGACCATCTCGACCGCCCTCACCGCCGCCGAGACGGGGCACCTCGTGCTCTCCACGCTCCACACGACCGACGCCCCCCAGACGATTGACCGCATAATTGACGTCTTCCCGCCGCACCAGCAGCAGCAGGTGCGCATTCAGCTCGCATCATGCCTCAACGGCATCCTCAGCCAGAAAATCCTCCCCTTCAAGACCGGCGCCGGACGCATTCCCGCCACCGAAGTGCTCATCGCGACCCCGCTCATCAGAAAAATGGTGCTCGAGACCGCCACCCACATGGAATACTACCGCCAGATTTTAGCCGCGCCCGAGTTCCTCAACATGCACACGCTGAACCAGGACCTCGTCAGGCTCTACAGGGAAGACAGGATCACGATGGACGTCGCGCTCACCTCGAGCAACAATCCCGACGAGTTCCGCCTCAATCTCAGGGGCATCTACTCCGGGGGCACCTCCGACACGATGGACCAGAGAAAGGGCGCCGCGCCCTCACAGTTCGAAGGCAGGTACAAGACCACCTGAACGCGCTGAAACCCCCGCTCCCGGCGCGCTTTTAGGCGAAGTAAAAATATTTTTGCGCCCGACGCCCCAAAGTGAGGTATCATAGTTACGCGCCGACTGTGCGGCATGTCAGGCGCATGTTCATGAAGGTAGCATCTCAAGGAGGTGGCGCGATGAACGACGAAGCAAAGGCGCAGGGAATGCCGGCAGACGCTGGTCCGAAGTGGGTTTTCGAGGAGCGCCTTCCGAAGCGATTCGAGGAAAGCATGGAAAAATACAGGGAACAACTCGAGGGGATCGAAGGCGTGCTTCAGTTCAACATCGAGGGCGAGGGCGGGGGACAGTGGCATATCGCTCTTTCGGAGGGCAAGGCGACCGTCCACCCGGGCGAAAGCGAAGACCCTTCGACGACCTTCACCGTTGACGCCGCCGACTGGATGGCAATCGTCCGCAGGGAAACCGACCCGCAGACCGTCTTCATGCAGGGAAAACTGAGAATCGCCGGCGACATGAACCTGGCGATGAGACTCGGGCAGCTCATCCGCACCGTACTCCAGGAAGAAGGCATCTGAAGCGGACCGCTTGAGGGCGCGTCAGACCTGTCCGACCTGTCCGACCCGTCCGACCTGGTCTGCCCCCGCCGCCGCGCGCGACGGCGCTCATTCCTGTTCTTACCCCGGAAGAGTTTGTTTCAAAAAACCTCTCTTAACGCAGATTGAAAAGACGGAAGCCGGCGAGGTGAGCGGAATGGAAGTCAGGTACAGGAACCTGCGGCACATGTTCGAGGAAAGAGCGAAGGAGAGCGCCGGCGACGCCTACGTCGCGTTCTACGACAGGGAACTGACCTTCGGGGAGTTCGACGAGCGGTCGAGCCGCCTGGCGGATTCACTGCTGAAGCTCGGCGTGGGAAAAGGCGACATCGTGTACATCTACATGAACAACTCGCCGGAGTACGTCATCGCCGCCGCCGCCATAACGAAGCTCGGCGCCGTCGCGGGTCCCACGAACTCCTGGCTCAAAAGCGGCGAAATCAGGTACCAGTACAACGACTCGAAGGGAAAAGCCGTCATCGTTGACACGGAGTTCCTGCCCGTTGTCGAGGAAATCGCCCCGGGCTGCCCGGCACTGAAGCACATCATCGTGAACGCGGACGCCCAGAAGGAAGGACATTTCTCCATGCCGGGACTCATCGCCGAGGGTTCGCCCCGGCTCGCGGACGCGGAGATCGCGAGGAACGACCTCGCGTTCATATTCTACACGGCGGGCACGACGGGCAACCCCAAGGGGGCGCTCCAGACTCACTGGAACGTGGTGTTCGAACTCGAAGCGATCAGACAGGCGCTGGAAATACCCGGCGAAACACCCGGGGACACCGTTGCGCTCATCTTTCTGCCCTTCTTCCACGTGAACGCCATGATGTCAATGATGGCGGGCGTCTATCGCGGCATCAAGACCGTGGTGCTGAAAAAGTTCTCCGTGCGCGAGTTCGGTCCCGCAGTGGAAAAACACAGAGCCGCCTTCTTCAGCGCCGTGCCGAAAGTGTACAAGATACTCATCGAGGCGCGCGACACCGTCCAGAAGCACGACCTGTCGTCTCTGAAGTTCGGCATCTGCGGCGCCGCCCCCATGCCCGTGGAGACCATCCGCCGGTTCGAGGAACTCTACGGCGTGGAGATTCTGGAAGGGTACGGGCTTACCGAGGGCACGGTCGCCAGCACGCTCCACCGCCGCGGCGGAAAGAAGAAGATCGGCTCAATCGGTCAGGCGCTTCCGGGTCAGGAGGTGAAGATACTCGACGCCAACGACAGGGAGCTTCCGGCGGGCGAGGTCGGCGAAATCTGCGTCCGGGGCGACAACGTCATGGTGGGCTACCTCGGGCTTGACGAGGTCAACAGGCAGACACTCCGCGGCGGATGGCTCCACACGGGCGACAGGGGCTGCGTGGACGAGGAGGGCTTCTTCTACATCGTGGACCGCGAGAAAGACATGATCATCAAGGGCGGCGAAAACATCTACCCCAAGGAGATCGAAAACGTCATCTCGACCCACACCGACGTGTACGACGTGGCTGTGATCGGCGTCCCGGACGAGATGTCCGGCGAGGAGGTGAAAGCCTTCGTCGTGCCTCGCATAGGACGCGAGATGTCCGAGGAGCAGATCATCGAACACTGCCGCGCGAGCCTTGCGGATTTCAAGGTGCCGAGGTACGTGGAATTCGTGATCGGACTGCCCAGCAGCGCCGTGGGAAAAGCCCTCAAGCGGCTCCTGCGCGAGGGCAAGGGCATCACGCGGATATCCGACCTTGGAGGCGAAACCCTCAACCTCGACCCCATATTCCAGATGATGCCGTTCCGCTTCAACGCCGCGAAAGCCGGCGCGTGGCGCACGGATACAGTACTCCGTGTCCGGTCCCGGCGGCGGGACGTGGACGATGGACGTCGGCGACGGGAAGATGGAAGTGCGCAGGGGAGAGGCTGACGCCCCCACCTGCGTGGTCAGACTCTATGCCCGGACGTTCAAGCAGATCGTCTCAAAGGAGATTGACGGCATGACGGCGATGAACAGCGGGCTTATGCAGGTGGAAGGGAACGAGGCAGACGTCGCCATGCTCGCTGAGGTCATGGGGTGAGCGCGCGGCTCGCCGGGGCGCGGCGCGCCGGCTGGCTCCCCCACCCCGACGCCTTCACCTCTTCCCCTCCCCTCTTTTCTCTCTTCGTGAGGAAAAACCCCACCTTCTTCCTCAGCCCCGGTGCACCGGCATACAGCGCCGCGAAGCCGATCGCCTCCTCGCCGTAGCGGTCCCTGATGCGGTCCATCACGCCCAGCACCTTCTCCTCCGCCAGGACGTCCTCCACGAGCGAGAGCTGAACGCGGGAGGCGGGGGCGAGGTTCGAGACGCTCACCCCGACGAGCCTGATCTTCGCCCCCGGCGCGTTGAGGGCGAGCAGTTCCATCGCCGCGGCGTGAATCTCCCGCGGCGCGCACGTTGGACGCGGCAGCGTCCTCGACCTCGTGAAGGTGATGAAATCCTCCGTCCTCACGACCAGCGTCACCGTTCTGCCCGCGTAACCGTTCCTGCGCAGCCTCCTCGCCACGCGGTCCGAGAGCCAGAAGAGATGCCATCCGAGAAGCCGCGCGTCGCCGGTGTCGCGGGGCAGAGTGTAACTGTGCCCCATGGACTTCACCGGGCCCGGCGCGCCGGGGTTCACGGGGTCGTCGTCGTCGCCGTTCGCCAGGCGGTGGAGGTATTCGCCGTACACCCCGAGGCGGCGCCTCAGGCTCTCGGGGGAGCGGCGCGCGAGGTCGCCGATGGTGTGGATTCCCATCCTGTTCAGCCGCGCCTTCAGCCTCCCGCCCACCCCCACCAGCTCCTCCACGGGCAGGTTCCACATGATGCGGGGCAGTTCGCCGGGGTGAATCCGGAACAGCCCGTCGGGCTTGCGCCAGTTGCACGCCATCTTGGCGGCGAGCTTGCCGGGACCGATCCCGATGGAACAGGTCAGCCCGAGTTCCTCGCGGATTCTCTCCTTGAGCCTCGCGGCGAGCGCCTCCGGGTCGCCGGCGCCGGGGACGCGCGTGACGTCCAGAAACGCCTCGTCTATGGAGTACACTTCCACCCTGTCGGTGAACTCCCCGCAGATGTCCGCAATGCGGCGGCAGTACTCGATGTACTTGTTCTGGTCGCCCTCGACGATCACGGCGTCGGGGCACAGGGCGAGAGCCTCCCGGGAAGACATTCCGGAGGCGACGCCGAAGGCTTTCGCCTCGTAGGAGGCGGCGGTGACGACCGTGCGCGCGCCGGGCGCGCCCCCCACCAGCACGGGCTTCCCCCTGAGGGCGGGCGCGCACCTCTGCTCCACCTGGGCGAAAAAGGCGTTCATGTCCACCAGCATGATGACCCTTTCCACCGGCGTCATCCCTCCAGCCCCCTCTTCTCCAGCACCCACCGCATCCCGGCGGGGCGGAAGGATATCTCGTAGAAGGAACCCGTGTTGGCGACGACCGAGAAATGGCGGTTTCTGTGGGCGCCTTCCCGTACGCTCCACGCGGAGGTGACGCGCCCGACCACGTAGGTGCGCCCCTCCCACCTGAAGCGGAGGGGGACGAGCCTTCCACCCTCGAACCTGGCGAGGACGGCGACTTCCTCACCGACGGTTTCCACGACCATGCGCCGGTATTATACTGTACTTAAGTACAGTAGTCAAGGGCTTTCAACACAATTGCTGCGCAATCGCCGTCCCCGGCGCGTCCGGCGGTATCTGTTC
>JBFMFE010000109.1:0-24580 GCA_040752295.1 bacterium
GCGAAATGCGCGTCATATGGGCAAACGCGCCGCTGGGGGGGCGCGCCGCGTGGTGGGCGCAGGCGAGCGCGCTCCACGCGGGGGGGAGGAGGACATATGCCGCAGCCGCCGCCGCGCCGAATGCGAAAAGCGCCGCCGTGTACATCCGCCCGCCGAAACGGACTTTCCCCAGTCGTATCCGCCTCGGAACGTACAACGCGCCGGGAAACCGCCTCACGAAGTCGCGCTTGAGGATTGTGTTGGCGACGCCGGCGTGGATTTCCACGCCGGGCGTTCCGGCGACGCCACCGGTTATCACCTCGAGCGCGTCGAGTTCGATGTCCTCGTCGAGCGCCGCCGAGAACGGTGTGTCCCAATAGTCCTGCTCAGCGGGGTCGGTCGTTCCCACGAGGACTATCTTCCCCTCAAACACCGCGGGCGGAACGGCGCCGTTGAGGACGTCCGCGATGGAGAAGACGGGGAACGCGCCGGGACCGCCGGCGAAGGAAATCAGCATGTTCCCGTCCTCGTTCTCCGGTATGCAGAGCGGCTTGAAACACAGCCTTTCAAGCCCCGTCCGTTCCTCGTCGAGTTCAAGCCCTTCGATGAGCCTTACGACCTCAAGCCCGAAGGTGAAAAAGTAGTTGTCGCCGACCCTGAAGATGAGTGGGACGCCGCGGACGCGCCCGTCGGCGTCGCGCCTGAATTGAATCGAGCCGATGCCCGCCGCGGCGCGCTGGAGCGCGATGACCGGCGCCACGACCCTTCCCTCCTCGTCCTCGTAAAACGGGAGCACAACCCCGCCGTGCGCGGCGACGGCGTCCGCGAGAACGTCGTCGCCTTCCGCCGGCTCGGAGAACTGAACGTCGAGCGCGACGACGTCCGCGCCGCGGAGCAGCCGCAGGGCGTCGGCGTAGACAGCGCGGCGCCAGGGCGGGCGTCCGAGCGCGGCGGCGCTCTTCTGGTCTATAGCGACGATCACGATTCGACCGTCGGGCTTTGAGTGTGAAGTGACGAGCGCGTTGCGCGCCCGGAGTTCGAAGTCGTAGAGAGCAAGCTCGGCGCGCCTGAACGCCCCGGCGTGTTCCATCAGCGCCACGAGGGCGGCGAGTGCGATGCCGATGAGAAGGTTTCTCGCGCGCATGCGGGAGGGCGCGAAATCCGAGGCGGCGGTCCGGCGCCCCCGGCGTCATGAACCCTCTATAAATTTTATCAGCTCCGCCTTGCGGTTTTCCATTTCATCCGTTGAGCGGGCTTCGAGGTTGAGACGCAGGAGCGGTTCGGTGTTGCTCGGGCGCACGTTGAACCACCAGGTGTCGAACTCGACGCTCAAGCCGTCGAGGTGGAAGGTCCTGCCGCCGGGGAAGGATTTTTCGAGTTTTGCGAGGACGGCGTTCTTGTCGTCCACTTTGAAGTTTATCTCGCCGGAGTGAGCGTAGCGGTTGATCGCCGACGCGGCTTCGGAGAGTTTTGTTCCTTTCGCGGAGAGCATGTTGAGGACGGAGATGGCGGCGATGCAGGAGCTTTCGGTGAAGAAGTGGTCCCTGAAGTAGAAGTGTCCGGAAAGTTCGCAGGCGAAGACGGCGTTGTGCTCGCGCATCTGGCGTTTTATAAAGGCGTGACCGACCCTGCACTGGAGCGCCCTGCCGCCGTGTTTTTCGATTTCCTCGCGCACGGCGGCGCTGCTGCGCAGGTCGTAGAGCGCCGTGGCGCCGGGGTATCGCTTCAGGAAATCCGCGGCGATGAGCGCCCCGATCACGTCCGCCCGCTGAATCGCCCCCGTCTCGTCCACGAACATGCACCTGTCTGCGTCGCCGTCCAGCGCGACGCCTAAATCGGCTCCCTCCTCCACGACCCGCCGCTGGAGATCGCGGAGATTTTCCTCTATCAGCGGATTCGCCTCGTGGTTCGGAAACGTCCCGTCCGGCTCCATGTAGAGCGGGACGAAATCCACGTCAAGCCCCTCCATCACCCTCGGGAAGGTGAGCGTCCCCGCGCCGTTCGCGCCGTCGGCGACCATCTTAAGGCGCTTTCCCGTGCCCACGGCGGCGAATCCGCGGTTGAAACTTATGAACTCGTCCATTCTATCGACTTTTCTGATTTTTCCCTTCGGAGCCGGTGGGAAGGCGCCTCTGTTGAAGACCTTCTCGATTTCCGCGATACCCGTGTCGCCGCTGAGTGGGACGGCGTTTTCGCGGCACAGCTTCAGCCCGTTGTATTCCTTCGGGTTGTGCGAGGCGGTGAGCATCAGTGCCGCCGGTTTTCCCTGCGAGGCGAAGTAGAGGAACGGCGTGTCGCAGCGCCCGACGTCCAGCACGTCGGCGCCCTGATCGGTTATACCGTCGGCGAGGGCGGCGAAGAGGGCGTCGGCGGTCAGCCTCACGTCGCGACCCACCACCACCTCACCGCAGCCTGAAAAAACAACGAATGCGCGCCCAATCCTGTAAATCTTCTCCTCGTCGAGTTCCGACGGAACGATGCCCCGTATGTCGTATGCCTTGAAAATGCCCATCGCCCGCACCCCCTCTCTGTCCGATGCCGTTCAGAAATTATAACCTTCCGCCGCCGCTCAACCAAAGTTTGCCCGCGGAGAGCGCCGGGTGCGCATTGGGGGCGGAGAGAGAATCTGAGGTTTCCGCCGGCTCGCGCGCGGGGGCGCTGAGTTGTGTTTTTCTCTCGCGCAACCTATCATTAGTATCCGGCGATGAGATTCGTTTTCGCGATACCGAGGCTCGCCCTCGTTCCGGTCCTGGCGCTCTCGATATGGGGCGTTTTCGTGTGCAGGTACCTCGTCGCGCTCCATTATTCCGACAGGGAGCACGTCCGCGGTCTCGTTGAAAGGTATCCCGCGCTGCGTGTTCACGTGCCCGATCCCGACGACCCGTACGAGTGGATGGGCGCTCCCGCACGGCACGCGTGCGACGTGAACGACTTCATAAGCTGCGGGTGCGTGGACAGGAGCCGCTATTCGGAGATCGCGGGCATCGGTGTCGCCGTTTTCGGTCTCGCCGGCTACGCCGCGCTCGCCCTGCTTTCCGTCCTCGGGCTTATCTTCGGAGGCGGTGCGCGGCTCGTCCACGCACTGATCTACGCCGGCGCCCTGGGTGCGTTCGCCTTCACGGCGTGGCTGAACTACCTCGAATTTTTCGTCATAAAGTGCTTGTGCCCCCACTGCACCGTTTCGGCGGGCATCATCACCGCGATCCTCATTATACTGATCGCCGCCGCCGCGCCGTTCAGGCGCCTCCGCCGCGCGAAGACCCGATGGCGAAACTCAAAGACTTCTATGACGTGATCGTCATCGGCGGCGGATGCACCGGCACGGGCGTCGCACGCGACTGCTCCATGCGCGGTCTCAGAACGCTTCTCGTGGAGAAAAGGGACTTCGCAGGCGGCACGACCGGCGCATGCATGGGTATGATCCACGGCGGCATCCGCTACCTCCTCTACGACGTGGAGACAACGCGCGTCTCATGCCTGGACAGCGGTTACATACAGAGGATCGCCCCGCACCTTCTGTTCCGCATCCCGTTCCTGACGCCCGTCATGAAAGGTGATCCCTTCAACGCCGAGATGGTCGAGACGTTCTTCGAGGCGTACGACCGGTTCGTACACCTCAAGCGCGGGAAAAAGCACACGCGTCTCACGAGAGAGGAGGCGCTGGAGATTGAACCGGGGCTCTCCTCCGAGATCACCGGCGCGGTGGCTTCCGACGAGTGGGGGATCAACCCGTTCAGACTCTGCGTCGCCAACGCGCTCGACGCCGCAGGGCGCGGCGCCGACGTCTCGAACTACACCGAGACGGTCTCCATCGCGAGGGAAGGGCGCCGCGTGCGCGGCGTGCGGCTGCGCGACGTCCTCGGAGGCGGCGAGCGGGACGTCCGCGCCTCAATCGTGGTGAACGCGGCGGGTCCCTGGGCGCCGAAGGTCGCCGCCCTCGCGGGCATCGCGGTGAAGCTCAGACCCACAAAGGGGATAAACATCTTCTTCGAAAGGCGCATTACCAGCGTGGCGGTCTCGGCGGACACGATTGACGGCAGAAACATACTCCTCATGCCCCACGAAAACTCCACGATGTTAGGCTGCACCGACGACGACTTCTACGGCGACCTCGACCACCTCACCGCGACACACGACGAGATCGAGTACCTGCTTCAGGCGGCGGAGCGGGTGTTTCCCTCCATACGCAGCCACAGGATAATCCGCGTCATGGCGGGCGTCCGCCCCACGCTCTATTCATGGCGGCGGATCGAAGACAAGCTGTCGCGCGATTTCGAGGTGCGCGACCACGCCGCGACCGACGGGGTCGAGGGATTCATCTCCGTCATCGGCGGAAAACTCGCGATGTACCGCCTCATGGCGGAGAAAGCGACCAACCTCGTCTGCGCGAAAACGGGCGTCGAGGCGGAATGCCGCACGCATCTCGAACCCCTCACCGGCGGCGGCGAGCCGCCCGACACCGAGGCGCTCGCCGCCGGATACAGCCTCCCCCTCTACGCCGTCCGGCGGCTCGCCTTCCGCCACGGCGCAAACTGCGCCGAGGTTCTGAAGCTCGCTCGCGGGGAACCGCGGCTGGCGAACCTCATCTGCCGGTGCGAACCGGTCACAGCCGCTGAGATCGTCTATTGCGTGAGGAAGGAGATGGCGCGCACGCTGGACGACGTGCGCAGGCGCACGAACCTCGGGTGCGGTCCCTGCCAGGGCGCGCGGTGCGCCTTCAAAGCCGCTATCCTCCTCGCCAGAGAGCGCGGCGATCCCCCCGGCGCCGCCCGGGAGCACGCGGCGGCGTTCCTCCAGCGCAGGTGGAAGGGAAAATTCCCGGCGCTCCGGGGCGAACAGCTCGCGCAGGAGGAACTCAACCAGGGGACGTATTTCACGGCGGGCAATCTTCACGAAGCGCTGCGGGAGGAGGACTTTCTGAGGGGGCACAGGCTCTGATGAGCGGGGATGCGTTCGACGTCGCGGTGATCGGCGGCGGGCTTGCCGGCTGCGCCGCCGCGCTCGCTGCGCGCAAGAGGGGGGCGTCCGCGGCGCTCGTGAGTGAACGCCGGGGCGCGACGGCGATGATCTCGGGCGCGCTGGACCTCGCGCCGTCTGCCGGCGGACGCGGCGGCGGAACGCTCGAGGAGGGAATGACGCGCCTCGCGCGCGCGAACCCGTACCACCCCTACGCCGTGGCGTCCGAGTTCGGAAAAGCCGGTTCCGTCACCCCCGCAGCCGAGGCGCTGCGCGAAAGCGCCGGGGATTTCGCGTGGGCGATGAAGTCCGCCGGTGCGGGCGTTACCTTCTCGCCCGGGGCGGTGATGACGATAGCCGGCAGCCTCGGCACGGCGCGGGAGACGCGCCTGTGCCTCGACACAATGGCGAGGGGCGACCTGACCACGCTCGGCGACCGGCGGGCGGGCTTCATCGGCATCGCTGGTTTTCCGGAATTCGACGCCGAGTACATGGCGGCGGTTTTCGGGACCGGCGGCGGCGGGGCGGGGCGGTTCGAGGCGGGCTGGGCTTCGGCGACGCTTCCGGGCATGGAGGGGATGAACAACCTCGCGCCGTACGCCGTCGCGCGCAAGATGGAGAACGCGCAATTCCTCGGCGACTTCGCGTCAGTTGTGATCGCGGCGGCGAAAGGGAAGGGTTTCGACCGCCTCTATTTTCCTCCCGTTTTAGGGCTGCTCGGGTGCGACGGGGTCCTGAAAACCCTTGGGGAAATGATCGGGTGCGAGTGCTGCGAGACCGCGACCGCCCCGCCGTCCGTACCCGGAGAGCGTATCGTCGCGGCGCTGCGCCTCGCGCTTGAGCGCAGGCAGGTGAGCGTCGTCGAGGGGGGGGTCGAGACGTTCGAAGCGGACGGCGGGGAGGTGAAAGCGGTCGCCGCGCGCGATCCATACGGCGCCGTGCGCGAGGTCAGGGCATCGGCGTTCGTCCTCGCCTCCGGCGGCTTCATCGGCGGGGGGCTTCGGAGGGACGATTCGTTCAGGGAGACGGTCTTCGATCTGCCCGTATTTCACGATTCACGCGTCGTGGCGCAGGAGGCGATGTCGGAACTGGTCGAACCGAGCCTCGTGCGCGCCCACCCCGTTTTTTCGAGCGGCGTGCGGACGGACCCGCGCCTGACGCCGCTGAACGAGCGCGGCGCGCCTGCGTACGAAAACCTCTTCTGCGCGGGGAGCGTGCTCGCAGGCTTCGACCCCTTCAGAGACCGCTGCGGCGCAGGGGTTGCGCTGACGACGGGGTTTCTCGCCGGAACGAACGCGGCGAAAGCGGCGAAAACGGCATAGGGAGCCGCCCTCAAAATGAAACTCGACGTCAAAACGCTCAACGCCATAGGAAACCTCGGGAGGACGTTCGTTCTCCATTCCCTCCGCCGCGCCATACGCGGACGCGGGAAGGGCGACGGGAAGAGGACTTTCATGGAAAATTACCGCGCCGACGCTTTCGTCGCACTCACTCCCGGAGAGAGAGCCGCGCTGCACGGTTACGAGAAGTGCATCGCCTGCGGCGTCTGCGCGAGCGTCTGCCCCGTCTATTCGCCGGCGCGCGACGGCGCGTACCGCGCCCCGGACAGCATCACCGCCGCGCTCACGCGCTCGTTCCCCGATTTCACGTACGCCAGGGACGCCGTGTACAACTGCACGCGATGCCGCGCGTGCGAGACGGCGTGCCCGAGGGGGATAAAGGTGCCGGAACTGGTCGCCATGGCGCGCCGCATCGCGTGGCGCCAGGACGAGCGCGGTGTCCGCGGAATGTACGCCGGCGTCGTCGGAAACCTCGAGAGAACCGGAAATCCCTTCGGCGAGGGAACCGTTCAGATCGGTGAATTCCGCAGGGAGAAGGCGGAGTACGTCTTCATCGCGGGGTGCGTGGCGCGCCACAGGCTGCGCGATAAGACGCTGAAGACGCTCGAATTCCTCGACGGGATGGGCGTGAATTTCACCACTGTGGAAGAGACCTGCTGCGGGAACGCCTACCTCGCGCTCGGCATGGAGGACGCCGCCGCGGACGCCGCGCGCGCCCTAATCCGGACCGTCCGCCGGACCGGCACCGACCGGGTCATCACGCTCTGCCCCCACTGCTTCCACTCCTTCCGCACGTTCCGCCCGTACGCGGAAGCGCTGAAGGTGTCCCACACGCTGCAAATCCTTCGCGCCGCGCCCGGCGGCGCCGGGGCGGCGCGGGCGGAGACGGTGACGTACCACGACGCATGCTTCATATCCCGATGGGCGGGGCTGTACGACGAGCCACGGAAGGCGCTCGCCGATGCCGGCGTCAGCGTCGCCGAGATGAAGCGCAACAGGGAGAGCGCCTTCTGCTGCGGCTCCCCCCTCGGCGCATTCATAGAGGACGCCGCCGTCATCGAATCCATGCGCCGCGAGCGCCTCGCCGAAGCGGTGGACACCGGCGCTGAAAAACTCATCGCCGAGTGCCCCGCGTGCGTCCTCGCCTTCTCCGGAATCGCCGGCGACGGGATGAAAGTGCAGCTTCTGACCGAGTACCTGCGCGAAAAGACGCCCTGACCCGCCCCCGCGACTCCGTGGATTCAAAAAAACCTTTCCAATACATCACAATCTGTTTTTCGCTGATTTTCTCCGACTGTATGCCTGTAAAAAAACGGTTTGCAGGTTACATTGATTCCGCGTCTTCGAGAGCCTCGATAAAAGCGTCCAATATCCGTTCGGATCGAACTTTTTTCGTCTTCACGCCTTTTTGGAATAAAGTGCCTCCCCCTGAGCGATTCAGGGCTATGCCGATATCGGCGCCGGCAGCCTCTCCCGGACCGTTTACCTCGCAGCCCATTACCGCTATTCGGATATTTTTCGTGATATTTTTTGTTTTTCTTTTGACTGCCGACAACAGACGTGCGACGTCGGCATCGCACCGACCGCAGGCAGGACATGAAACGATCTCCACGCCGCGGCGTCTTAAATTCAGGGAGCGGAGTATCTCCCAGGCGGCTTCAACCTCCCGCTCCGGAGGCGCCGTGAGCGAAACCCTCAGCGTGTCGCCGATGCCGTCGGAAAGCAGTATGCCCAGTCCGACCGCCGAGCGTATCGCCCCCGAGAAAACGTCGCCCGCTTCCGTGATCCCCACGTGAAGAGGCACGTCACACAGGGAGGAGAATTCGCGGTAAGCGGCGACCGTCGCGGGCACGTCAAAAGATTTCATTGACACTTTTATCTGCGTCAGTTTGTATCTTTCCGCGGCTTCGACGTAATTCAAGGCGCTCCGGACAAGTTTTTCGCCTTCGCTCAGATTTTCGTTCTTTGCGACTTCCGTTTCGAGCGAACCCGCGTTAACGCCTATGCGCACGGCGCGGCCAAGGCGGGCGGCACATCGCGCCACCACGCCGAACTCCTTCAATCCGCCCAGATTGCCGGGATTGATCCTTATCGCGTCCGCGCCAAGTTCCAGCGCGCCCGTGGCGAGTTCTTTACTGAAATGAATATCCGCGATCAGAGGAATTCCTGTTTTTGATTTTATTTCGGGCAGCGCCCGGAGCGCCTTTTTATGAGGGACGGCGACCCTGACGATTTCGCAGCCGGCGGCTTCGAGCCGCCGGATTTGCGCGACCGCAGCCCGCACGTCCTCCGTCCTTGTTTTCGTCATTGATTGAACAACGATGGGCGCGCCGCCGCCGATTGGCACGTTCCCTACGTATATCCGCCTCGTTGTTTTCATTTTCCGCTCGTGGAAGATCATCGGGATTCGAGCAGATGAAGCCCGGTCTGGCTCAGGTCGCGGCACCCGGCGGCGAACATCGCCAGACGAAATTCAAGGATGAATTGCCGAAGCACGTCGGCGACCGCTTCGGGATTTTGAAGAGCGGGTTCCAGAAAAGGCAGCCCCGCGGCTCCCAAATCGGCTCCGAGGCAAACCGCCTTGAAAACATCCACGCCGCTTCTTATCCCACCCGATGCTATTAATTTCGCATTTCTCCGCGTCTCTCTCAGTCCCTCCAGGATGGAGACAGCGGGAATGCCCCAATTGGAAAAAGTCCGGCAGACCCTCTTTAGCATCGGGTCTTTGTCCCGTCTGCCTTCTATATATCCCCAGGAGGTGCCGCCCGCTCCGGAAACGTCAACGGCGTAAACGCCGCATTCGTCCAGCTTTCTGAAGACCTCCGCGCTTATCCCGTGTCCAACCTCCTTGACGATGACGGGAAATTCGAGTTCGTGCACCGCTCTTCGTAAGCGTTCGAGAAGACCCGCGAAGTCGGTGTTCCCTTCGGTCTGAAGCGCCTCGTGCAAAGGATTGACGTGGAAGATCAGGGCATCGGCATGAAGTTTTTTTACCAGTTCGCGGCAATCATTGATATCGAAAGCCCTGTCGAGGTCAACAAGCCCTAAATTGGCGAGGAGAGGAACATCAGGGCACAGGCTGCGGACCTGAAATGATGAAAGCGTTGATGAATCATGGATGGCTATCCTGGCGGAGCCGAGAGCCACGGGCACACCCGTGCGCTGCGCGCCTTTTGCCAGGTTTTCATTTATTTTTCCGGCGAGTTCGGGACCGCCCGTGAGACTCGCTATCATGAAGGGCGCCCGGAGTTTTTTGCCCAGAAATTCGCATGAGGCGTCCACGTCGTTCAGGGCGATTTCGGGGAGCGCGTTGTGAACGACCCTGTAGTTATCGAAGGCGCCGGAATGCGGGACGGCTGCTAATTCCAGCGCTCCCCGCACGTGTTCCTCTTTTCGCCTTGAGATGCCGCCGTCGTGCTCCATGCGCGGTTTTACCTCTTTGCTTCCCTGATTTCCGAACGCGTGATTTCGAACCTTCCCAGAACTTTTGACACGATGCCTTCACACGTAAGTCCGAATTCGCTCAGCAGCGCTTCGCGGCTGTCGTCGGGGATCAGGCTGTGCCCGACTCCGAGCCGCGTCACGTGTACCGCTTCAAGCTCGCGCCGGCTGACAGCCTCGAGGAACAGGCTTCCGAAGCCACACGACAGGAGGTGATCCTCAACGGTGAAATGTTCCCTGACGCCGTCTTCATGCGATTTTATCAGCGCGTCCTCATCCAGGGGATGAACAAAACGGACGTTGATGACTCCGGCGTTGATGCCGTGCTGCTGGAGCGTCTTCGCGGCTCTGAGCGCAGGCGCCGCCATGGGACCGACCGCCCAGATCGCCGCGTCGTTCCCCGCGTGCAGTACCTCGGCTTTGCATCGCTCGATTGGAGGGCGGGCGCCTGCCCTCACGGCGCGTTCTTCCGACGCGCCGGGATAGCGGATTGCCACGGGATGGTCCTGCTTCAGGGCGTAGTCGAGCATGGCGTCAAGCTCCGCCGTGTCCCGCGGCGCCAGAAGAACGATATTCGGCAGGTGGCGAAGGTACGCAATATCCAGAAGTCCCTGATGGGTCTGTCCGTATTTGCTCACCAGTCCGGCGCGGTCCATGGCGAAAACCACTGGCAGGTTCTGAAGACACACGTCGTGAAATATCTGATCGTATGCCCTCTGGAGAAAGGTTGAGTAAATGGCGACGACCGGGCGAAGTCCCCGAGCCGCGATACCCGCGGCGAAGGTAACGGCGTGCGGCTCCGCCATGCCCACGTCGAAAAATCTGTCGGGGTACCTGTCTATGAGCTTCTGAAGTCCGGTTCCGAGGGACATGGCGGCGGTGATCCCGACGATTCGTTCGTCTTTTTCGCACAACCTGCCGAGGCTTTCGCAGAAAGCCTCGGTAAAGGTTGCGCCGGGGCGTATGTCGGCATTTTCATGTTTCGCATCGCGCTTCAGGTCGCTGACGCCGTGATACGTTGCCGGGTCCCTCTCCGCGGGTTCGTACCCCCTGCCTTTGCTTGTAAGGACGTGCACAAGCACGGGACCCTTCAATCTTTTGACCCTGCCGAGGACGGCGGCGAGTTCCCTGATGTTATGTCCGTTCACGGGTCCCACGTACGTAAATCCCAGTTCCTCGAAGATTATTCCTTTTTTGAAAGCGAAGTATTTGCCGAGCATCCGCAGGGGGGAAGAAAGATAACTCAGTGCCATGAACGCTTTTGAGGGACGGTTCTTCAGATCGCGGAAGGTTTGATGGACCTGTACGTAAGAGGCGCTTGTTCTTATTCTGCTCAGATAACGGCTCAAGGCGCCGTTCGCTGGGGAGATCGAAAATGAATTGTCGTTCAGGACCACGATCAGATTCCTGCCGAGTTCGCCGCCGTGGTTGAGCGCCTCGAAGATCATTCCGCCGGACATGGCTCCGTCTCCGCAGATGCTGACCACGTGAGATAAGTCTCCCTTCAGGTCCCTTGCCGCCGCCATGCCCAGAGCCGCGGAGATGGAAGTGCTGCCGTGCCCCGTGTCGAAACAATCGTGCTCGCTTTCACTTCTTCTGGGAAATCCGCTTATGCCGTCCCTCGAACGAAGGGAAACGAAGGTTTCGTATCGTCCGGTGAGAAGTTTGTGAGGATAGCATTGGTGCCCCACGTCCCATATCAACTTGTCGCACGGGGAGTCGAAGACTCTGTGAAGTGCGATGGCAAGCTCGACTATTCCCAGATTTGACGACAGATGACCGCCGTTGACGGAGACGCTGGAAACTATCGTTTCCCTTATCTCCCGCGCAAGGCGGTCAAGGTCGCCGTAGTCCAGATTTTTCAGGTCCGAAGGCGATTTGATCTTTGCCAGGAGCCGCTCGTCGGCTTTTCCGATCCGCCCGAACCTTCTTTCCCGCGCGAGATAATCTTTCAGGCAGTCCATGAAGTCCTCCGGGGTGAAATCGGGCCAGAGTCCGGGGTGGAAGATAATTTCGGCGTAGGCGATCTGCCAAAGGAGGAAGTTGCTGACGCGGTGTTCGCCGCCGGTTCGTATCAGCAGATCGGGGTCAGGCAGTCCGCCCGTAAAGAGATGTTTTGAGAAAGTTTCAACGGAAAGGGCTGCCGGATCGAAATCCTGATCCCGGGCGCTCGCCATCAGATTGCGCACCGCATGGAGGAGTTCGTCGCGTCCTCCGTAGTTGACGCATACGTTCAAGGTGTAATCGTATTTTCGTGAGGTGACCTCGGTCGCCCGTGCCATTTTTCGCCTTAGCTCTGCCGGCAGACGGCGGGGATCGCCGAGGAAGTTCAATCTCACCCCTTTTTCCCTCAACCTCTCGGTTTCCCTTGCGATATAGTTGCTCAAAAGTTCCATTATCGCCTCGACCTCATCCTCGGGGCGCTGCCAGTTTTCCGTGGAAAATGCGAAGAGGGTTATAACGGGAATCCCCAGTTGCCGGCAGAGTTCGAGAATCGGCTCCACCCTCTCCGCGCCCGCTTTATGCCCCTCCCGGCGGGGAAGCCCCCGCTGTGATGCCCATCGCCCATTACCGTCCATTATGATCGCCACGTGCCGCGGCAGCGCGTCTTTGTTTTCAAGGAGGTAGTCTTTTTTGGTGTTTACGCTCACAAGCGTTTTTCCTTTCATCATCCCCGTATTGAGCCGTCAGGGAAGGCTTGCCTTCCTGACAGCCCGCGTTGCCAGGTCTCGAGCGCGGGCATCCGCATCGAGAATTGATTGGAGACGAACCGCTTCTTTTGCCATGTTATGTTTCCTGCCCCATTCCAGCACGTGTTCAATTATGACGGGAATATCGTCAAAATCCACACGACCTTTGAGAAACGCGTCAACCGCCACCTCATCCGCGGCGGAGATCATGGCTGGAACCAGCCCCTGCTCCCGTGCCGCCGCCAGCGCAAGTTCCAGACACGGAAAGCGCCGAAAGTCCGGCTCATGAAAATTCAGTCTTCCAATCTCGGCAAGGTTCACGGCGCTGCCGTTGCCCGAAACGACTCTCCGGGGGAAATTGAGCGCGTAACGTATGGGAACTTTCATGTCGGGCGCCGCCAGCTGCGCCTTCGTAACGCCGTCGCCGAACTCAACCATCGAATGCACGATGCATTCCGGATGCACCAGCACCTTAATTCGTTCCACCGGCACGTTGAAAAGCCACATCGCTTCCATGATTTCAAGCCCCTTATTCATAAGCGTTGCGGAATCCACCGTAACCTTCGGTCCCATGTTCCATTTGGGATGCATGAGAGCCATGGCCGGAGTTATTTTTTTTGCTTTCCTGCCGTTAAAGAACGGACCGCCGGATGCGGTTATGATCAATTTCCTTATACAATTGTTGTTCTCTCCGCGCATACACTGGAAGATGGCAGAGTGTTCGCTGTCAAGAGGAAGAATCCGGGCTTTGTTTTTTTTCGCTGATTCGGTGATGATTTTTCCGGCGGCGACGAGAGCCTCTTTGTTTGCCAGAAGCAGGGTTTTTCCGGCGCCGACCGCCGCAAGCGACGGACGTATCCCCGCCGCGCCGCACAGAGCGTTAACGACCTTATGAACTTCAGGCAATGAGACCAGTCGCTCGAGTCCGTCGGGACCGTTCATCACCTTAGGCGAGCCTGCACGTTCTTTCGATTTGATCAGTTTTGAGAGCCGTTCAGCGGCGGAGCGGCTGCGCACGGACACGGCTTCCGGTCGAAACTCTTCAACCTGCGCCGCGAATTCGCCGCTCGACCGCCCGGCGGCAAGCCCGCTCACGGTAAACCTGCCGGGCTGCTCGCGCAGCACCTCGAGCGCCAGCCGACCGACGGACCCGGTGGAGCCGAGTATGACTATTTTTTCAGAAAGCCGCTTCAGAGAATATTCACCCCGACTCCTGATTTCATTCATGTCCGGGACTCTTTTCGCTCCCGTCGTCCTTCAGATACTTATCCGTGTAACTGTACAGACGTCCGATAATCAAATCAATCAGCGCTTTGAAATCGGGCAAAAACTCGTTCCCGTTTATCTTCCCGAGAAGCCGGGTAACGTCTTCATGCATCCTGAAATACTCGGCATGTATTTCATTGATAATTTTATATTTCTCCAGCAATGTTACAATTCGCATTCCATCGGATTCAGCCATATCGCGCTTTCCAAGCAGCGTCCGGAATAATTCCCTTTCGTCAGGGGCGCAGCGCCGCACAAGCAGAATCGCCGGCATGGTCATCTTTCCTTCCCTGACATCATGGAATCTCCTTTTCCCGGTTCTGTTCTCGCCCGCCAGGTAATCGATCACGTCGTCGGCGATCTGGAAAAGCCTGCCGGTTTTAGAGCCAGTTTCAGCGAGTAAATTCAGTGTCTGCTGATCGGCTCCGGCCAGCAGCCCGCCTATCACGAGACACGTCTTTATGAGGGAAGCGGTCTTGTTATCAGTGATTTTATAGTAAACATCCATCGGGGTATCAATATCCCGGTCGTGGTCCATCTCTTTTAGCTGGCCGTAAACCAGATCGCTGAAGCAATCGGCTATGGCGGACAGGATTTCAGGGTTTTCGCATTTTGCGATAAGGCAAAAACTCTTCGCCATTAAATAATCGCCCGCGAGAAGGGCGAAGCTGTTTCCGAACCTGACGTTCAGCGTTTTCCCGCCTCTTCTTATCTCGCCCGAATCAATGACGTCGTCGTGAAAAAGAGTGGCATTGTGTATCAGTTCGACCGACGCCGCGTAATCAATATGCGCCGTCCCGTCATACCCGCAAAGCCGCGCGGCGAGCGTCACCAGGCGCGGTCTGATCATCTTGCCGCCCTCGGGTATCAAACATTCGCTTTCCTCTACTTTGTCCAGGTCTTTGATGCACCCTTTTTCACGAAGGATTTCTTTGACACGGCTCATATCTTCGGCTATTTTCGGATGCATAAAACACTCCTCAGGCAAACAGGACTGCGGCGGTCAGAAAAACACCACCCAGCAGGTGGATAAGGATCGTCATTCCCATTGCGGGGACCAGTTTTTTTACGTCGTTGTGGCCTGCGAAACAGACTCTGACGGCATTCAGCGCCAGTGGGACCGTAAGCCACGCCAGGAAAAGCAGCGGGCTGACGCGAAGATAGAACACCAGAGGAATAATGCAAAGATATGCCGCGGCGAAAATCAGAAGATAAATGTAGCGCGCGTTCCCGCTGCCCATCCGCGCCACGAGTGTGAACTTGCCTGCCTTTCTGTCCGTCGCTATGTCCGGAAACTGGTTGATCCAGATTATGTTGAGAATAAAAAAGGTCAGCGGCAATGACATCAGGATCGGATAAAGCTCGACTTTCCCGGTCTGAACGAAATAAGCCCCGAGCACGGGCAAAGGACCGAAGCTCAAAGCAATCAGGAACTCGCCGAACCCCCTGTAGGCGAATTTAAAGGGCGGCGCCGTGTAGAAGAACCCGAACACAAACCCCAGCACGGACAAGGACCCCAGTACAGGCAATCCGTTTTTGATATTCAGCACGAGGTAAGCGCCGCATGCCAGCGCCACGGAAAAAGAAATGCCGGAAAGAACCAAAAAATATCGGGCCGTCCGTTCTCCCCGGACAATCGCCTCGCTGCCGCCGCTGAAGGGAGTCCTGTTCGGATTGTTTACGTCGCATCCGCTCAAGAAATCATAATAGTCATTTGCCGCGTTTGCGCCTCCGTGCGCGGCGACAGCGCCCAGCAGCGTCAACGCAAAGAACAGCCAGTCCAGTCTTCCGGTCTGACTGTATCCCAACATGGTTCCAAAAATCACGGGAATTATAATTGCCGTGAAAAAGGGAGCCCTGTAGTAAACCAGTATCTTCTTCATTAAAAAATCCCTCCGAGTCCGCGAAAGTCTAATCGTTCTTCCTGGACATATCAAGAATAGTTCAAGGTCCGCCGGTCGCCGGCAGTTCCGCAAAATGAGCTGGGAGAGGCCTGTGACAGGAGGGAAAGCGCCCGCTTCCGCCGCTGATTGCTTTTTCCATTATTTCCGTCGCGCCGGCGGCGGACGGCTGCCGTCTCGCCGACGCGCTCGCCCCGTGGGAGATCGCTACCTACACGTTCGACGCCACGTAGCCCCCCGTCCGCTCCGCGCGTCCACTTCCGCCGCGAGCGGCGCAAGCCCGGTCCCGGCGATCTTTCTTGCCGTTTCTTTCAGCGATTTCTGCTCGTCCGTCAGGTTGTAGTTGTGCATAATAAACCTCCTGAAATTTAATCATTATGTGTTGCCGCGAATCATGTCTCCGTTGTCTTCGACAGCAGGATTGAGGCGATGGTCCCGGCAAGAAGTATGAGTCCCGCGGCAAAAACGAACACGGGTTCGAAGCCCCAGGCTTCAAGAATTTTTCCGTTGACAATCGTGCCGACGCCGCCCCCGACGAACATGTTGAACGAGCACAGGGACATGACCGTGCCGCGTCTCGCCGGCATGAGCTGCTGCGCCGAGGCGATAAGGGTAGGCTGTATCATGATTAACCCGAGGCCGAATCCCGCAAGAGAAAGTGAGAGAAGAACCGGGGAGCGCCAGGCGCCCATGAACGCCCATGAGATGGAAGCCAGGACCCCGGCAAAGAGAAGAAATCTGTTCCCCAATTTCTGCCGGATAGCCCCGGATTTCCTTCCGCCGACAACTGTTGCAAGACCGAAAAAAGTAAGGATCAGACCGACCGCAAGGATGTTGTACCCCGTCCGCGTCTCAACGAATTTTCCCGCATACGCGAAACTTCCGAAAACGGAAGCGCCCACGAGGAAAATGATGCTCACGGTCTTGAGCAGGACGGGATTGGCAAAGGCGGACTGGTAGGAGGTTCTGAGGTTGAACTTGGCGACGGTCCCGGGCTGTCTCTCAAGATTTCGAAGCATGACAAAGGCGATGATCAGTTCCGCAGCGCCGTAAACCAGGTACACGAGCCGCCAGGAGCCCAGATATGCTATCGCCCCCCCGATGGCCGTAGCCGCCGCGCCGCCGAGGAATGTCATACCGAGCACTTTGCCCAGCGCGTTCTGCGCCTCTTTGGGGTTATGTCCGAAGCGATCCCCGATAAGAGACATCGTTACGGGAAGGATGGCGGCAGCGAAGGCGCCGTTCACCGCCCGGACGATGCAGAGCGAGGTAAGGTCGAAAGCCGCTGCGCCGAGTCCGCTGAAAATTGCCGTTCCGAAAGCTGCGATGTTAATGATTCTCGCCTTTCCGTACCGGTCCGCGAGAGGTCCGAAAAGAAGCGTGAAAACACCGAATGGCAGCATGTAGGAAGCAATGGAAAGAGCGGCACGACTGATATCCAGATGAAGGTCTTTCGCAATCTCCACGATGAGCGGGGCCGCGGCGTAATTGTCCCCGTTGCAAAAGAAAGCCATCGCCCCCAGGATCAAGATCATCCTTCGCGCTTTTGCATTATCCGTTTCCGGCATGATTCCCGCCTCCGTTCGACCGTCGCCGGTCATGTTTTTGATTCAGAAAATAAGCAAATACTGAAATACTCCGCAAAAAAATTATTTCTTTTCTCGTACCACCTTGATTCTTGCACGCAGTTCCTTCAGTTCCTTCTGAAGCTCCCGCTCACGTTGTTTAAGCAAAGTAAGCTCATCCCCCGGGGTTTTGACATTTTCGTCGCGCTCACGGCAGGTTCCCCGGCAGCCGCAATTGCATACTTCCGCGATAAGTTCCTTGCACTGGGCCATGGCGGAATGATCAATATTATAGGGAAGGCAGTATCCCTTGCGCTCGCTCCGAACAAGTCCGGCGTACCGGAGAACCTTCAAGTGTTGCGAGACCGCGGATGGGGTGATGCCCATTGCCTCCGACATCTCATTCACTCCAAGCGGACCCTTCTGTTTGAGAAGCTCGATGATCCGAATGCGAGACTCTACGCTTAAAACCTTGAAGACTTCAGCCTTTTTGCATTTCATCGCTTCCAGCATCCAATTCAGTATTTGCTTATATACTATATAGCATTCCCGGATTTGTCAAGCATAATTTTCACGCGGCGGTTTTTTACTATACACAGCGTCATAAATAATTGCGCATGTTTGACGGTTCTATCATAGAGAGAATGCTTCGCCCAATGTGCAGAAACCGGCGACGCTGTGTATAATTCTGTAGACAGAATACACAATTCGACTCAATGATACCACTTCTGCTTTCCTTCAACACAAACTCATCTTCTCATGGTACCATCACATTGCCAATCTGAATCGGAACTACCTCTGCCTGTCCATCCTCGGGGCATTCTGCATCGGCCTGTTCGCCGCCAGCCTCTGGAACATCAAGCGGAAATGGATTTTGTGAGAGTGTGGGCTACATCAATTCGGCGCAGTAATCGCGGTTGACAATCAAGCATAAAGAACACACCTAACACTACAGCGCAAGTTTTGCAAAAATGGAGGTTTTTTTTCTGACAGGCAAGATGCCTGTCCCACTGAAAAATGATATTTTTGAAATAGTGGGACAGGCTTCCAGATAGTGGGACAGGCTTCCAGCCTGTCAAAACTAAAAGTTGCGCTGTAATGCTAAATACCCAATCATATATTGACGACTTCAAAAATCCTTCTCTGAAAGATTGTTCAACTTGATATTTGCAAACACAATTCTTGTGTACAGTTCACCCCCGGCGTATTCTTCAATGAGGACGGGCAGGAAATTATCTGTTTTGATGAAGTAATCAATTCTTGTGATTCCATTTTCAATCCTGTCGCCGATGTTCTCAAGAACGATTTCCTTTATTGGTTCGGGGATGCCGAACTCACCGTCGAGGCTATTCATATTCATAAAGGGTTTCGACTGTTTTTCGATATTGATTCTCAATATGTAACATTCTTCCTTATTGATTAGTGTTGTTCCGGGAATCGATATTGAACCGCCCGCTGAGTTTGCATAATAAGACAAAGTCGTAAAAGCCACCGGAAAAGTCAGAACCAGCAGTCTTCCACCTTTTTCCTTTTCAATCTTCCGTTTCATAGCGAAAGGCATCATTTTTGCTTTCACCTTAAAAACGCCGTCGTCTTTATCCGGGCGATATGTCATCGCTGCGCCTTCCGGACCGAAGTTCGATCTGATGATCCGAGCCTGAAAAAGATAGGGTTTCATGAATTTGATATCCGCCTCGAACTGTTCGACATCAGGAAGTTCATCACGATTGCTTCTCATATCTTCCCGGTTTTTTTGCGGCTTTTTCCCGGACAAACCAATTCTGCGTTCCAGGGATGCTCTGTAGGAATAACTGTTCATTCTCACAACCGAATCTTTAATTTTCGGCAGGATATTCTTGATTGACATGCCATCGGCGGGGTTGATCTTGTGTGTATTCTTCTCAAGTAATTGACTCTTTTTCGATCCGTCGCCAAGGCATTGAATCGCGCACAAAAAACTGATCCCCATGAAAGATATCGCAAACAGTTTAGGGAAAAGTTTTTTCGTCATATTTCCATCCTCCTCCAGGCAAAGTTTATTGATATTTCAGCGCATCAGCGGGTTGCGTGTCGCATTCATTCCGCCCGAAGCGCCTCCGTCGGCTCAAGACATGCGGCGCGCAGTGCGGGATAGATGCCGAATATGACGCCCAAGGAGACCGAAAAGATGAATGCGACCCCTGCGGCCGGCCAGGATATGATGGTGTCCCAATAGCCGAGCATGGCGCTGCTCCACGCGCCGACAACACCGACGGTTACGCCGACGAGACCGCCGACACCGGACAGAATGCCCGATTCCAGCAGGAACTGATTGCGAATGTCTCCCCGCTTCGCGCCAACGGCGCGCCGCAGACCGATCTCGCGGGTGCGCTCGCGAACGGAGATGAGCATGACCGCCAGGATGCCCACGCCGCCCACGATGAGCGAGATGCCCGCAACTCCGCCGATGAGAAGCGTCATGGACTGCGAGGTTTCGCGCTCGGTCTCTATGAGCGTGGCTTGATTCTGGATGGTGAAGTCGTCAGGTTTATCGCCCAGACGGTGGCGCTCACGCAACAGGTCACGGATCTCACTTTCGGCCCGGGAGAGCGTCTCGGATGATCGCGTCTGGACGTACACGCTGTCCACATGCGTGATGTTGAAAAGCCGGCGCATGGCGGTCTTCAGCGGAACCAGGATAATGTCGTCCTGATCCGCTCCATCCGCATCCACGCCCTTGGAATGCATCACGCCCACAACCTCGAAGGGCACACGGCCGATGCGGATATACAAGCCCACGGGATTGACACCGCCGAACAGGTTTTCCGCAACTGTCGGTCCCATTACCGCCACGCGATGCCCGGCCCGGTTTTCCATCTCGTCGAACGTCCGCCCCGCGGCCATTGCGAAGTTCCGAATTTGGAAACCCTCGGCGTCCATGCCCGCCACGCTCGTGTTCACCGTCTCCGCCTCATATCGCACCGATACCTTGCGCATGACCGCCGCCGCCGCTGAAACCACGGGATCACAAGTTTCGCGGATGGCATCCGCGTCACCGGGAACGAGAGTGGTGACAGCGGTCATCTGGCGCTGGCGTCCGCCGAAAATTCTCGTCTGGCCGGCGTTGACGACGATCAGGTTCGTGCCCATGGCGCGGATGCGGTCGAGGATGCGCTTCTCCGCGCCGCGCCCGGCGGATACCATGAGCACCACGGCGGCAACACCCACGATGATCCCCAGTACGCTTAAGAACGTGCGCATTTTGTGGGCGGCCAGAATCTCGCCCGATAAGATCAGGGTGCGCGCATGATTCATCGCAACGCCTCAACCGGATTGAGTTGAGCCGCCTTCCGCGCCGGCTGGATGCCGAAAAATGTCCCCACCAGGGAAGCGAATGCCACCCCCAGCGCCACGGGTTCCCAAGAGAGCGACAGAGGAAGCGGCGTGAGTCGCATCAGCGCCAGACAGAGACCCATACCCAGCAGGCAACCCGCCGACATTCCCAGAATGCTGACGGTCAGCGATTCGGTGAGGAACTGCACCAGGATATCCCGGCGCGAAGCGCCCACTGCCCGCCGCAGTCCTATTTCCCGCTTTCGCTCGCTCACCGAGATCAGAAGAATGTTCATGAGGACTACACCACCGACGATAAGGCTTAATCCGGCGAGAGCGCCGAGGAGAATGGTCAGCGTGCCGGATACGCCTCGTACCATGGCGGCGATATTGGAAGCCGTCACTATGCTGAAGTCATCTTCTTTGGGCGGGGTAATATGATGTCGTTCGCGGAGGAGTTCTCGAATGCGTTCTCCGACCGGGATCAGATCGCGCGAGTCCTTCAACCTGATACGAACATAACTGATATGGTCCTGATTGAACAGACGTCTCATGCCGGTTGTCAGCGGTATAATACAGCGATTGTCCATATCCGTGCCCATGGGGCTTGTGCCACGGGACTCCAGCATCCCCTTGACCCTGAAGCGCACCGCACCGATTTGAACGTACTCGCCGATGGGGTTCCGTTCGCCGAACAGGTCACGGGCGGTGGATGAGCCGAGAACAACGACGCGCGCCAGAGTCGCCACATCCTCCGACGAAACAGGCTCGCCGTCCCGGACGTACCAGTCCCACGCCTCATGCCAGTCCGGTTCTGCCGCAAATACCGCAGCCTGGGTCTGGCTGTCGCCTGCCTTGACGGGCATCCGGTGTTTCACCGCGGCGGGAGAGATCGCTTCAGCTTCAGGAACAATGTTTCGTATGGCGTCCGCATCGGAAAGCGTGAGGGTGGTTACCCCTTCCTGGGGTGGTGAAAACCCTTTTCCGCCGCCGGCGGTGACCATAATGGCGCGTGTGCCGAATGTTTCCATGCGCTGCATGACCTTCTGCTCGGTACCCTCGCCGGCGGACATGATGACAGTCAAGGCGGCGATTCCTGTCATCGTGCCGGCCATCATAAAAAAAGAACGCAGCTTGTTGGCGGTCAGCGCCCGCGCGCCTTCAACGGCTATTCGGATTATCCTCATTGATTTTTCTCCTCTCCGGCGAGGCTTGCGAGTTCGGCATCGGCGTCGCGCGGTTGCTTGACCCGGCTGTCCTCCGCGATGCGACCGTCCTTCAATATCACAATGCGGTCGGCGTGCTCGGCAACAGCCTGATCGTGGGAGACAAGGATGATCGTGCGGCCATCGCGATGGAGCCGCTTGAATATTGCCAGCACCTCCAGACCGCTCCGGCGGTCGAGGTTGCCGGTGGGCTCGTCAGCCAGGATCACTTCCGGGTCGGTGATCAGCGCCCGGGCAATTGCCACGCGCTGTTGCTGGCCGCCCGAGAGTTCGCCCGGCTTATACTGCATGCGGTCAGCCAGACTGACGGCTTTCAGGGATCGCTCGGCGCGGGCGGCGGCATCCGCCGGGTAGGGGTCTGTGTAGAGTAGCGGCAGCAGCACGTTTTTCAAGGCCGTCGTTCGGTCCAGCAGGTTGAACTGCTGAAACACGAACCCGAGCTTGCGGTTCCGAAGTCGCGACAGCGCCGCATCGTCCAGATTCACCACATCTGTGTTATCCAGGCGGTAGCGGCCGCCTGTGGGTTTGTCCAGGCAGCCGATAATGTTCATGAGCGTTGACTTGCCCGTGCCGGACGTGCCCATGATGGCTACGTACTCCCCTTTCTCCACGCGGAACGATATGCCCTTAAGCACCGGCGTGGAGACACTCCCACCGTCGTAAGTCTTTTCGATGTCGTTAAGTTCAATCATTATTGATTGCCTCCTATGATTTTTATGACCGCATCGCAGCAGTAGGATCGATTGCCGCAGCCTTTTTTGCGGGGTATGTGCCGAACACGACGGCAATAACCGTGCAACTCAAGACTGAGATAGCGAAAGGCAGCCAACCGACCCTGCTTGCCATTATTCCCGCGAAGGAAAGATATGTTGTAATACCCGCGCCAAACAACACTCCCAGAATCCCGCCTGCCATGGTGACCGAGAGACACTCTATGAGTATTTGTACCATTATGTCCGGTTTTCGCGCACCCATGGCCCGGCGGAGCCCTATCTCGGTCCGTCTCTCTGATATGGAAATGAGCATAACGTTCATGATGACAATACCTCCCACCAGCATGGAAATTCCAGCCATTGCCAGGAGTAGTGAGGCCAGAGTCGCGGATGTGCCTGAAGCCATGTCCGCCAATTCCGTTGGTTCTCTAATAGAGAAATCTGCAACGTCGTCTGGACCCAGTCCGTGTTTTTGCCGCAGTAAGGCTTCAATTTCTTTAGCGGTCTCATGAATGGTCCGCACATCCCGAACCTGAACAACAATTTGATTCAGATAGTCCTGAGCAAAGAGTCTTTTTGATGCCGTGGATAAGGGAATCACGATTCGGTCATCCCTGTCCTTTCCGCTTGCGGACACCCCTTTTTCTATAAGAACTCCTTTCACAATGAAGGGAATATTTCTGATTTGAACGGTCCGACCGATAGGGTCCACATCGCCGAACAATGTTCTTTTTACAGTCCGGCCGAGGAGGCAGACCCTGCCGTACTGCATCATGTCGTCCTCGCTGATGAACATTCCTTCAGAAGGACCGAAATCTCTGACAACCGCCCAGTCCGGAGTAACGCCAAAAACCTCGGCGGTGGTAGACTTCTCCCCGTATTTCATATCTACCCCGCGCTGATTTTGTATCGGGGCCACCCTCAGCACATTTGGAACAGACGTTTCTATTGCCAAAGCATCATCCTTCGAAAGAGACACGATAGAACGGTCGAGCCCGCGGGCGTCGGTCGAATCCTTGCCCGAGCCGGGGCGAATCATCAAGGTGTCCAAGCCATGACGAGCCACCAACTCCATGACATGTTGTCTTGTCCCCTCGGTGAAGCAGATAACCATCGTCAGCGAAGTAACCCCGATAAATATTGCCGTGACCATCATGAGAAAACGGATTCTGTTGCCAGCAACAGTACACATTGCTTCACGAGCAATTCTCAAGATTCTGGACATTGGCTTTTCACCTCTCCGGCGACACTTCCGGATTAGGTATCGGCGTCGCGTCTTTGAGCGCCGGCGTGGAGACACTCCCGCCGTCGTAAGTCTTTTCGATGTCGTTAAGTTCAATCATTTTGTCACCTCGTTTTTTGATTGTGGCGCTTCAAGCAGCACAGTCTCACCCTCACGCAATCCCTGAACCACTTCCACCCATTGTCCGTCGCGCCACCCTACTTTCACTTCGCGTTCTTCAGGTCCGACGGGCGTTTGCACGAAGACGACGCTTTTTCCCCGTTGCCGTTGAATTGCCTGGCTGGGAACAGACAGCGCATCCCGTCTGGGTTCCAGGGAGATGGTTACGCTGGCGGTCATCTCAGGCCGCAGGAGACCATCATACGGGCTTGTTATGTTGATCACAACATCGTAGTTAACCACATTCTCCTGGATCACGGCTTTGGGGTATATGGCTGCTACTTCGCCCTCGAACTCGCGGGCGGGAAAGGCGTCAACGGTAAATATCACCTTCTGGCCGATCTGTATCTTTCCGATGTCCACCTCGTCAACAAATGTGTCCACCTGGAGTCGCTCCAAATCAATGATGGTGACGAATGTCGGAGCGTTCAGTCCCGCAGCCACCGTTTCACCTTCCTGCGTGGAAATAGAAGCGATTACACCGTCAATCGGCGCGATGATGGTGGCGTATGACAACTGTGTCTTCGCATCAGTCACTGCCGCTTCCGCCCGATTGATCTCCGCGGATATCTGCCTGATTTCTTCTTCAAAGCCTTTTCCTGCCAGCTCCAATGTTTTTTGCGCCGCGGACAGGCGTGACAGGCTGAGATCAAGCTGCTCTCTGGCCCGGTCACATGCCTGCTGCGACGTGAAATCCTGCTTGAGCAACTCTTCCTCGCGGGCGAGTTCCTTCCGGTTAAATTCCACGGTCGTCTGCCATTGGGCAACGTCCGTCTCGGCTTTCTCGAT
>JBFMFE010000110.1:0-5958 GCA_040752295.1 bacterium
TCCCCCCCCACCGCCTGCGACGCCACGTACGCCGTGTACGCGGAATCCACCCCCCCGCTCAACCCCACCACTATCCCCTTGAATATCCCCTGCTTCACGAAGTAGTCCCTCAGGTTCAGCACGTGAGCCTTCAGTATCTCCTCCTCCCTCACGTACGCCGGCGCCGCGACCTCGTCCCCCCTCCACGTCTCCGTGTCCATCTCCAGCGCGTACACCTCCTCCTCGAACCCCGCCGCGCGCGCGACGACCTTCCCCTCGCGGTCAACAACGAAACTCCGCCCGTCGAACACCAGATCGTCCTGCCCGCCCACCGTGTTCACGTACACGAACGCCGCGGGGCTTTCCCTCACCCTCTCCCGCACCAGTCTCTCCCTCTCGAACGCCTTCCCCGCGTAAAACGGCGACGCGGACACGTTCACCATGAAATCCGAACCCCGCTCGTACAGCAGCCGCGTGACCTTCGTCGGGTACTCGTCGTCCCAAAGGTCCTCGCATATCTGCACGCCGACCTTGTACTCGCGTCCCCCCGTCCTCACCCGCACCGGCAGTATCTCACCCTCCTCGCCCGGCGTGAAGTACCTCTTCTCGTCGAACACGTCGTAGTTCGGCAGAAGCGTCTTCTTCACGTAATCCACAACCTTTCCGTCCGCCGCCACCGCCGCGCAGTTGTACAGAACCGGCGCGTCCTCGATCTTCTTCCTCCCTTCGCCCTTTCTGACGAAACCCATGATCACCGCGATGCCCCCCGTCTCCGGCACTATCTCCTCGTGCAGCGCCCTTTCGTTCTCCTCCACGAAACCTTCCTCGAACAACAGGTCGTTCGTGGGGTAGCCCGTGAGAAACATCTCCGGGAAGACCACCATGTCCATCCCCATCTTCCTCGAACGCCTTATCACCTCGACCGCCTTCGCGGCGTTGTCCCCGATCGCACCCACCGTCGCGTCCAGCTGAGCCATCGCTATCGTCAGTTTCACGGCGCCATCTCCTTCGCGTCTTTTTCAGGTCGGATCAGATTATATCAGACGCGCCCGATTATTCACCTTCGATGACCGTTCCGGGTGGATTTTATGCGCCCGGCGGCTATAATCTTCACTGAAACTGTCTCCGAAAAACACTCCCGTGTCTCAGACGGACGAGTTCGAGAAAAAGGTCTGCGCTAACGTACGCGATCACCGCATGATCCCTCCGGGCGGCGCGGCGGTCGTGGCGGTCTCGGGCGGACCCGACTCGGTCGCTCTCCTTCACGCCCTCCACGCCCTCGGCGCGGCGAAACGATGGAAACTCACCGCCGCTCACCTCAATCACGGTCTCCGGGGCAAAGAATCGGACGGCGACGAGGAGTTCGTCCGCCGCCTCGCACGCAGACTGAAAATCGCGTTCGTCTCCGAAAAACTCGAACCCGGCGCACTCGAACGCCTCTCATCCGGCTCGCTCGAGGAAGCCGCACGCCGCGCACGCCGCGATTTCCTCGAACGCGCACGCCGCCGCGCTCGCGCCGCCGCCGTCGCCCTCGCTCACAACCGCGACGACCAGGTCGAAACCGTCCTCTTCCGCCTCATCCGCGGCGCCTCAATCACCGGCCTCGCAGGCATGGACTTCGTCTCTCCTCCCTTCATCCGACCCCTCCTCAACGTCCCAAGAGAACACGTCCTCGCCTACTGCGCCGCACGGAAACTCTCCTTCCGGCTCGACTCCTCCAACCGCGACAACCGATTCCTGCGCAACCGCATTAGAAACGTCCTTCTCCCACTCCTCGAACGGGAATTCAACCCGAACGTCCGCGAAAGAATCTTCCAGACCTCTCTCCTCCTCCGCCACGACGCCGACTTCCTCGATCAAACCGCCCGCGACATGAGCGGCACGCTCCCCCTCGATTTCGACGGAGAACGCGTCGCACTCCACCGCGCCGCCCTCGAAAAACTCCCACTCCCCATCGCGCTCCGCGTCCTCAACTCCGCCGTCCTGCGCGCCGCGCCGCAAAACGCGCCCCGCCACGACTCGCTCCACCTCCTCGAAATCCTCCGCCTCCTCGCCGCGCGGGACGGCGAAAAACGCATCTCCCTCCCCGGCGGCGCTTCGGCGCTCCTCGATTACGAAAAACTCGAAATCGGTCCCACCCGACCCCAGGCGCCGCCCGTCCGGGAAATCACGCTCGACGACTCCACCCTGCGGGGCGGCGCGGTTGAACTCGGCGCCCTCTCGCTCCGCTTCTCGCTCGCCGCACGACCCCCAGCTGACCTCTCGATCAAAACACCGGACGTGGAATGTTTCGACTACGCTAAAATCTCGCCCCCGCTCACTGTCCGCTCGTGGCGCAGGGGCGACTTCTTTCATCCTCAGGGTATGAAGGGAAGAAAAAAACTGTCAGACTACTTCACGGACCGCAAAATCAACCGCTCCGCGCGCCCATCCGTCCCGCTCCTCTGCGACCGCGACGGCATTCTCTGGATAGCGGGTATGCGCGCCGACCGCCGCTGCGCCGTCTCCGGCTCTACAAAAACCTTTCTCCGCGTGGAACTCGTCGGACCCGCCTGCCTGCCGCGCCGTGGCGCAGGCACGGCTGAACGCTCGCGCTGAAAACCTTTTCCTATCCCCGACCCCGCGATACCCCGACGCCCCGCCCCTGCGGCGTTACGGCGCCTCCCACACCAGGTTGCCGTGCTTGTTCACGAGGGTAACGGTGGCTTCGTCGGTCTCGCTGTTTATCCCGAAAACGCCCCGAACGTTCTCGTCCGATCCGTACAAATGAAGCCCCGGACCCTCTTCACTGTGAATGAAAAACTGCGCCTGAAGCACGTCGTTCTGGTTCCAGAGGCTGACGAACGGTGTGTCGTCAACAAGGAAAAACCCCGCTCGAATTTCCCCGTTCGCGCCGAACAGCTTGAGCATCGGCTCGTTCGTCTCAGTCCAGCCCAGCGACGCGCGCAGCGTCCCCCTGGCGTCAACGAGTTGGAATTCGCTCGCCTTGACGACCGTCGCTGCGCCCGCCGCCGCTTTCGCCGGCGACGACTGCCCCATGAACACCAGCCCGGAAACGATCCCCCCCGCAAAAGCCGCGACAACAACCAGCCCAGCCGTCATCCAGTACTGTCTTCTGCTCATATCAACCTCCCATGATTTGATCTTTGCCCGATCCGTTCACAAATCATGAAATTCGGGCGACGAGACTTTTAATGATAGTTTAAAGAGGGCGCAAAGTCAACCGCGCAGTTGCTCACTTTAACGATGCAACGGAAATTTCGCGCCGTTGCCGGCTTTTTATGGCAGGATCGATTGTGATTACGTAATTGCAGCCGCCCGGTTGCCGTGCCTGAGCGTTCAATATGCCGGACTATAATGATTATTTTCTTTCGTCAGAATCTCATGGAGGCTTGCCGTGTTTTCGGCGGCCAAAACACCCCAAGGACAATCCACGTGTTGTAGGGCAATACGGTCCCCATAAAAAAACGCGTGTCCCTGTCTCTCGCGCAAAGTTCGTGGAGATATTTCTTACGGACGCTCTCCGCTGCTTTATCCTCACTTTTCAACCGCTCGGACTCCTTCAGAAACAGCACCCCCAGCTCCCAGTCCGTGATCATGGCTTTTTGTGGCTGCGGATTGTCATGGCACTTGAAAGTATAACTGAACTTGAAAAGGATCTTTCGGAGGGGTTTTGGGGGATCGAATAGCGTCATCTGTTTGTAAATCATTTCCCATTCCGGTCTCCAATCAGGATCGGCGTCCTCAATCTCAAGACTGATTATCTCCTGCGGGCGGACAATCCCTAACGAAGTGTTGTCCCTGTCGTATAAAGAAATCAATTCGTTCACGGTGTTGTGAGGCATCCCGTCAATCACCGCTCTTCTCGCTTCCCACGCATTGCAGGTTGACAGCGGCTCCCCAAGCAGTTTGATGGATTCCAAATCCGGCTTTCGGCTTTCTTTACGCTTATCACTGCCGCTTCCCCTCGGCGACAACGACACTTCTATCCATTGATATTTTCTGAATTGCTGCTGTTTCGGCCGATAGCGGTAATCGATTGGATAAAGTCTCACCCATTCGTTTTTTTCGGTTATGCCGGCGGTGCAAACCACCTCGCGGCTTTTCCGTGACGGATGCGGATAAGTCATTACCGTGATTAAAACTTTCGTCGGACTATAAACGTTCTTCATTTGAAGCGCGAAGGTCGCGGACGCCCATATTCGAGATATTCGAGATGATCTCCGCAAGACGACTCCTGTGGCAGTACAGAGGGTCAGCTTCCCGGCACATCAATACGGACGGCTTTTCAATCATCATTTCCGATACTTCACGAAGGGAGTTTCCGCTCACGGACAGAATTTCGTTCTCGTACCTGTTTAACATCGCCTCGTAGTCTTCAGGACGATTAAGATTCCTCCGCCACTCGGACGGGACCCCAAGCTCCGGGCGGTGCGTGTATTCAATTTCAAGGCGGTCGGGAAGCCATGAGAGCGTACTTTTGTGAAATCCGAAGACGCGGGACACCGAGTTTTTTCGAACATCTATTATCCTTTTTATTCCTTTTTCAAACAGGAGGCTCAGGAATTCGTCTATAGACAACCCTTGATACCCTGCCGTGTAAACGGCGATCTCGGCCTCTGAACGTGTTTTACGCCTGTTTTTCTTCACATCGCGGAGGACCCTTGCCAGGCGCTCTCGCTTTCGTATGGTTTCCGTTGTCATCTTATAACCTCATGTCACATCTTTTGCCCATCACGACCGGGGCAAATCCCCGTACTGCCATCTACCCGCCGAGCTTATCTCAATATGCGCCGCTTTGCCGCTCTAAAACTTATTGTAACTCATCCGTGGAACTATAGAATATCTCCTGCAAAAAACTGATGAGTTTTTCCATCGGGTAATCTTTCTATTTCTTACCCATTCAACCAGGTCGTTGACCGCTTCCGTCGCTCTTCCGCGCCTGTCCGTCTCGTTCACCTTTGCTCGCGAGTCGGGATATACGGATGCCTTTGAACCACCACCGGGTTTTAAGCTATACTCATGGGAACCGCCGGAAAGGAGCGCCACATGAATCCCTCGTCCGACGCCGCACCGCTTTCCCCCCTCAAAGCGCGGGTGATGCTCATCTATTCCCTCGCCCAGATCGGCGCGTTCATACTCGACACGGTGCTCGACCAGTACACCGTCTTCTTCTACGCCCCGGAGGAAGCCGCCGCCGCCGGGGACGCCGCTCATTCCGCCGCAAGGTACACACCCATACTCCTCGCGGGCGCAGCCCTCGGCTTCGGCAGGGTCGTGGATGCCGTCGCCAACCCCATCGTCGGTTACCTCAGCGACAGAACCAGGACCAGGCTCGGTCGCAGACGCCCCTACATTATCTTCGGAACCCTCCCCATGATCGCCTTCTTCGTCCTTCTCCACCGACCCCCGCTCCACTACGAATCCGCCTGGAACGCCCTCTGGTTCGCCGCCGCTTGCGGCTGCTTCCTCTTTCTCTACACGCTCGTCGTCGCGCCCTACCTCGCGCTTCTGCCCGAAATTGCAGCCACCGGCGACGACCGCGTGAAGCTCTCCTCATGGCAGGGAGTGGCGGGCATAGTGGGACTCGTCGTCGGTGGCGCGCTGTCCGGCGAGATCGTCGGAAAGTTCGACATATTCGGAATGGTGCTCATCATGGCGGCGGTATCGCTGCTCACCATACTCGTCACGGGGCTTTTCATCGCGGAAAAACCCCTCAAGGACGACAAAATCGCCAGGGTCTCCTTCCTCGGCGCCGTACTCCCCTCCCTCAAAAACAGGCACTTCCTCGTCTACGTCTTCAGCATCTCATCCTTCTGGCTCGGTTTCAAGATACTCCAGGCCTCAATGATCTACGTCTGCACGGTCATACTCGGCAGGGACAAGGGCTACGTGGGCAGCGTCATGGGCGGACTTTTAGCCGTCCTTCTCCTCTCCATACCCTTCGTTTTCTTCCTTTACGGCAGGTTCGGCAAGAAG
>JBFMFE010000111.1:0-7927 GCA_040752295.1 bacterium
TCCGAAGCCGCGATAGCCTCGAAGCCGGCGTGGGTGAAGTTCGCCAGCAGCGCGCTGACGAACATCGCAGACGACACTGCGCCGGCGAGCGGGCAATGGTCCTGGGACACGGCGAACGAGCGCGTGATCCTGAACAGCGGCAACAACCCGACGGCGAACCCCGTGAGCTACACGATGTCCGACGGCGACGAAACCGTCTGCGTGACGCTGTACGACGGATGCGACAACGTGCTGGGGAACAACTCGAGCTGGGGCAATTCGGTGGTGTCGCTCACGCTGTCCGAGGTCCCGAACGCTGTGGTGGGAAGCACGGGGATGGATATAACCTCGAACGACCCGCTTGCGGGGGAGAAGGGCTTCAGGACGGGGACGATCACCGACCCGGCGGGCGCGGATTTCGCGCCGCCGGATCAGACGCTTGTCAAGGGGGAATTGGACGACGGCAAGGCGTGCGTCGTCCTGACGGCGGTGTCCGAGCCGACGATGTCCCCGGCGACCGATCCGAAGACGCCCATAAAGATCACGCCTGCGTTCTTTGGGACGCCCGCGGCGCAGGAGACGGGCGGAACGAACCGCCCCGGCTACGTCCTCATACGTCCGGGTCCGGGTCTTCCGTCCACGGGGACAACGGTTTTGGGCTTCGCGACGATCACGCCCATATTCCAGCCGTACCCCGACACGGCGACGCAGGCGATAGTCCTCAGCCCGGCGTGGAGCAAGAGCGGGGGCAAAATCGCGTTCGTCTCACGCCAGACCAGCCCGTGCGGATGCACGACCGACTGCGGCGACACGCCGTACGATGAGTTCAACGTTTACACGATGGAATACAGCGCGGCGACGTGGACGAACTGCATGAGACTCACCAAAAACGCGCTCGACGCGAGCAGCCCCATCGGCGCGTCGCCCTGGTCGGAGGTCACGTGGGCGCCGTCGAACGACAAGCTGATATTCGCGGGCATCGAGGCGCTCAACACGGGCGTGGAAAAACTCTTCTGGGTCAGCGCCACGGGCGAGGTTGGGGCTTCGACGGGAACACAGGCGAACGTGCCGCCGTCCGACCCCAATCCCACAACCTACTTCCTCAGCGCCGACGTCACCGCCCCAACCGACACCATTTACCTCACCGCAGCCCCCGCCTTCGGCGCGGGTTCCTACGTAACGGTCACCGACTTCGTCAACGCCGAGACGAGAAAGGTCGCCGGCGTCAGCGGGACCACGGTGACGCTTACTTCCAACCTGTTGAACAACTACCTGTCATTCGACGTGGTGAACTCACCGGCGTCGCTGTACGACATGTCCCAGATGATCACCCCCGCCACGGATTTCTCGTCATGGGGCGACCCCGACTGGTCGCCGGACGACGCCGACTGCGACGCGGACGGGGCGAAGTACCGCGACAAGCTCACGGCGGTGCGCTGGCCGTCCGATCCTACCGAGGACTTCGAGGGCACCGCCGCGTCCGGCTACACCGACGGACCGAACGCGTTCGAAAACGACAGTCCGAACGTTGTTTACTTCACCGGCTCGAAGGACGCCGACGGGGTGTACAGGCTGGGCGTCTCGAACATCTACAAGGTAACAAACTTCACGGGCTACAACCCGCGCCCCCTCAAGCCTCGCTGGGCGCCCGACTGCTCCAAAATCGCCTTCCTCGCGTGGGACACGTCGCCCATCCCGAACAACCCCCCGCCCCCGTCGAAGACGAGCGTTTACATCATCAATCTCACCGACACGAGCCTCGGCGCGACCGCGACGCTGCCCATAAGCTCGCTCACCGCGACGGGCACCTACAAGGTTTACGACTACGCCACCTACTCCATGCCCGCCTACTACCCAAACTGGTCGGCGGACGGCAAGGTCGTCAGCTACTCGCTCGACATCAACAACATTCTGGACATCACGGAGTTCGGGTTCGGCTTCGGCTACGACACAATCGTGAACCAGGTGTTCGGAAGCGCCGATTTCGACAACTATCTCGAATACGTGATGGACCAGTCCGACACAAGCGGCGCGATCATCTCGCCTCAGCTCATCGGGCGCGCCAGCTACAACGAACTCGGTCTCGTGCAGTGCCCGGGCAACCTCTCCGGCTCAAGCTGCCCCAACCCCCCGAACTTCCCCTTCACGTACGTCGCCCAGACAAGCGCAAACACCGGCTCTCTGCGCATGATCAGCCTCCAGGACGAGTCCTATATAAACCAGTACGGCGGGCTTCTCTTCCAGAACGGCATCGTCACCGCCGTCTTCCCGCCCGGCACCGTCGCCTCGGACACGGTGTTCTACAACACCTGGCCGACCCCCTACTGCACCGGCGCCGCCGCCGATGAGTTCAGCGGCGGAGACGCGGGCGTCTGCGCCGACTCGCCCGAATCCAACTTCATCGTCGTCTCCGGCGAGGCGCGAGAGTTCTTCCCCGACGGCACGAACTTCACCTCCTACGTCCGCCTCATCTTCCACTACTGCGACAACGACAACGACGGGTTCGTGGACGCGCAGACCGAAGGACGCTCGTCCGGCTTCACCTTCGACCCCGTCACGAGCCAGTGCGATGTCGGCGGCGTCCCAACGAGCGGCGGAACCGTGGACGTCAACACGCTCGCAGTCTTCTACTGGGACGAAACCAACAACAAATGGGTGCAGCTCACGGGCGTAATCAACAAGACCGAGAAAACGATCACGGTCTTTTCTTCCCACTTCTCGCGGTTCGACACCCTCGGGTTCAGGTACGGCTACCAGCCCGCGGGTCCCATCGTCGTCCTGAACCTGTACAACGTCCACACCTATCCGAACCCCTGGCTCTCCACGATGAGACCCCGGAACATCGTCTTCAGCGCCGACGGGGTCCAGGTTGACCCCAATCACACCGTCAGCGTAACGGTTCACATTTACAACATACGCGGCAGCCTCGTCCGGACGATTCACAGACCGTCCGTTCCCGCGGCGCAGCTCACCGCGCCCGACCCCGGCAGCACCCACCATACGGCTTACATAGTCGCCGAGTGGGACGGGCGCAACAACGCCGGCAGGGACGTCGCCTCGGGCATTTACCTCTACATTCTGCAAGCCACGGACGACCAGAACAGCACAAGCGTCACGGTCAAAGGCAAGCTCTCGGTGATACACTGACGCCCTGCGCCCGCCGCGGGCGGATAAAGTTCCGTGCCTCTTCGAATCCTTCCGGCGTCATCGCCTGTTCAAAGGGGAGAAAGTAACGGAAACCTTCAGGGACATCCTCTCTGAGTTTTAACTTCCTGGTAACGTCCCAAAGTATGGGGGAAAGTTGATGCGCCCTTCTTGCCTTTGAAGCGGGTCTGAAATACAAATGCAGCATGATGAAGGAAAACGGAAGAACGATCACGTTCGATATTTTAGATTGCCTTTTTTGCCCGGACACGACGGGTCATAAGTCGCGTTTATGCCGTATTGACCGCAAAGCCGTCCGCGGCGGTCCTGCGGACGCGCGTGGATGGTCTGCATTCAGTCCGGGAAAATCTTGCCGGGATTCAGAATACCGAGCGGGTCGAAGGCGTTCTTTATTCTCTTCATGAGCGCGATCTCGGCTTGGGACAGCGCCGTGGTCAGGAACGGTTTCTGGGTGAAGCCCACGCCGTGTTCGCCCGTGATCGAGCCGCCGAGCGCGACGGCGCGCCCGTGGATTTCGCGTACAGCCGCCGGGAGCGCGGTGCGCCACCGTTCATCCGACATGCCGCCCTTCAGGATGTTGCAGTGTATGTTCCCGTCGCCCGCGTGCCCGTAGCACACGGCGATGATGCCGTGCGCCCGCGCCACGTCCCTTATCCCGGACACGAGTTCCGGGAGTTCCGCCGGCGGCACGACGGTGTCCTCCTCCTTATAGACCGATATGGCTTTGACCGCCTCGCCCACCGCGCGGCGGATGTCCCACATGAGGTTCTGTTTTTCTGAGGATTCAGCAACGAGGACGTCGTTCGCGCCGGCTTCAAGGCAGATTCCGCCCATCTTTTCGTACTCGCGCTGGAGCGCTTCGAGGTCGCTGCCGTCCACTTCCAGAAGCAGGAGCGCCTCGCCGGGGTCCACGGGCGCCTTCCTGCCGAGTTTGTTCTCGGCGAGTTCCACCGCCTGCCTGTCCATGAACTCCGCCGAGCATGGCACTATGCGGTTCATGAAGAGGCGGCGGACGCATCCCGCCGCTTTTTCAATCGAGTCGAAGGGAACGAGCAGCGTGCGGCGGAACACTGGCAGGGGAAGCAGGCGCAGGATGACCCGCGTCACGACCGCGAGCGTGCCTTCGGAGCCGGACAGCAGCCTCGTGAGGTTGTACCCCGCCGCGTCCTTGTAGAGCTTTTTTCCCGTGCGCAGCGTCGTTCCGTCGGGCAGGACCGCCTCGACCCCGAGGACGTAGTCGCCGGTGACGCCGTACTTGAGCGCCCTCGGACCGCCGGCGCACTCGGCGACGTTGCCGCCCAGCGTGCAGCTTCCGCGGCTCGCCGGGTCGGGCGGGTAGAAGAGGTCGCGCTTTTCGACCTCGTTCTGGAGTTCCTCCGTGACGACGCCCGCCGCCGCGGTCGCGGTGAGGTTCCGCTCGTCTATCTCCTCGATGGTTTTCATGCGCTCGGTGGAAAGGACAAGCCCGCCGTGCACGGGAAGCGCCCCGCCGCTCAGCCCGGTGCCGCCGCCGCGCGGCGTCACGGGAAAGCGCGCAGCCGACGCTAATTTCATTATCCGCGAGACCTCTTCGGCGGTCGCCGGCTTCGCCACCGCCTCGGGCATGAACCGCAGGTCCTCGGTCTCGTCGCGTGAGTACGGCTCCATGTCCTCCTCCGACGTGACGAGATTGCGGTCGCCGACGATGTCCACGAGTCTTTTCAGCGCGTCCGGAGCGATGGCTTCGAAGGTTTTTTCCGACATGCCGGTCATGGATATTATGCACCATCTTTTTTTGTGAAACTACAGCGTGTATAATAGCCTGTAAAAACTGTCCGGGGAGGCTGGGATGGAACTGAAAATAGAAACGAAGACCGAAGAAGGGCGCGCGGTGATGACGATCCACGGAGAGATAGACATGTACAACGCCCCCAATCTCAAGGAGAAGGCGCTCTCGGTGATCGAGGACCTCAAGGGCGGGCTTCTGGTGGTTGACCTCGGCGACGTGGAGTACATTGACAGCACGGGGCTTGGCATACTGATCGGTTTCCGCCGGAGGATGATAGAAGGAGGGGGAACCCTGCGGCTCGTGATGCGTTCGCCGAGGATGGAGAAGCTGTTCGAGATCACGGGTCTGAGAAAGGTATTCGAAATTTACGGTGACGCGGCGGAGGCGGAGTCGAAAGCCGCCGGAGGGAAGTGATTCACGTGCCGGACGAAAAGAAACGGTCGCTCGTGGAACTCAAAGTCCCGTGCAGACCGGAGTTCCTCCGGGTGGTGAGACTTCTGGTCTCGGGCTACGCCACACGGTGGGAGATGCCGTTTGATGAGATCGAGTACCTGAAGGTCGCCGTGTCCGAAGCCTGCAACAACGCCATTCAATGCGCCGGAGAAGGGAAGGACGAGGCGGTGAGGATCAGATGCTGGCGCGAGAAGGGAAGGCTCGGCTTCGAGGTCGGCTACACCGGAAAAAGCCCCGAGAGACCCGGCGGCAGGACGAAGAAGGGCGCGCCGCCGGAGGACGAGACCCAGCTCAGCCTCATCCTGATCAGGATGCTTATGGAGGACGTCCGCATAAGCTCGACCGCGTCGAAGGGAACGCGGATCGTGATGTACAAATCCCTGAAAGCCGCGGGTTCCGCCAGGAATGTCATCGAAAAAAAGCCCGGTCTCAATTAGACCCGAGGAACTGAAGCATTACTTCAGGGAACTTTCCAGGACCGGAAGCCAGGAGATCAGGGAGAAGCTCGTGGAGAGCCACCTGAACCTGGTGCATTTCTTCACGCGCCGGTTCGCGGTGCTGCCCGAGTACAGGGAGGACCTCCAGCAGGTCGCGACACTGGGGCTTATCAACGCAGTTGACCGCTTCGACCCGGACAGGGGCGTGGAGTTCATCACGTTCGCGACCATCACCATCGTGGGCGAGATCAAGCGCTACTTCAGGGACAAGACCTGGAGCCTCAAGGTGCCGCGCCGCATCAAGGACCTCAACATTCTCATCAACAACGCAATCGAAAAGCTCGCCAAGGAGCAGGACCACGCGCCCACCTACTCGGAAATAGCCGATGAAGTCGGTATCTCGGTCGAGGACATCATCGAGTCGAGGGAGGCGATCCAGTCGTATCATCCCGTGTCGCTCGACAGGGAGATTGACACCGAAGTCAGCGACGCCTCGACCACGCTGATGGACATGATAGGAAACATAGACAAGCAGCTCGACATGCTCAGCGAGAGGCTCAGCCTCCAGTCCAGCATGAAGCGGCTTCCGGACGACGAACGGTTCGTCATCTACCACCGCTTCTTCACCAACCTCTCCCAGGCTCAGATAGCGAAAATGCTCAACGTTTCCCAGATGCAGGTGTCCAGGCTCCAGAATCAGGCGCTCGGAAAACTGAAAAGGCTTCTGTCGAAGTGAAACGGCGTGCGCGCGATGGAATCGGCTGAAATCCGCAGAAAATTCATCGGGTTTTTCGTCGCAAGAGACCATCTCGCGCTGCCGGGCTCGTCGCTTGTCCCCGAAGACCCCACGCTGCTCACCACAAGCGCCGGCATGGTGCAGTTCAAGCCGTACTTTCTGGGCAGGAAGGCGCCGCCGCGCCCGCGCCTGACCACCGCGCAGAAGTGCCTCCGCGCCGTGGACATCGAAGAGGTGGGCAGAACGCCGCGCCACCACACGTTCTTCGAGATGCTCGGCAACTTCTCGTTCGGCGACTACTTCAAGGAGGAGGCGATTTCGTGGGCGTGGGAACTGCTCACGGACGGCTTCTCGATACCCGAGGAAAAACTCTCCGTCTCCGTGTACGAGGACGACGCCGAGGCGGCGGAAATATGGCGGCGTAAGGCGGGAGTTTCGGGGAAAAAGATGTTTTTTTTAGGCGAGGAGCACAACTACTGGCCGGCGGGCGCGCCGTCCAGAGGACCCAACGGACCGTGCGGTCCGTGCTCCGAAATCTTCTACGATTTCGGTCCCGAAAGAGGCTGCGGGCGTCCTGAATGCGGCGTCTCGTGCGACTGCGGAAGGTTCATAGAGATATGGAACCTCGTGTTCATGCAGTTCGACCGCCGCGGCGACGGGGAGCTTGTCCCACTGCCGAAGCGTAACATTGACACGGGCATGGGGCTTGAAAGGATCGCGTCGGTCCTTCAGAACGCGCCGACGAACTTCGAGACGGACCTTTTTCTGCCCCTCATCGCGCAGGTCGAGCGGATATCCGGCGTATCCTACGCGGACAACCCCGTGCCGTTCCGCGTCGTCGCCGACCACGTCCGCGGCTGCGCGTTCCTGATCGCCGACGGCGTATTTCCCTCCAACGAGGGGCGCGGGCACCTCCTGCGGCGCATCCTGCGCAGGGCGGCGACGTCCGCGCGCGAACTCGGAATCCACAAGCCGTTCCTCGCCGAACTCGTCGCCGCCGTCTCCTCGAGCCTCGGCGCGGTTTATCCGGAGATACGCGAGAAGGAGGATTCCGTGGCGCGGATCATCGAGAAAGAGGAGATGCAGTTCGCCGAGGCGCGGAAGACGGGCAGCGTCGTGCTCCTCGATAAATTCGGCGCGATGGGCGCCGCGGCGCCGCCGCGCGCCACCGGAAGCGCCGCATTCTTCGCCTACGACACGCACGGGCTGCCGCTCGAGGAGGGCTGGAGGCTTTCGCGGGACAGATTCGGCTACGGCGAGGGCTGTTTCGCGGAATTCAAAGAGGGTTTCGACAGCGAGATGCAGAAGCAGAAAGAGCGCTCGCGCCGCGGCAGCAGGATGGACGGCGGGGTCTTCGCCGAGGACGAACACCAGATTTACCGCGACGCC
>JBFMFE010000112.1:0-4732 GCA_040752295.1 bacterium
AGGCTCTCGAGCCGGCGCTCCGGGACACGCACGGGATCATACTCTACCAGGAACAGGTGATGCGGATAGCGAACGTCATCAGCGGGTTTACACTCGCGCAGGCGGACCTGATGCGCCGGGCGATGGGGAAGAAGAAAAGAGAGGAAATGGAGGAGCTTCGAGACGCCTTTCTGGGGGGGATAGACCCCTCCAAGGGCGTGACGCGCGAAGAAGCCGAAAAGATCTTCTGGCTGATGGACAAATTCGCGGGGTACGGGTTCAACAAGTCTCACAGCGCGGCGTACGCGTACCTCGCCTACCAGACCGGCTACCTGAAGGCGAACTATCCCGTGGAGTTCATGTCCGCGCTCCTGACGAGCGTCAGAGGCGACATCGCGAAGGTGTCCCGCTACATCGAAGACTGCCGCCGGATGGGAATAGAGGTCGCCCTCCCCGACGTGAACGTCGGCTGCAGGATATTCACGCCGCGGGACGGGAAGATATACTACGGACTCGCGGCGATAAAGAACGTGGGCGAGGCGGCGGTGGACGCGATAGTCGTGGCGCGGGAGAGAGGCGGTTCCTTCACGACGATCTTCGACCTGTGCCGCCGCGTTGACATGAAAGCCCTGAACGTGAAGGCGCTGGAGGCGCTGATCCGCGCGGGAGCGTGCGATTCGCTGCCGGGCAACAGGGCGCAGAAGGTCGAGGTCCTCGAGGAAGCCGCCGAGATAGGAAGGGGCGCCCAGAAGGACCGGGAGACGGGGCAGATGTCCCTGTTCGGCGACGCGGCGGGCGGCGACCCGAGACTGCCCGAGCGGGAGGAGTTCGACGTGAAGCAGATCCTCGCCGACGAAAAGGAACTGCTCGGATTGTACCTGTCGCACCATCCCCTCGACCCGCACCGCAGGTGGGTGGAGTCGAAGCGGACACGCGAGAGTCCCGACCTGATGAGTTTAGACCCCGGCGTGGTGAAAAGGGTCACGGTGGCGGGGATAGTAACGCGCTTCAAAGAGTTCACCTCGAAGAGCGGCAGCTCGGAGTTCGCCGTCGTGGAACTTGAGGATTTCAAGGGGAAGGTGCTCGTCAACGTGAACTCGCACGAACTGGAGTTATACCGCGGCGAATTCGAGGAGGGAAACGTCGTGGCGGTCACGGGGCGGGTCAAGGCGCGGTTCCGGGAGGCGCCGGACGGCGAGGTGCGGCTCGAGCCGCGGCTCATCTGCGCGCACGTGGAGAGCCGGCGCGGAGCGGCGAAGAAGGCGCGCGCCGGGACGGCGGCGCGGGAGCGGGTGGTACATCTGAGGATAGGAACGGACGGCTCCGAGCTAACCCCCGCCAGGCTGATCGAGGAACTGAAACGGCTCGTTTCCAAGAGCCGCGGGAAGACGCCGGTCGTGGTCCACGTGCCGGACGAGGAGTCCGGCGGCGAGCGCGCGGTCGCGCTCGAGGGTAACGAGATACACTACACCCCCGAGTTCCTGCACCTCGCCCGGCGGTTTTTCGGCGACGATAACGTGTGGGTCGAGACCGTCGGCGCCGGCTCATGAACCTCACGTAAGAATTAACGCTCCAACGCTGAATCAGCCGCGGGACACACCTGCCGGGCGGGTCGTTGCCCACCCCCTGCCCGTGCCGAGCGCCTGTCTGCGCGCGTTCACCTGCCTGCCGCCCCCTGTCTGCCGTGCAGGGCACGGCACAGGCAGGCAGCGGGGCAGGCAGGCGGCAGACAGGGATATTTTGCCCCCGAACAGAAACCCCGCGGCGCGAACCGCGGGGTCTGTTGCCGACGTTGTCTCCCGGTCAGCCCGTTACTGAATCCTTTCCTTTTTGAATACCTTCTGGGATTTCATGACGTCCGCCATGTTGCCCTGTATCCGGATTTTGCCGGTCATAAAGGCGGTGGTCGGCTCCACTGTGCCCTCCACGATGCCGCACCACGTCTCGGCGTCGGTCTCGACCGTCGCCGTGGGGCTTTCCGCCGAACCCTCGGTGACCTCGCATTTCCCGCCTTCGATCTTCACGACCCAGTTGCCTCCGCCCTCGCCCTCGATGTTGTACTGTAAAGTCGCCGCCCAGTCTCCGGCTTCTTCGGGGTCGAACCCCTTCGGCATGGCGTCGAACACTTCCTTGCATGTGACAGCCATTCCCTTTACACCTCCTCTTTTTGATATCGGTTTCCCGTTACAGGTTATGAATAATACCATGTGCGCGCGGGGGGTGTCAAGAGAAAAATTTCACAAACACCGTCTTTTCTTCCGCCGCGCCCGGCGATCCGCCGCAGGATCACAGGTGCGCCTCCCACCATCGCAGACAGTGGCGCTTCACTTCATCGAACGGCGGAATGTGTCCCGTCGGATCGCCTTCCACGGAATCGAACCAGACGATCTCCACGGGTTCGGCGGCGGCTTCATGGAGGAGTTTAATGGACTCCGCCGGCACGTACAGGTCTTCTTTTCCGTTGATGAAGAGAACGGGGCGCGGCGAGATGCGCCAGACGTAGTTGAGCGGCTCGATGAACTTCGCCCTGTCGGCGAACGCCTCGAGCGTCGCGCCCCCGTTTTCGAAGTCCCTGCGCAGGGCGACCGCAGGCGCGATCCTGCTGTTCGCGATCAGTGTACGCCACCCGCCGCCCGCGTCAACCAGCACCGGCGCCTTCACCCTCTCGTCCACGCCGCTCAGGATGCTCCCGAGTATGCCTCCCATGCTCACGCCCACGTACGTTATCCGCGAGGCGTCAATCTCGCGTCTGGTCTCTAAAAAATCAATCCCGCGCCTCAGGTCAATCACCGTCTGCCTCAGCGCCTCGATGTCCAGCTCCACGTCCTTCGAGAAGATGTTCTTTCCCGGCTCGGCTCTGTCGCCGTGGTACTGCGCGTCTATTGCGAAAAGCGCGTAGCCGCTTTCCGTGAGGGAGTGCATCAGCATGATCATCTGCGACTTGGACATCGTGTATCCGTGCTGGGCGATGACGCAGGGATGGGGTCCCGCGCCCCGCGACGGCGTCTGAAGGACGGCGGGCACACGCTCCCCGTTGACGCTGTCGAACGCCACCCTGTACCTCACCACCTGCGGCGGCGACTTGATCTTTCCGGCGAAGGCGTTCAGCGGCGCGCCGGCGTCGTAGTCGTAGAACGCAAGGAACGGGCTTTTCGCCCGGGCGGGGGAACAGGCGCAGAGCAGAAGCCCCGCCGCCGCCGCGATGCGCGCCGCTCGCGTTATCACGTCGAACCGTCCCCCCTTCGTTTCCGGGAGCGCGGCGCCGGTGACCGGAGAACCGCGCTCACGCCGCCGAAACTATCCTGTATTTCTCACCCTTGCGCTCGATGTCCCCGATCATCTCCCGCGAAATCCCGTGCAGTATCTCCGGGTGTCCCTCCCATTGCGACGGCACCTGGATGCATGCTATCACGATTTCGGCAAGGTGGTAATCGCCCCCGTACTTCTCGTGCTCGACCGTCATGAATCCCTTCATCCACTCGTAAGGGGTGTAAAACCGCCGGAAGGCGCGCTCCGCCTTACCGATCAGCTTGTTGCACACGGTCTCGATCCGCCTGGTCGTCGTGATTATGCACATGCGCGTCCCCGCGATCCGTCCGGCGACGTCGGTGTGCAGTCCCAGTTCATCGAGAACCTCCTCGAGAAGTTCCGCGACCGCCACGATCAGCCTGTCTCCCTCCTCGCAGCCGTGCTGTATGTTGTACGGGTGCACCCCGAACACTTTCACCACGATCAGCGTCCATGAAAACGGCGGCGAGTCGCAAAGGTACCGCAGTTTGCGGTCCAGCGAAGCTCCGGACAGAAGCCCGCTCAACTCGTCGTAGCGACCCCGCCGGAACCGCTTCAACTCCGCCTCGAAAATCCCGAGCGGATCGGGGTGATCAAGCTGAACCACTCCGTCTATGTACAGCCGGATTTCCTCGCCGAGTTCCACGACCGACGACGTCCCTTCCGCCAGCAGAAAAATGGGAATGTGCTCTAAAAGCGGCGATTCCTTGATCTCCCTGCACAACTGCCCCTGGAACCCCCCAAGTATCTTCTCGCCCAGCAGCAGCGCTTCCGGGTGTCTGATCTCGAGCTGGTGGCGGGTCGAATCCGCGTCGAAGCACACCGCCGCCGGTTTCCCGGCGCTCTCGAAAAGCTCGATCGCCCTGCTCAACGTCCCCGTGCGCGAGTGGGATATGAGCACGTGCCTATTTACCGTCTCCGCTCACCTGCCGAACGCATATGTAGTCCCTTATCTGAAGAAAGCGCTTCGTCCCGATCCCCTTCACCAGCATGATCTCCTCTATTGTCCTGAACGATCCCCGGCTGTTCCTCGTCTCGATGATCCTGTCCGCCGTCACCGGACCTATACCCGGAACGCCGATCAGTTCCTCCTTCGTCGCCGTGTTGATGTCAACGGGCACGGCGGGCGGCGTTCCGGCGCCTCTTCGCGCCCGCCCGCCGCCGCTCTTATTCCACTCCGCGGCTTCCGGTATGTACACCTCGTCGCCGTCGCGGAGGAACCTCGCCAGGTTCACCGCCCCGCCGTCCGCGCCAGGGAGCAGCCCGCCGGCGGCGTTGACGGCGTCTATCCACCGCGCGCCAGCTTCGAGCGCGTACACCCCCGGGTCCCTCACCGCTCCCTTCACGTGGACGCGCAGTACGCTCTCCTCGCTCCGCACGTTCAGCTCCTTCCTGCCGAACCCCCCGATGTAGCCTCCGGCGTAAAGCCTTCCGATTCCGCCGCCGATCAGCAGCAGGAGGAACA
>JBFMFE010000113.1:0-4929 GCA_040752295.1 bacterium
CACCCCCCCTATGGGTAGATATAGGTACGTATATATACGTAACATATTTCGGGCAAAAAGTCAATAGTGCGAAAAAAATATTTTTCCGCCGTTCGTTTGCGGATGGAATGCTATCGCCTGATTACAGAGGGGAACTCGCCCGGCATGGGTTTGTCAGGGCAAGGTGCGAAAAAAATTCATTCCGCAGGGCTGGGGGAGCGCGCCGATGAGCCGAGGCGCCGGCGGAGCATGGGAACATGGGGTGCGAACCGTCCCGGCGCCGCGCGGGGAAAGCCGGCGCAGCCATCGTCGTTTCATCCGCGCGGACCGAACTCGATCGCCTCGCCGGCGGCGGCGGTTTCGACGCCGTGCGCGCCGCTCGACCGCGCGCTCGCGGACGGGACCGGCTGTATGCGGGCGCTCCACCTCAACGCCTCCTCCCACGCGCCGGGCGACTCGATCAGAACGGGCGGCGCGGCAATGCCGCGCAGTACCACCGGCATCTCGTCCCTCACCAGTTTCAACGCGAGCGACACCGCCTGCTCGAGCGCCGACTCGAACGCCTCGAGGTCGCCCCCGTAATGCTCTTCAACGTCGTCCACGACTATCGTCAGCGTTCCGAGCCTCCGCTTCTCCTTCAGCTTCACGACCGGCTCGTCCCGTTTCGCCGTGAGCTTCCAGTGCACCGACGTCGTTCCTTCCGCCGGCGAGCCTTCGCGCAATTGGTGGAAGAACGGATCGGTCTGAAACCGCCGCGCTCCCCTCATGACGGCGCCGAGTTTCTCCTCGTCGAGCCGATCCATGATCTCGCCGCCGGGAATGATCCGCGGATGGACGTACACCGCGCGCTCGAGCGCCGCCCTTCTCTCCGCGACGTACAGCCCGATCGGCGCCCCGCACCTCAGAAGCAGAAAACCGGGCTTCTGCACGCCGCGCCTCAGCGCAGTGAGACCGAACGCGGCGGTCGCGCGCTTTCGACCCCCGATGTGCGCCGCCGCCGCGTGCGGCGGCTCCATGCGAAAGCCGTCGGACACGAGCCGGACCTGCACGAAGTAAAGCGGAAACCGCCCCGCGTTCCCGATCTCCACGACCACCCCCGCCGGAGCGAGCCGCTCGAGAAGTTCCGGCGCGCGGAAATCCACCGTCACCCTTCTCAGAATCCGCCCGGGCAGGATAAGCGACACGAGTATGAGCATCGCGAAGAAGGCGATGATGACGTACAGCCACCCCGCCTGGATGTTCGTCGCGACGAGAAAAAGCAGTGACATCCAGGCGGCGAGGAAAAACGTCCTCGCAAGCCTGTGTGTGAGAGGCGTCATTTTTTGAGGGGCAGGGGAACGGCGTCGAGCGCCGCCTTCACGGCGTCGGAGTTCCGCGGGAGGTTCATCCTGGGGCTGCCCCGCAGGACCAGCCGGTGGGCGAGAACCGGGACCGCGGTTTTCTTCACGTCTTCCGGCGTCACGAAGTCGCGTCCCTCGAAGAGCGCGCGCGTCTGCGAGGCGTGCAGGAGGTCCAGGGACGCGCGCGGGCTGGCGCCCAGCAGTATATCGTCCCGCCGGCGCGTTTCGCCGCACACGGCGATTATGTATTCCCGTATCGCGCGGTCAACGTGAACCTCGCCGCGCCGACGCTTTATCTCCTCCACCTCTTCGAGCGTCATCACCGGCTGAAGGCGCTTCGCGGGGTCCGAACCGGAGCGCTCCCTGATTATACGGTCTTCGTCCTCGCGCCCCGGGTACCCTATCGTGAGCGAAAGAAGAAACCTGTCCAGCTGCGCCTCGGGCAGCGGGAACGTGCCGTGGACCTCGATCGGATTCTGCGTGGCGATCACCATGAAGGGCTGCCGCAGCGGGTGCGTCGCCCCGTCCACGGACACCTGCGCCTCCTCCATCGCCTCCAGGAGGCTCGCCTGCGTCCGCGGCGTCGCCCGGTTGATCTCGTCGGCAAGCAGTATGTTCGTGAAAACGGGTCCCGGGTGGAACTCGAACCTGCTCTCCCTGTGGAAATACACGTTCACGCCGGTCACGTCGGACGGAAGAAGGTCGGGCGTGAACTGAATCCTCGCGGATTTCCCGCTTATTGACCCGCCGATCGCCTTCGCGAGCGTCGTCTTGCCCAGCCCGGGCAGGTCTATGATGAGCAGATGCCCCCCGCTGAACAGCGCGTTCACTGCAAGCTCGACGACTCCGCGGTTTCCCACGAACACTTTTTCGACGTTTTCGAAGAGCTTTTCTATTCTTTCACGCGTCTCCGCGGCATCCACAATCCCATTCTATGAGCCTCGTTTTTCCCTGTCAAACCGCCGGCGCGCGCCTTTGTTGCCGGTTCGAGAATACGATGATAAAATTCAGCCGTATAAGGAGAACCGCCATGTCCCTCGCGATAGTCCGGGTCGTGTGCATCGCCGCCGGAGTGATTTCGTTTTACTACTTCGCCGACTTTTTCAACAGGATGTTTTCCCCTGAAGAGAGGACGGTGGTCATGGGCAACCGCGCCGGGTTCATGATCGCCGGCGGGCTGCTCGGGATACTCGTCTCGCCGTATCTTCACTCCTACCTTCTGAGACTGCACAAACAGACGATGAGGACGCTGAGGGTTCTCACGCCCCAGCTTGCTCTGAAAGGTTTCATCGGGCTGATGGTCGGTCTGATGACCGCCGTGTTCCTTTCGATACCCGTCTCGATGTTTGTTCCGGAGCACCGCGTCTTCGGGATACTCCTCGCGGTCTGCTGCTGGGTCGTTTTCGGGTACATCGGGATAATGATATTCGTGAACGTGGACATACCCGGACTCGAATCGAGGTCCGCCGCGGCGGGCGGGGACCGCGTTGCGGCTGCGCCGAAAGTGCTCGACACGAGCGTGATCATAGACGGCAGGATACTCGAGTTGTGCAGGAGCGGGTTCATCGAGGGGCGGATAATCGTGCCCTCCGTCGTGGTGGAGGAGCTTCAGAAGATCGCGGACGACCCGGAAGAGCTGCGCCGCAGAAGGGGGCGCAGGGGACTGGACGTCGTCAGGCAGATGCGCGAGGATTCATCCGTGACGCTCGAGATAGCCGAGGCGGACCCGCGCGACGTCAGGGGGGGCACAGCCGACGCGAAGATCGTCAGCCTCGCCCGCGACTCCGGGGCGGTGCTGATCACCAACGACTACAACCTGACGAAGGTCGCGGAACTGCGCGACGTGCGGGTGTGGAACCTCAACACGATAGCCGGCTCGCTGCGCAAGGCGCTTCTGCCCGGCGAAAAGCTGGAGGTCAACATCGTCAAGTACGGCAAGGAAGTGGGGCAGGGCGTCGCCTACCTCGACGACGGCACGATGATTGTGGTGGAGAGCGGCGACGCCTTCATGGGCGAGACCATCGAGGTGGAGATAAAGAGCCTGCTTCAGACCGTGGCGGGGCGGCTCATTTTCGCCGCCGTCTCCGGCGCGCACAGGAAGGAAGAAAGTTGATACGCGTCGGCATCGGCTACGACGCGCACCGTTTCGCCCCGGGACGCCCGCTCGTACTCGGCGCAGTGGGGTTTCCCGGCGTGCCGGGTCTCGAGGGGCACTCCGACGGGGACGTGCTGCTCCACGCCGTGTGCGACGCCGTACTGGGCGCGGCGGGGCTGCCCGACATCGGGACCATGTTCCCGCCCGGCGACGATTCGTATAAGGGCGTGTCGAGCCTCGTTCTGCTGAAGCGCGTCACATCGGCGGCGGGGGAGCGCGGCTGGGCGGTCTCCCAGGTGGATTCCGTCGTTGTCGCCGAGCGCCCGAAGATCGCCCCTCACGTCGGGAGGATGCGCGAAAACATCGCCGCCGCGCTCGGCGTACCCCCGTCGAACGTCGGCGTGAAGGCGACCACGACCGAGGGAATGGGTTTCGAGGGGAGACGCGAGGGGATCGGCGCTTTCGCGGTCGCGCTGCTTTCGGCATCGTCCTGAAGTGATACTCACGAACAAGAACTCGATTGTGGAGGGGCTGAAGAGCGGGAGCGTGCGCTCCGTGCTCGTGCGCGAGGGCGCCCGCCGCGACGCGAAGGTCCTGACGATCATCGAGCTGTGCGGGCGGATGAACGTCCCGCTCCGCATCGGCGGCGCGGGTTCCCGGAGGCAGAGCGCGGGGGAAGGCGGACCCGCGGTCACGGCTGAGCGGCGCGTGTTCGAGTACGCCGGAGCGGACGAGGTGTACGAAGGCGCGGCGCGCGGCGGGCTGCGCGCCGCGGTGGCGCTCGATCACGTCCAGGACCCCGGCAACCTCGGGGCGCTGATACGGTTGTGCGCCGCGGCGGGCGTTTCCGGGCTTGTGATAGAAAGGCGCGGGTGCTGCGGCGTGACCGATGCGGCGGCGGATACGTCGAGCGGGGGGATCGAGCGCGTGAAGATAGCGCGCGCGGCGAACCTCGCCGGCTCGCTCTCGAAGGCGAAAGAGAAGGGGCTGTGGGTCGTCGGGGCGGATGAAAGCGCGGAACGCGACTGCTGGAGCTTCGATTTCGCCTTTCCCCTCGTCCTCGTGATGGGGGGCGAGGGCATGGGACTGTCGCGCCCCGTGAAAAAGGTGTGCGACGACCTCGTGCGCGTGCCCGCGGACCCGGCGTTTCCCACGCTGAACGTCGCGGTCGCCGCCGGCGTACTCGTCTTCGAACTGCTGCGCAGACGGGCGGCTGGGGGATGAGAGAGAGGGGAGCGACCCCGGTGGAAAAGTGTGAATGTCGAAAATCCAGTGCTATAATTTAACATGAAAACTTCACTTGAACGGGTGATGGAAATGAGTCCGGAGCAAAAGGCGCAAATCCTGAAAATTCTTGAGGAGTTCTCCGAAGAAAAACTTGATCTCGTACTAAGTGCACTATTTCGTAAATACTCTAACGTATTCTGCGCGAAGCGCCTTGGAGTGCGGTGTGTGAACACCGCCTTGACTATCGGAGATGAAGGCGGCGATGGCTCGCCGCAGTCCAGGGAGGCT
>JBFMFE010000114.1:0-5232 GCA_040752295.1 bacterium
CCGTGCGGATAGCGGGAGAACCGGAGGCAGCCGCGTCATGAAAATCGCCGTCTCGGGCAAGGGTGGAAGCGGGAAGACAACGATCACGGCGGTCTTCGCGTTCCTTTTGAGGGACATGGGCAGGCGGGTCCTTGCGGTTGACGCCGACCCCGACGCCAATCTCGCACTCACGCTCGGTTTCCCCGACCCCGGCGCGATCAAGCCGATCTCCGAGATGAAAAACCTCATACGCGAGCGCACGGAGACGGACGGGGAATCGTCCGGCATGTTCTTCAAGATGAACCCGCGCGTGGACGACGTCCCCGATTCCCTCGGCGCGGAGCACGAGGGTATCAGGCTCATCCACCTGGGCGCCATACGAAAGGGCGGAGGCGGGTGCGCCTGTCCGGAGAACGTCTTCATGCGCGCGCTCCTGTCGCACCTCATACTCGAGCGCGACGACGCCGTGCTCGTTGACATGCCCGCCGGCGTCGAGCACCTCGGACGCGGAACGGCGGCGGCGGTTGACCTGCTGCTCGCCGTCACTGAACCCTCGCCCCAGAGCATACAGACCACTCACCGCATCCGCGCGCTCGCCGCCGACCTCAAAATCAAAAACGTGCGGGCGCTCGGGAACAAGGTGCGCGACGAAAACGACAGGAAATTCATCGCAGGGAACTCCCCCCTCGAAACCCTCGGCTATCTCCCCTTCGATCCATCCCTCGCGGGAACCGGCGCCCTCAACCCCTCTGCCACGTTCGTTGACGAGGCGCGGATGGTTCTTTATAAAATGGACGGCGTTTTAACCAAATGATCGGGGAGGCGAAAAATGTCAGATTCAACTGATTGTCTGGTGTGTCAGGCGACGCAGAGACTTTTAGACTGCGCGCACGAGGCGGAGATTAAAACCGCCTTCGACAGGCGCCAGGATCAGAAAGGCTGTCCTTTCGGCGACGAGGGACTGTGCTGCCGCCTGTGCAACATGGGGACGTGCAGGATCAGCCTCAAGAAACCCGACGTCCGCGGGGTGTGCGGAGCGGACGCACACACCATCGCCGCGCGCAATTGGGCGCGGATGGTCTGCGCGGGCGCGTCAGCCCACTCGGACCACGGGCGCGAGGTCGCGAAAGTCCTCCTCAAAACCGCACAGGGCAAAATAGAGGGCTACAAGGTCAAGGACTACGTCAAGCTCAACCTGCTTGCCGGCGTGTACGGCGTGGCGGCGAACGGCAAAACCGTCAATCAAATGGCGGAAGAAGTCGCCCGCAAATGCCTTGCCGAGTTCGGCAGCCAGGATGGCGAACTCATGATGGCGAGGCGCGCGCCCGCCAAGCGGCAGGAACTCTGGCGCAAGACCGGACTCTTCCCCCGCGGCGTAGACATGGAAATCGTCGAGATGATGCACCGCACGCACATGGGCACGGACCAGGACTACAGGAACATCGTCTTCGGCTCCATGCGCGCAGCCCTCGGCGACGGCTGGGGCGGCTCGATGATCGCCACAGAGCTTCAGGACGTCCTCTTCGGCACGCCAAGACCCGTCAGAAGCACCGTCAACCTCAACACCCTCAAGGACGACCACGTCAACATCGTCATCCACGGCCACGAACCCCTCCTCTCCGAGATGATAGTCATCGCGTCGCGCAAAAAGGAACTCCTCGAGCACGCGAAATCGAAAAAAGCCGCGGGGATCAACCTCGTGGGGATATGCTGCACCGCGAACGAGATACTCATGCGCCACGGCATCCCGCTCGCCGGCAACTTCACGCAGCAGGAACTGGCGATCGTCACCGGCGCCGTTGACGCCATGGTCGTGGACGTGCAGTGCGTGATGCAGGGACTCGCCACGGTAGCCTCGAGGTACCATACGGAACTTATCACCACGTCACGTAAGGCGAAGATAGACGGCGCGACCCACCTCGAATTCGACGAGGAGAACCCGGTCGCGACGGCGGAGGCGATCGTGCGCCGCGCCATTGACAACTTCCCCCGGCGCGGCAAGACGGTGAAAATCCCGGGCGACCCGCTCGACCTCATCGCCGGGTTCAGCCACGAGTACATAAACTACATGCAGGGCGGACGATTCCGCTCCTCGTACCGCCCGCTGAACGACAACATCATCAACGGGCGCGTGCTGGGCGTCGCGGGCGTTGTCGGATGCGACACGCCCGGCGTGCCCCGGCACCACTTCGACATTGACCTCGTCAAGGAATTGATCTCCAACAACGTCCTGGTCCTCCTCACCGGATGCGCCGCGCAGATCATCGCGAGGGAGGGACTCATGGTGCCCGAAGCGGCGAGAGAACAGGGCGGCACGGGACTCGCCGAGGTCTGCGAGGCGATAGGGATACCCCCGGTGCTCCACCTGGGCTCGTGCGTGGACAACAGCCGCATACTGATCGCCGCGACGCACATGGTGAACGAAGGCGGGCTGGGGAACGACATCTGCGACCTGCCCGCCGCCGGCTGCGCACCGGACTGGATGAGCGAAAAGGCAATCTCAATCGGCTCCTACTTCGTCGCGTCGGGCGTCTACACGGTCTTCAACCAGCGGCTCCCGATCTCCGGCAGCCAGAAGATGACCGACCTGCTCTTCAACGAACTCGAGCGGCTCGTGGGCGGAAAGTGGGCGGTGAAGCAGACCGCCGGCGAGGTCGCCGCCGCGATGATTGACCACATCGTCGCAAAACGCGACGCGCTGGGCATACAGAAAGAGCGCGAGCGGGTGCTGTACGACATGGAAATGCGCAGGAAGCTCGAGGTGTGACCCCGCGCAGGCGGGATACTTTCAGCGGACAGGAGGCGACATCGTCATGTCACATTACATCGCCGTGAACGTCATCAAGGGAGCGCACGCCCTCGCCGACAGGGCGAAAAAGGAACTCGACAGGGCGAAGGAAAGCTTCGGCGCCGGGGCGAAAGCCGAGTTTCCCAACACGGGGTATTTCCTTCCGGTCATCTACGCCATGACGGGCGAGAAGGTGGAAAAACTCTCAGATATGGACAGAGTGATCGGGATAGTTGACGATCTTCTGCCCCCCGTCCCCGAGGGCAGACACTACCTGCCGTATCTCGGCGAGGCGCTCGACGCCGGGATGGCGACGCTGTTCTGCGACGAGATCATCGAGGGGATAAAGTACATTGACAACGGGAAATGCCCTTACACGAAGACGACCAATCCCACCGAGGACAACCTGTGGCTGGGCGCCGCGGACGACGTCATCATGAGGGAGCGGGGGCTGGAATTCGTTGACGGCACCGCCCCGGGCTTCGCCGCCATCGTCGGCGCCGCGCCCGACAACGGGACAGCGGTCAGAATCGCCCGCGAACTGCAGGAGAAGAACCTCTACGTCTTCATGTCCCACGACACCGACGGCAAAAACATGGCTGAACAGCTCGCCGAGGAGGACGTCCAGATGGGCTGGGAGACGCGCCTCGTCCCGTTCGGCAAGGACATCACGGCAACGGTCTTCGCCCTCGGCTTCGCCGCACGCGCCGCCATGTCCTTCGGCGGCGCCACGCCCGGCGACTTCCGCAAGGTGCTCATGTACAACAAAAACAGAATCTTCGCCTTCGTGCTCTCGTTCGGTCCCGTCAGCGATGTGCGCTTCGCGCAGGCGGCGGGCGCGATCAACTACGGGTTCCCGACCATAGCCGACACCGACATCACACAGATACTGCCCACCGGAATCTGCACCTACGAGCACGTCGTCTCCCCGGTCGGGCACGGGGAAATGGTTCAGAAAGCCATCGAGGTCAGAGGGCTGAAGGTCACCGTCCACAAAATCCCCATCCCCGTCTCCTTCGGTCCGGCATTCGAGGGCGAGCGCATACGCAAGGAGCAGATGCACGCGCAGTTCGGCGGAAACATCACCCCGGCGTTCGAGTTCGTCACGACCAGGGACATGGGCGAGGTCGAGGACGGCAGGATCGAGGTGATCGGTCCCGAGATAGACGACGTCAAGAAAGGCTCTGCGCTGCCGCTGGGCATAGTCGCCGAGGTCGCCGGCAGAAAGATGCAGTCCGACTTCGAACCCATACTCGAACGATACGTGCACACCTTCATCAACGAAGCCCAGGGCGTGTGGCACATGGGTCAGCGCGACATCAACTGGATACGCATCAGCGACCAGGCGAAGGAGAAGGGCTTCAAGATAGCGCACCTCGGAACCATCATACACGCCAAGTTTCACGCCGAATACAACACCATACTGGACAAGGTGCAGGTGCGCCTGTACACGAAGGAAGAGGACGTCCTGAAGCTGCGCGAGACGGCGCGCAGGGAATACGCCGCGCGCGACAGGAGGCTCGCCGGGCTTACCGACGAGGCGGTGGACACGTTCTACTCATGCACGCTCTGCCAGTCGTTCGCCCCAACGCACGTGTGCGTGCTCACCCCGGAACGGACCGGTCTGTGCGGCGGCTACAACTGGCTCGACGGAAAAGCCGCCTTCGAGATCACGCCCACCGGTCCCAACCAGCCCATCAAAAAGAACGAAACGCTCGACGGGGTCAAGGGGAGATGGTCCGGCGTGGACGCCTTCCTGAACGAAGCCTCGCGCGGCGCGCTCACGACGTTCAACGCCTACAGCATCATGGACAACCCGATGACCTCATGCGGGTGCTTCGAGTGCATCGCCGCTCTGCTTCCCATGTGCAACGGGATTATGACCGTCAACCGCGAGTTCGCGGGCATGACTCCCTGCGGCATGAAGTTTTCAACGCTCGCCGGCTCGGTCGGCGGCGGAAACCAGACGCCGGGCTTCGTCGGACACAGCAAGCAGTACATCGGCAGCAAAAAGTTCATCTCCGCCGACGGCGGCATAAAGCGTCTCGTCTGGATGCCCAGGGCGCTCAAGGAGGAACTCGCCGCGATGATCAACGCGCGGGGGAAAGAGGAAGGCGTCGAAAACCTGACCGATATGATCTGCGACGAGACAATCGCCGAGACCGAGGACAAGGTGTTCGAGTTCCTTCAGGAGAAAGGGCACCCTGCCGTCTCCATGCCGTCGCTGATCTGAACCGCCGCCCCGGCGCGCCCGGCTACCGCTTCTTTATTTCGGCGAGAAGAATGGAGATGTCGTCGGCGATCCTGACCCCGCCCGCGAATCTCAGTATGTAGTCGTACAGCGCCTTCACGACCGGCTCCTGTCCCTCCGCCACTGCGCTCCTGAACCGCTGGATGAAACGCTCCTCGGAGAGCATCACGTCGGCGCTGTTTTTCTGCTCGGTGCAGCCGTCGGTGAACAGCAG
>JBFMFE010000115.1:0-6459 GCA_040752295.1 bacterium
TCACCCCGCCCTGGCTCGGCGGAAAACCCCTGCGGATCGTTTTCACACCATGACCGCCACAGCCAAACCACGCCAAAAACTAGACCTGATTATGACGGTGAAACCTTCCGCGAAAATCGGTGTTCAATCAAGGAAATCACAACGGTTCATCTCCCCGGGACTTTCTGCGAATCTCTGATTCAATGGAATACCACGTCGTGCTGCGAGCGAAAAACTCCACACCGAGGTCATATAGAGTTTCAGCTTCTTCACAATTTCATTTTACTTCAATCCGGGATTTCCTTCCAGCGCGGCGGTTTGAATAAGCCAACTTCACCACATAGTACGAAAAAACAATGAAAATCAATGTTCTTTTATTTTTTCGTGCCCCTGCCCCTGCCCGTGTGCGTGCCCGGTTTTTAATGATTCGGGCAAGGGCACCTGCCTAACGCCCCATCGGGGCAGGCAGGCGCCACGCACAGGCAGGCTGACTTTCAGTTCTACCGGATCACACGGAACCGGGCAATAGCCGGGAAAAAACGGGTATCGTACAGGGAATATCGAAGGTTTGATCCCGGTTCCGCGGAAAAGGCCTGATCACGCCGGAAGCGGCGAAGGCGCGCGGCAACGGGCAGATAAGCCCCGGTCGCGCGCCGGGGCGTCCGGGGATGCCGGGCGGTTCCGCGCGGACGCCTAAACGGACAGCTCGGGTTCGAGGGTGAAGTAGAAGGCGAAACGCGGTTCCTCGCCGATCATCAGGTTGCCCCTTCCGAGGTAGAGGTTCGGGTTCACCCTGCGGAGTTCGTCGCGCACTTTCCGTATGGGGAGCGGGTTCTTGTCGAGGTCGTAGTCCAGGACGAGGCAGTCGCCGCTGTCGTACTCGGAGGGTTCGGTGCGGGTGGTGAATTTGAAGAGTTTGATCGGCGAATTGAGGCTGACGAAGAGGTTTCTGCCCCCGAGGCAGTTCTGCTCCTCGTCCATCTCGAATTCCTTGCCTTTCCACATGAAGAGAGGGCTTGAGGCGTAGAGCGCCCATACCTTTCTGAGGGCTTTCGGGACGTAGTCGTGAACCGGGCTTGCGAGCGCCAGCCCCCTGAAGGTTCCCCTCAACTGCTCGGGATCGGGCGCCTGCGCCTTCGAGAAGATTTCGTCGAGCCGGTCGAGTTCCATCTCCTGAAGTTCTTCCGCCGTGAGCATTTCAAGGTCTATTTCGGGATTCGCTTCCTCTTGTTCCGGTGAAGCCACGGAGTACCCCCCCCTGTCCATAGAGTTTCAGGCAGTATATCATATTTCCGGCGGAGGGTTTCAAGAATATTTTTATTTTTCCCCGTCCCCGCCTGTTTTCACTTTAGCCTTGCCGGCGACGTCGTCGAACGCCTCGAGGGTCTTCGTTTTTCCGTCGTACAGGACGCGGCGGGCGCGGAGGGCGCGTTCTTTTTCGTCATTGATTTCGACGTGTTCCTCGAGGAGGGTTTTTTTGTTTTTGTCGTCGTGCCAGACCCTGCCGGCTTTGACGGTGCTTTCGCCCTGGGTCACCGAGACGCCCCCGGAGAGCAGGGTTCTCTTTTCGCCGTAGTTCGACTCCATTTCGCCGGCGAGGAGGTCCACGCGCCCCCTGGCGCGTTCTTTTACGTCTTCCTCCTCTTCTTCGCCGATGAGACCTTTTTCAAACAGCCAGTCGCCGCGGGTCTGGTGAAGGCGGACTTTTCCGGCGGCTGTTATTCTCTTGAGTTCGCCGAAGAATTCGACCCTGTCCGCTTCGAGGCGGCGGTCCTGCTGCGTGACGACGACGTTTCCCGCGAGGAGGAAGTGATCGCGCTCTTCGTCAAGGTGCGCCTCGTCGCATTCGGCGTCGGCGGCGTCTCTGGCGACCTTCCAGAATCGTTCGTCCTTCTCCTCGTCAACGTAGCCTTTCTCCCTGAGCCAGTCTCCGTTGTCCTGGTGCATCCTGACGCCGCCCGAGAAGTCGTATCTGCCCGCGTCCGCGTCGAACCTGAATTTCTGCGCCGCGATCCATCGTCCCTTCGAGGTGATAACCGGACTGCCGCCGGCTTCGCCCCTCATGTGTTCCCAGTTGTAGGCGACCTCGCCGCATTTGAGGGTGAACGGCTCGATTTCCTTTTTATCTTTCGTCGCTTTCCTGCCGCCGTGGGAAATCACGACCGCGCCGGAGAGCGCGGCGTCGCGGGTCTCCCAGTTGGCGAGCAGTTTTTCCGCGGTGCTCCGCGCGTACCTGTCCACTATGGTGACCCCGTTTTCAGCCTCGATGGTTTTTTCCTTGTAGTTTATTTTGAGGAGCGGCGCAGTGAAGACGACGTCCCTGTAGCGAAGGATGACGTCGCCCCTTGCGGTGAGGACGTCCGTTCTGCGGTTGTGGTCGAGGAGGTCCGCCGCGACGGAGACCCTGTCTTTTTCGATGCGTCCGCGTTCCTCTTCATCGCCGTCGCGCTCGCGGAAGAATTTCTCGATGTCGTCCCTGTGTTTTTCCTCGGGGAGGAACTCCGAGCGCGCGTTTCCGAGGGCGGTGAACCGCTCGTCCTCTTCATCGTATATGAAGATGTCCGCCGCGATGGACTCTTCCCCGTCGGCGGCGAGCGGGGTTCCGAAGACCCGCCAGGTTTTCACGTCGGCGGCGTACTCGGCGGAACTCCCCAGGAGTGAGCGTTCCTTCTGGAGCACGTTGACCGTTCCGGAGGCGGAGATGTCGCCCGTGTCGAAGTTTATTTCTGCGCCCGCGGAGGAGATCGTGGTTTCGTCCCGCGCGATTTTCTTCGCTCTCTCCGGGGCGTCCTCCGCGACGATCTTCTCCGCGATCAGCCAGTCGCCGCGGGTCTGGTGAAGGACCACGCCGTCGAGGAGCGTCGCGAGATCGGACTTTGTGTTGAAGAGCGCCCTGCCGGCTCTGCCGTCGAGGTTTTCCTGTGTCATGACCACTTCGCCGGGAGCTTCCACAAAGCCCTGTTTCCACGTGTAACGGGCTTCGTCGGTCGTGAAGAAGACGTCTTTTTTCTGAAGGGACTGCGCGAGCCTGCTCTTTCCGGGGTCGGGTTCCTCGGGCTTCCGCCTTATCCATACGTCCGTGCGGGCGACGGCGGACTTGTTTTCGAAATTGATGAGCAGTTCCCTCGAGCGCATTTCGAACCTGTCGGTGTCGATGAGGACGAGGTCGGCGGGCGGCTGCCGGGGGTTTTCGTCCGGCGGGATGATCGCCGGCGGCGCCGTTGACAGGCAGTTCAGGCGTTTTTCCCTGCCGTAGTAGCGCATCTCGTCGGCGCGCGCGGTGAAGTTTTTGAGGTATTTTCTTTTCACGCCCGCCTCGTCGAGTTCCTTTTTCACCTTTTGCGAGCCGGATTCCTCTATATCGGGGAGGAAGGCGCGGGCGTTGCCGCGCAGCGTGACCAGTTCCATGTCCTCGCCCTCGCTTTCCAAGCTGTCCGCCGAGTAGGTGTTGCCGTCCAGCCGGGTTCTGACCGTTTTGGGGATGACAAGCCTTTTGCCCCTGCCGAACCAGTGGACGCGCGCGGCGTTGAAGTAGTCGCCGTTTTCCGAGCGGAAGCGGACCGGGGCGTTGACGATCACCTCTTCGAGCTTCGAGTTGTAGAGGGCGCTCTTCGCGGTGAAGCGGAACGGGGGCTTTTTCTCCCTGTAAAGCGTTCCGTCGGCGATGCCGGAGAAGGTGTAGACTTCGCCCCTGCTGTCGAGGCGCACCTCGCGCGCCCGGAGTTTCCATTTCAGACTGGAGCGCGTTTCGACGAGCGGCACCGTTCTGCCGTCGAACGCCGCCGTGCGCGCTGCCGGCGCCCCGTCCGCCGCGCCGCTTTTGTAAACGTGGACGGTGAGTCCTTTGAAGACGACGGAGTCCCTCGGCGGCGGAATGTACCGGCTGATGTCACGCACGTAAAAGTAAATTCCGGCGGCGACGAGGGCGATGAACAGGACGACGGCAACGGGTTTTTTGATCGGCCTGACTGAACTCATCAGGACATCATTTTCGCCGGGATTCCATGGAAATGCAAAGGAGTCGCGGGCGCCGGTTCCGGCGGGCGGTTCCCTGCCGCGGGCGCGGCGGTGCGCGGCGGTTTACGCGGCGGGGGGAGGCTGTGCGTCGGGCGCTGTTTTTTGTCCGGCGATCAGGGTTCCGCTTATTGCGGTTTTGCGGGGGGGGCGGCGGGTATGGAGAGAGGGACGTAGGCGTCGAAGAACTGCCGGAGTTTCTGTTCGGCGATGCGGTTGACCGCCGGCACGTCGCAGCCGGCGACGGCGCCCACGCCCTCGTGAAAGAGGAACGAGAGTACGTGGCGGACGTAGTACGTCCGGAAGGCGCGCTGCTTGATGAGGGCGCTGGACTTTGTCGGAAAAATCTGCCAGAGCGGCTTTGAGCTTGATATTTTGGATTTTCTGCCGATCACGGCGAAGCCCACGCCCTGCTTGTCGAAGATTTCTTTAGGGGTGTCAATCCAGAGAGAGTACCTGAAGTCCGCGAGCGCCGAGAGGACCTGCTGAAGGGGCGTGGTTTCCGGCGGGCAGACCGCGGGCAGTATGATGAGGTTGTTCGCGTATTCGTAGCATCCGAGTCCTTCGCCCTCGATCACCAATACGTCGGGCTTTTTGCGGATCGATATGCCGTCCATATACAGGTCGAAGTCGAGGTGACCGCCGAATATGAACCTGTCACATCCGGCGAGCTCGGCTATGAGCCGGGACGCCGTTTCCGCGGTGACGCGTTCCCGAGGCGCGGACGGGGGTGTACGGGGGGGTTCGCCGTCGCCGCCCTCCGTTCGCTGAAGGAAGGCAGGCTCGGGTTCGGCGCGCCGGAACCTGTCGAAGAAGTAGTCGCTGCCGACCTTCTTGGCGCCCATTGTCAGCGCCTGTTCGACCAGTTTCACGTCGTTGATCATCTTTTTTCGTATCGTGTTAGGGGAAAGACAGTGCATTACGGCGCTGATGAGTCCGTTCTCCGACTCGACGAGCCTGTCGCCGTCGAGGCTGAACCTGACGCGCCTCTCCGTGTATCCCCCCGTCTCGTGCCGCTCCGTCGCAAGCGGTCTGTACGTCGAGTCGCGCAGCCGCGAGTATTTCTCCTCGAGAAATTGCGAGACCCCGCTGAAATACGTCATGTCGTGGACCTTTTCGGACGCGCGGACGTGTTTCAGCGTCTGGTTGGGCGGGAATGCCTTCTTTGTCCCCGAAAAATTGTCCACCCGCCGGACGCCGTATTCTTTCTCGACGTGCTCCCGGATTTTGACCCGCAGCGGTTCCTCGTAGTCCCCGTCTACGAGCGCGTCGTTTTCCCACAGTTCGTACCTGTCAACCTCCGCGGCGCGCGTGGTGTGAAGCGGCTCGGGCACGGGCGCGTCACTGTCAGGCGCGCGGGTGAAACCGCAGGCGCCGTCGAGGAATGCCTTTTCCGGGGGGGTGAACCGCAGCCTCTTTTCCATGTTCTCGATGGCAAAATCCGCCCGGCGCCAGAGCTTGAGCGAGACCAGCAGGGACAGCGTCCTGAACCAGCATTTTGTCGCCGCGTCGCGGTCGTTTTTCTCCAGCGCTTCGGAGGACAGCGACCTGATCCGGTTCAGCTCCTTCGAGGCGTCGAGTACGTGGCGCTGAAACGGCGTGAGCGAACGCAGATACCCGATAAGCTCGCTTCGCTTTCCCTTGAGCTTTTCGAGCCGGGCGTGCAGTTCCCCAAGCCGGACCCTCTCACCGCCGCCCGGCTCGGAGGCGTCCGCGATATACGTCTCGAGGACGTAATCGAGGAACGGGGAGGATTTCGCGTCCTCCGCCGCCCTGTCGCCGGTACCCATCCTGTGCGCCCCCTGTTCTCATCCGCCGCGCGGGATATCGCGCGGGCGGTCCCGTCAGCCGCGGGTCACCGCTGTAATGAACGAGACGAGTTTTTTCAGACAGCAAATGATACCATTGAGCCGCCCCGGCGGTCAATCGGCGCGGCGCATGACTCTATCGTTTCATAAATCCCTCAGTTTCTCAAGCGGGTTACGAGGGGGGGACTGGACGTTTCTCTGCAAAAGCCGGACCTCACTCAAAGTGAATTCCCGTTTTTACCCCGCTGCTCGTCACTACAGATTTTTCAAATGAATTTTTTGAAAAATCAGGGGGATGATTCGGACGCCGCGCCCCGGTGCGAAAAATAGAGCTTCACCGCGTCCAGTACAGAACTTCCCAATATCAAAGTATTGATTCCGGCGCACGTATAGTAGTTTCGATGGAGAAACGGGGACTGCCCCCCAAGAGCAAAAACCATTTTCGGCGCGGTACGCCTGCCTGCCGCGCCGTTTTGTTCCGCGGAGCAGGCAGGCCTGTCCGCCGTGCCAACCTGTCTGCCAGCCAGGCAGGCGGCAGACAGGCATCTCCGTATGCCGCCGCCGAATTTGATATTTTTGACTTTTTGCGCCAGAATCAATAGTGGTAAAATATGGGAGCGGACAATATGGGCTGAACTTTCGCTCTTTTTGGTTCACG
>JBFMFE010000116.1:0-10360 GCA_040752295.1 bacterium
CCCGCCCCGGCGCTTCTCTGGACGAAAACCGTATGCCCCGCCTCCGTCAGCGCCCTCACGCCCGACGGGGTGATTGCCACGCGGTACTCATCCTGTTTGATCTCCCCGGGAACCCCTATCCTCATTCCTCACCTCCGCAATCCCATGTTCAGCCGCCGCGGCGCGGCGTTCACAGGAACTCCTCGAGTTTCCTGTCCCTGAGTTCCTCGACGAACCGGCTGACGTCCTGTGCTCGGTCGCGTCCACAGACCATCACCACGTCGTCCGTCTCCACGATTATAACGTTTTCGATCCCGAGGGTGGCGACGAATCTGTTCGGACTGTATATGAGGCAGTTCTTCGTATCCAGTCTGAGCGTCTGCCCCACCACGGCGTTCCCGTCGTCGTCCTTTGGCCACGTGTTGTACAGGGACGTCCAGCTCCCCATGTCGTTCCATCCGAAGTCGGTCTCTACCATGATCACGCGTGACGACCTCTCCATGATCGCCTTGTCAATGGACACGTTCGGCAGGGTGGGAAAAACCTCCCCCAGCGCCTTGAACTCGGACGGGGTGCCGATCGCGTCCTCGATCCGCGTCAGCTTCCGGTACGCGTCGGGTTCCAGCTTCTCGTACTCCTCGAGAATCGCCTCCACCGTCCACACGAACATACCCGTGTTGTACCGGTGCCTTCCGTCGGCGACGTATCTTTCGGCGGTTTCCAGGTCCGGCTTCTCGTTGAAACGGACGACACTGCGCGCGCAGAGAGGCTCCTCGCCGGCAATCTTCTCTCCCATTTCGAGGTAGCCGTATCCCGTCTCGGGCGCCGTGGGCTTGGCGCCGAACGTGACGAGCGCCCCGTGCTCAACGCACAGTTTCTCCGCGAATTCGAGCGCGCGGTGAAAGGTGGGGACGTCCTGGATGACGTGATCCGCGGCGAAAACCGCCATGACGGCTTCGCGGTGGTGTTTCCTGATGTACACCGCCGCCAGTCCCACGCAGGGCATCGTGCTGAGGTTCGCAGGCTCCACCATGACGTTCTCCGGCGGGACAGCGGGAAGCTGCCGCCTGATTTCGTCCGCGAGCAGATGATTGGTGACAATTATCACCTGCCTCGGTGAAATGAGCGGGGACAGACGGTACACGGTGTCCTGGATCATCGTGTTCCTGCCCACAATGTTGAGGACCTGTTTCGACCGCCTCTTCCTGCTCCTGGGCCAGAACCTCGAACCGCGTCCCCCCGCCATGATTACGCCGTACATCGTTCTCACCTTCCGTTCCGCGCGCCTGCGTCAATTTACGACGCCGGAAGCGCGTTCATTGTAACAGAATCACCGCTCTTCATCAAACGTTCGTTATTCGCTTTATCCGCTGACTCCGCGCCCCGTCATGGAGCCTGAAGCGCGGCGCTCCCCGGGCGAAGGCGGCGCCGGCAACTTTAATTTTCGCAATTTCGTTTGATTTACGAGTCTAAGGGGAATAAATAACTTAAAAAGCGGATGGCTGGCAAAATCGCCTTTTGACTCCGTCAGCGTAAATGAGAATTCATGTAATGAATTTCATTTGATGAATGTTTATTCCATCAGTGCTCCGAAAAAATCTTAAGCCGGACCTTAACACTTGAACCCTTTTGTTAAAGTGTTGATAAAACTGCTATTACCGTTTCCTCTGTTAATACTGATATCCGCGCATGTAATCTCCGATGAATACGGTCGCACTTTCACCTCCGGCTGGCAGCTTGTCTCTCTGCCTTTCGTTCCCGACGAAGAAGTCAGCGTCTGCGGTTTTATCAACAACCCGGTCTTCGCCGCCTTCGGCGTGAAGAACGGCAAATACGTCGGCTGTTCTGAAGCCGGCGCCATCGCCCCGGGGCGCGCCTTCTGGATGCACATGCCTGAAAGCGAACTCTTTTTCAAAGGTACCCCGGTGAGCGAGGCGGTGAACTGCTCGGTCCAATTGACCCCCGGATGGAACCTGATAAGCAATCCGTTTCTTGATGAAATTGACCTTCTTACTTCAGCAAAGATAGACGGCGCCGGCTTTGCCGAGACCGTGGGCGTGGGGAAGGTTGTTTTCGCGTACGACCCCGCGGCGCGGAGGTACGTGTCAACCACAACCCTGAAACCGTGGGAGGGCTATTTCATTTATTCCAGGGTCGCGGCGGTGATGGAGCTTTCGCCGGCGCCCGTGGAAATTCCTCCGGTTGAGAGTCTGACGGAGGAATCTCCGCCTGTTGAACCCCCCCCGCTCGGACCGTCGGCGCCGCAGGTGGTGACAATAAGGATAGAGAGCGCTCCAGACGGTGAAGGGCGGGAAATCGGGGCGCTTGACCTCCCCCAGGGTGAGGATATCACACTCTGGGCTGTGGGATACGACGATGAGGGGAGGTACGTGAGCGGGGTGGAGGCCGACTGGACGGCGGACGGGACGCTGACGGGATTTTCAGGCGGAAAGGGCGGTTCCATCATCTACACACCGGATAACGGGGGCGGCGTGGGGAAAATCACGGCGAGCTACGGCGCTGCCGCGGATTCCACCGGCAGAATTGTGGTTCTCGATAACACCTCTCCTGTCTCCACCTATCCTTTCACGGCTGACGATTCCCTGAGCGCCGACGCGCGCGGGAACCGGTATATAGCCGGCCAGTTGATAATTTACTTCGCGCCCGGCACGAGCGAGTCGCGCGTGGATGAGATAGCGCGGACCGCAGGGGCTGTCGTCGTGGGGCGAAACGCCGCGGCGGCGGTTTACCAGTTGAAACTCCGCAGCGGCGCTCCGGAAGATGCCGAAGCGGCGCTGAACGGGGTCGCCGAAATCCGTGAGGTATCCCCCAACTATCTGCTGTCCCTCAACGCCGTGCCCGGCGATCCTGTTTTCGCCGCCGGATCGCCTCTTATAAACCGCTGGGCTTTCGAGAAGATAGGGATGACCGGCGTGTGGAAAGAATACATCCCCGTCGGCAGCCCCGTCATTGCGGTGCTCGACACGGGCGTGGACGCGGCGCACCCGGAACTTGCTGGGCGGGTGCTGCAGGGCATGAACCTGATAAACCCGCTCTCGGGAACTTCCGACGTTTACAATCACGGAACGTCGGTCGCGGGCGTGACCGCCGGCGCCGGCGACAACGGTGTCGGAATGGCCGGGATTTGCTGGAACTGCCGGATTCTGCCCGTGAAAGTCTGCAGCGACGATGGCATCTGCCCTCTCTTTACCGTGCTTAACGGAATAGCCTGTGCGGTGAACGACGGCGCAAGGGTGATCAACGTCAGCGTGGGAGCGGCTTTCCCATCGGATTCGCCGGCGGTGGAAATCGTACGCGCGGTCACAAAAGACGCTTATTACAGGGGTGCCCTTCTTGTGGCTGCTTCCGGCAACGGTGGGCACGATTCCGCCACTTACCTCCCGGCAGCCGACAGGTACGTGCTCTCCGTGGCTGCAACCGACGAAAATGACGAACGCGCCGCGTTCTCAAATTATGGAACGCGCGTTGACATGGCCGCCCCCGGCGAGAATATTTATACCACTGCCCCCGGCGGCGGATACGCGCTGAGAAGCGGCACTTCTTTTTCCTCGGCTTTCGTTTCGGGTTTGGCGGGGTTGATTCTCTCGGTTCAGCCAGGCATGACGGTCCCGACGCTCAAGAACTACCTCGCCGCGAACGTTGACGTTCTGAACACCGACAAACCCGTCGCCGGCAGGATAAACGCCGGAAAACTCCTCCAATCGCTTCCCCTGTCCCAGGAAGCTTATCTCGCCGGGGTTGTGGTCAATGGCGACGGCGATCCCGTCAATGGCGCAATGGTTGTGGTGGACGGCGGGTCGCAGACGCTTTTCACCAACCCGGAAGGGCGGTTTTCGTTTTCGATTGGCAGCGTCAATGAGAACGGCACGACCGTGAAGCTGAAGCTTACCAGCGACGGGTATGTCGAGGAATACGAAACCGTCCGGGTTTACCACGGCTCGCTCGTTAACGGCATCCATTCCATTACCATATCCATGACGCGCCTGCCCTCGACCTCGCAGGATGCGACCCGCGCCCAGGTTGTTCATTCCGACGGAACCACCGAAAACCTGTCGCCGACCGTGGGGATCGACCCTGCGACCGGGCTTGCCGTGGCGGAAACGACCGTGATGGTCGCAGCCGACGACAGGGCTGTGACGTTCACTTCGGCGGGTGACCCAGCGGTCAATCCGGACGTCAGTCTCCAGGTTGGCGACCCCTCCGGCGCGGGCGCTGACGCGGCTGCCGTGCTTGGCGGTACGGGCGCGCTGACCGGGTCAATCATCTACGGCGACCCGACGGACGAGCAAGACCTCGAGATGTTTCCGGGGGACTTCATGACGCTGAGCGACACCGGCGCCGGCGTTCCGGGCGAGGGCGTCCTTACGACCGCCGGGTTTGCGCGTATATCACTGACAGATTCCGGCGGACAGCCGATAACTCGCTTCGGCGCGGGCGCGGCGGCGCTTGTGACAATGCGCATTCCCGACGGAGTGCAGAACCCCGAGACCGGCGTGATGGTGGCGGCGGGCGACACTGTCCCGATCTTTACTTTCAACGAGGACTCCGGTGAGTGGCTGGTGGAGCACAACCCGGACGGAACCGTGATGCGCTCGACCGTTCAGCGCGACGCCGACGGGCTTTTCGTCCGCTTCCAGGTGACTCACCTCTCGTGGTACAACCTCGACTGGAAGGGTCGGCGGTGCCAGGACGGCACGCCGAAAGTGAGGTTCGTGGACGCGTATGGAAATCCGGTGAACGGGGCGACGCTGAAGGTATCGCAGGGAGGATGGTCAAGCGACCCGTTGTTCGGCAGGGACGCTGTGGTGGAGTTCCGAAACGCCCCCGCCGACACCGTGTGGCATTTATGGGCGGAAAAGGACGGAAACGTATCGGAAGTGGTTACAATAAAAAACTGCGGCGACATCCGAAACGGAAACAAAGAATTCGATCTCGTTTTAGGCGCGTGCGCAGTTTCATGTTCATCACAATACGATTGCGACGACGGAAACTCCTTGACCTACGACACCTGCAGGCGGCCGGGATCGTGCGCCGCCGCCTGCGCCCACATCCCGTGCGCGTCGGTCTGCTACGCCGACGCGGACTGCGACGACGGAAACGCCCTGACTTCGGACGCCTGCGGAAACCCGGGAACGTGTCAGGCATACTGTTCGCATGTCTCTTGCAACGCGCAATGTGCGTCCGACGCCGACTGCGACGACGCCAACCCCGACACGCTGGAGGTCTGCCAGCTTGCGGGCACGTGCAACGCCACCTGCCAGACCTACAGCGTGTACTGCGACCTGACTGTTGACAAAGTGAACTACGCGCCGGCCGACGAGATGAAAATAACCCTCACCGCGCGGAACGAGGGCACTGCCGCGGTGCGCTGCGGAGCGGCGGCACAACTGAAACGCATGCCTTCACCACAGGTGTGGAATTCTTTCGACGAGAACCTCTACATCACCGTGCTTCCCGGACAATCGGTCACGCGGACGATAACGAAAGTGATACCCGACGACTGGGCGCCCACAGACTCCAATGAGGGTTCCGATTACGACATCTACACCGTCCGCCAGGACGGGACGAGATGGGACAGAGGCGATAACTTCAACATACACGTGCGGAGACCGTGCACACTTGCCTGCAGCGCGGGAGCCGACTGCGACGACGGCGACGCCGCGACCACCGACTCGTGCGCGAACGCGGGAACGTGTTCGGCGGTGTGCGTCAACGGTCCATGCGCCGTGGTGTGCACGGAGAACGCAGGGTGCGACGACAGGAACGTTATGACGACCGACTCGTGCGTGAATCCCGGCGCGTGTTCATCCGCCTGCTCGAACGTGCCTTGCGCCGTGGCATGTTCGAACGACTCGCAATGCGACGACGGCGACGCGCTGACGACGGACACGTGCGAAAACGCCGGCGGGTGCGCTTCTGTCTGCAAAAACACCCCATGCGCCCCGGCTTGTTCGGCGGACGCAGACTGCGACGACTCGAACGCGCTGACGATAGACACGTGTTCGAATCCCGCCGCGTGCCCCGCCGCGTGCGTCAATACGCCGTGTTCGCCGTTGTGCGGCGCGCATGAGGACTGCGACGACGGCATCCCGGAGACGATTGACACGTGCGACGCGCCAGCCACCTGCGCCGCCTCGTGCAGAAACACATACTGCATCCCTGATTGCGCCGCCGACTCCGGATGCGACGACGGCAACCCCGAAACCACGGACCTCTGCGCCGGCGCCGGATCGTGTTCGGCGGCGTGCGTGAACGCAGGTGTGAACGCCTCGGCGGCGCCGTCAACTCTCTACCTCGTCGGCGGTCAGGCGCAATCCACGCTCTCGTGCGGGACGTCGGGAAACGTTACGTTTTTAGAAGGAAGGTGCGACGCGTCAGACTCATGGAGCGCGCTCGCGACCGGAACAGTTAGAATCTGCGCTTACACATCGAGAGGAACCTTCACGCCGGGTTGCAGGGTCAACGGCATGATTTCGGACGACGCTGACACGCCGGTATCGGTGGTGAACGCGCCGCCGGCGGCTTCAATCGCGGCGTCGCCCATGTCCGGACCGCCCCCCCTCTCGGTGAATTTTACCGGATCGTGCGTTGACTCGGACGGCGCGTGCGTCTCATTCCTGTGGAACTTCGGCGACGACGCCCCCGCTTCCACCATGCAGAACCCGACACATACTTTCACCGCGGAAAGGACGTATTTTGTCACCCTGACGGTCACGGACAACGATGGCGCTTCCACAACAAAGGCGATGTTGATACGCGCGGGTAACGTGAATAATGAATCGCGATTATCGGCAGGTTATTATCACACCTGCGCTCTTACCAATGACGGTAGTGTAAAGTGCTGGGGGTATAATTACTTTGGACAGCTCGGCGATGGAACGACGACGACGTATAATCCCACCCCTGTTTCCGTTACAGGCATGTCCGGGGCTGTAGCTGTATCAGGAGGCTCTGTTCACACCTGCGCTCTTATCAATGACGGTAGTGTAAAGTGCTGGGGGGATAATTACTATGGCCAGCTCGGCGATGGAACGACGATAGATAAACTCACCCCTGTTTCCGTTACAGGCATGTCCGGGGCTGTAGCTGTATCAGGAGGTTATGCTCACACCTGCGCTCTTATCAATGACGGTAGTGTAAAGTGCTGGGGGTATAATTACTATGGCCAGCTCGGCGATGGAACGAGGACGACGTATAATCCCACCCCTGTTTCCGTTACAGGCATGTCCGGGGCTGTAGCTGTATCAGGAGGTTATGCTCACACCTGCGCTCTTATCAGTGACGGTAGTGTAAAGTGCTGGGGGTATAATTACTATGGCCAGCTCGGCGATGGGACGATAAACAACCGGATTATTCCCGTCATCGTCGTCGGGTTCTGATTCACAACACTTCTTACTGCTGCTGCTCGGAGCGTTACTGAAGGGAGCATCAAGTAATTGACACTCCGTTGTCATTCCCGCGCAAGCGGGAATCCATTTTAAAATGTAAAGTGTTTCATGCTCCCCGTAATAAATACCTGCCACTGTGTCATTCCGGGCGGAGACTTGTCACCGCCTCCGCGGGGACCCGAAATCCAGTGAGCCGGGATGCCAGGGAAGGTGTTGCATACACGGGAAGTATTTTCTTCTCCGTTTAGTATTTACCGCTCCCCGTAGTAAATCAGCGCTTATGTGGATGACCGGTGAGGTCCTATGCGGAACTGCCGGGGCGCAAAACCGGAAGTTCAGAGCTTCCCCTCCTTCGCCCTGCGCTCGAGTCTGTAGATAAAAACGAGAACTTCCGCCACCGCCTGATAAAGTTCGGGCGGAATGTAGTCGCCGAGGTCGAGCTTTATCAGCAGTTCGACGAGCGTGCGATCCTCGTAGATGGGAACTTTGCTCTCCCTTGCGATCTGGAGTATTTTCTCAGCGATCACCCCCCTGCCCTTCGCCACGAGCCGGGGGGCGACGTCCTTCTCGGCATCGTACTGGAGCGCCGCCGCGCTCTTCCTTCCGCTTTTTCCGGAAGATTCCATCATACCCTCATGTCAACTGCCATAGGGGACCCTTCCGCCTCGACTCCGCCGGTCCCCTTTATCCTCTTCCTGACGCGGACTTCAACGAGAGCGTCCTCATAAACGGTGCGCCTGAGAGCTTCCTCCAGTTCCCAGGCGTAACCGCTCACGATTTTCTTCTTTCTCTTCGAGTCCACCTCGATAACGCATCGTATCCCTTTCTGAAACGTATCCAGCCGCGTAAGGGAATGACCGAGGAATTCCGTGTCCAGCGCGATGAGGAGGCTCGCGTTGAACGGGTCGAGAGGAAGCCCCTTTTTCCTCCGGTCGGGATCGGATTTTACGCTTATCCTGGCGACGTCCGTCCTGTCGCCGAACTGGATCGGGCAGAACACCATCACCGCGCCCGTCGGGTTTGAGCCGTTGTGTTCGAGCAGCCCGGCGAGTGAAGCCGCCTGAAAACCGCGCCCCGCCGCCGCGGCGGACTCCTTCAGCGCCTCGGGAACACCCTCCGCGCGCATGAGCTGCGAAATCAGCGCGCGCGTGTCCTGCGTCTCCTGCGCCCTCTCAAAAGGACCCGGTTCCAAGCCTGGGGACGTTGATGCGCGGAGGGCGTTCAGCGTGTTCCTCAACTGCAAAAGCAATGCCTGCGCCTCGATCGTCAGCTCCCGCGGCGGCTCAGGCGGGGCGTCCGCGGCGGCGCGGAGCGCCCGTACGAGCCAGTCCACCAGCGGTTTCAACCCGGGAATCATGAGGGGCGCCTCTCCGCCGGAAGAGGCGCGCATGACCTCGGGCAGCACGTGCATGTTGAGACGAAGAATGACCTCCCTGAGCAGATGCCACACCTTCGCCGGCTCGCCGGCGGAGGGTATCCCGTCAAGAAGATCGCGGAGGGCGGCGTAAGCAACCGGGAACAGCCGCGCGCCGGGGTCGGAAACGGGGGATGGAGAACCCTCGGGCGCGCGTACGCCGGGCTGCGGGGAAACGACCTCGTCCCTCGACGGAAATGACGGCTCGTCCTCTGCGGGCAGGTTCAAGCGCAGTACTTCGAGCACCAACCTCATGGTCTTCGGTTCAAGTTCCCGGAACGCCTGCTCGAGGTTTTTCCCGGAAACTATCGTCTTCAAAATCTGCGAGACATCGAGAGCGAGCGCCCGCACCCGAGGTTCGGAAACAGTCTCGATCTGTCCCGCGACGGTTTCTAAAACATTAACCGTGTCCGCGTCGGGTTTCGTGCCCCATGCACGGGTAAAAAGGAGTAGAAAAAGCAGGTTTTCCACGAGCGCATCCGCAGCCGGTGCGGCTTGCGCTCCGTGGGACGGGGGTAGAACGGCTGACGCGAGTCTCGCCTCCGTGGGATGGAGCGTCTCGCAGGCGAAAGCGGCGATTTTTCGCGCCACCGCCGCCGCCGGTTCCTCGCCGGGACTGGGAATGCCGTGCGCGATCCTTGAGATCGCCGCCACAGCGGACTCGCGCCCAAAAGCGGCGCTCCCCTTGAGGAACTGCCCGACTTCATGAACGAAATCCCTTAAATTGAGCGGGAATCTCTCCATCTCGACCTCGACGAACACCCGCAGCGGCAGCATCCCGCGCGTCACCGGGAGACCCTCCCGAAGCGCGGCGGCGAGGAAACCCGTCTGTTCAGCCGTGGGTCCCGGCGCGAGGGAATGGAGGATGTTCAGAATGTTTTCCCGCGTTACCGGAAGGTTCTGAGCGATGAGGGAGCGGGCGGCGGCGATGGTCGTCTCGCCCTCGGGAAGGTCGAAGCCGGCGAGCCGCGATGATATGTCGGCGTTCGAAAGCGCCCGGACCGGCTCGCCCCGGGACGAGACGACCTGCATGAGAATCCGCCCTGCCTCGACGCCGCGAACCACGAGGGTTATATCGGAGTTCGCCCGAAGCGGCGCCTGTGTGTCGGCTAAAACAAGCTGACCCTCAATCCTCAGCAGGGCTTTACCCCCGCTTGAATCCACCACGTGCGCGTGAACGAGTGTCCCCTCGACACTGCTGACCCGTCCCCCAAGCTGGGAAACCGGGGTCGTTATGCGCAGCGGCTGAACGCCATCAAACACGGGACGCGAATCCCCCCATTATCATTTTCGGCATTTTCACGGAAAAATTTACCGCAAGCCCCAATAAATCCGGCGCCGGCGCTGAAGCGCCGCCCGCCGCGTTGCCTGCCTGTGGGCAGACAGGACTGCCTGTGCCGCCTGCCTGCCCCGCTGCCTGCCTGTGCCGTGCCCGGCACCTGTCTGCGCCTGCCTGGCTGGCAGACAGGTGCAACGCACAGGCAGGCGGCAGACAGGCGGCTCGGGCGGGCGCTCCAGAGCAGCTGTGAAAACAAAGCGCGTATTCTGTTTCACCGCG
>JBFMFE010000117.1:0-21385 GCA_040752295.1 bacterium
GCGCCGCGCGCCTGTTCCGGCTTTTTTCTTCCCGCTGTCCTTGAGGCTGTTGAAGAGCTTGAGGGCATCCCTTGGTTTCATATCCTGATGGACGACGGCCCGGACTGCCTGGATCATCGGGACTGGGTGTGACGACTGCCAGATGTTTCGTCCCATGTCCACGCCGACGGCGCCCTGTTGTATGGCGTTGCGCGTCATTTCGAGGGCGTCGAGTTCGGTTTCGAGCCTGGGACCGCCCGCGATGACGCATGGGACGGGGCAGCCGCCGCTGACCTTCTCGAAGTCGTCGCAGTAGTAGGTTTTGACGACGCGCGCGCCCAGTTCGGCGGCGATGCGGCAGCAGAGCGCGAGGTACCGGGAGTCGCGTTTTTCGAGTTCCTTTCCGACGGCGGTGACGGCGAGGACGGGGATGCCGTATTCTTCGGCTTCGCTGACGAGTTCGGAGAGGTTGAGGAGGGTCTGTTTTTCGTGTTCGGTGCCGACGAAGATGGAGAGGGCGACTCCGGCGGCGTTGAGGCGGACGGCTTCCTTGACGGTTGTGGTGATGCCTTCGTTGGCGAGTGAGGCGCCGATGACGCTGGTTCCGCCGGAGACGCGGAGGACGATGGGCGTGGAGGCGCCCGCGTCCACTGATGAGCGGAGGACGCCGCGCGTGAGCATGAGGGCGTCGGCGTAGGGCAGGAGCGGCGTTATCGTCTCGCGCGGGTTTTCGAGCCTGCGCGTGGGTCCGAGAAAGTAGCCGTGGTCCACGGCGAGCATGACGCTTCTGCCGGAGCCGGGATTGATGATCCGCGAGAGCCTGTTTTTCATACCCCAGTCCATCGGTGCGCCTCCTTGAGAGTGTGAGCGATTTCGCGGCGGCGCCTGCCCGCGCGCTGCGGGTTCGCGTTCAGCCTGCGATGCGGCGCCGCCCGGTGTCGTGGAGTATATGCGCGGCGGCGGACGGTGTCAAGAAAATCGAGCGGATGGAACGTTTCTTATCCCCGTCTGGTTGTCGTCAGAGTCTTTCCAGTATTTTTTCAAAATAATCTTTGTGGCGCTCGTCCATCCGTCTCATGTGGTCGTCCATCTGTCTCGTGGTCGTCTATTTTCTTTATGTTTTCGTTCGTGCGCTCCGCCGTCTCCCTTATCAGCGTCTGAGTTCTCGCTTCCGCTCTTTTGGTGACTTCTGTGAGTTCCCTGCGCGTCATGCGTCCGTTCCAGACGGAAAAAATTCCGAGGACGGTGGCGAATATTGCAGCCCCGCCGAAAATATAACCCCATATTTCGAGGCTGGACATTTCCATAATTTAATTTTATCGTCTCCGCGCAAGGAGTCAAACGGGTTTTATTGAACGGGCGCGGGCTGAGTGCTCCGGCGTGCCGGGCTGCGAAACGCGGCGGGGACCGCGGGGTTCTTGTTTTCGAGGCGGCGGCTGGATATATTTTCGCATCGCGGGCGGAGGGCGCCCCGCCTGAAATTGCGCCGGAGCGGAGGCGCGCATATAATGAACGGGCTGTTGAAAAGGTCTCGCGGCGTCATTCAGAGGGGCGCGTTCGCCATGCTCGGTGCAAACTCCGCGACGAAGAATCTCATGAAAAAACGCGGAAAAAACCGGAATCTTCGCTTCGTTCAGAATGACGTCCGGCGCGAACGCGGGTTTTTCAACGGTCTGTGAACGCCTGACGAAGCGGCGCGATGATAAGTTTCGAGCGAGTACACCTGACGTACCCCAACGGCGTCCGGGCGCTGAGCGACATCAATCTTGAGTTCGAGAAGGGCGAAGTGGTTTTTCTGGCGGGACCGTCGGGGTGCGGGAAGTCGTCGCTGATGAAGCTGATATACCTTGACGAGCGTCCGAGCCGCGGGCGTGTGATGGTGATGGGAAAGGACACGTTCGATTATCCCGCGCACCAGGTGCCGTACCTGCGGCGGAAGGTGGGGGTTGTGTTCCAGGATTTCAAGCTGCTTCCCAACAAGACGGTGCGGGAGAACGTGTCGTTCGTGCTGGAGGTCACGGGGGCGTCGCGGTACGAGCTGGAGAGGAAGATACCGCAGGTGCTGGAGCTTGTGGGGCTTGCCGGCAAGGTGGACGTGTTTCCGGGTTCGCTTTCGGGGGGAGAGGTTCAGAGGGTGGCGATCGCGCGCGCGATCGTGAACGAGCCGCTGATACTGCTGGCGGACGAGCCGACGGGGAACCTCGACCCCGAGACGTCGTGGGACATCGTGCAACTGCTGTTGAGGATACAGATGAGGGGGACGACGGTGGTGGTGGCGTCGCACGACATGGCTACGGTGGACCGCGTGAAGAAGCGCAAGGTGAGGATGGAGGGCGGACGGATAACGCAGGACGGATAAGGATGATCGGGGGCGTCCGGTGAGATCGCTTTCTTATTTCTGCGGGCAGTTGTGGATAAACGTGACGCGGAACTTCCTGATGTCCGCGGCGGCGATGAGCACCGCCGTGATATCGCTCCTTACGCTCGGTGTGTTTCTGATCCTCGTTTTCAACATCAACAAGGTGTCCAGCGAGATCACCTCGCAGCTGGAGATCAGCGTGTTCATGAACAAGGACCTGCCGAATTTCAGGGTGACGCAGCTCGTGGAAAAGATCAGGGTGCTGCCGCACGTGAGGAACATCGAGTACGTTCCGCCGGAGACCGGGATAAAGAAACTGGAGAAGGACCTGAAGATCAGGCTGATATTGAATCCGCGTGACAACCCGCTTCCGCCGAAGCTGGTCGTGAGGGTGACCGAGCCGAAGCACATACGCGGGACGGCGGAGGAAATCGAGGAGATGGAGGACGTGGAGGACATCATCTACGGCGAGAGCGTGATACAGAAGGTACTGGCGGTGAGCCTCGCGGTGAAGTTCATCGGGTTCGCGCTGACGATACTGATGGGGCTGGGGACGCTGTTCACGATCATCAACACGATACGGTTGACGGTGATAGCGAGGAGGGCGGAGATCAGGACGATGCAGCTCGTGGGCGCGACGAGCTGGTTCATAAGGTGGCCGTTTCTGCTCGAGGGGATGTTTTTCGGGATGACGGGCGCGCTCATATCGGCGGCGATCCTCGGCGGCGGGTACTGGATGGCGGTGGCGCGCGTGAGGGACATTCTGCCGTTTCTGTTTCCGATGGTGGACGAGTGGGTGATGGTGAGGGTACTGGTCGTCCTGCTGCTGCTCTGCGGGGTGTTCATGGGGATCGCGGGGAGCTACATATCCGTGACGCGGTTTTTAGAGGAGGAGGCTTGAGGGTCGGGCGGCGCGCGACCGTTCCGTCGGCGCCCGGTTTTGCGTTTCGGCGTCCGTCCACTATACTGTAGTTGACAGCCGGGGGTCCGGGATGAGGAAAACGGCAAGAACAGTCTTCTATTTTTTCTCGATACTCTTTCTTCTGACGCTCTCATTCTACGGGGGGAAGCATCACGCGGACATACTGCGGTACGTCGGGGTTCAGAACGTCGAGGCGCAGGACCTGGGCGACCCGAATTCGGACGTGAGCCGGTTCGCCCGGCTGATGGAGGTTCTGCGGTACCTGAGACAGAACTACGTGGAGGAGATCAAGGAGGAGAAGTACACGGAACTCGTTTACGGCTCGATACGCGGGATGCTGAGGTCGCTGGACGACCGGTACACGAGGTTCATGGACCCGGAAGCGTACAAGAACATGAAGATAGACACGAAGGGGCAGTTCGGGGGGGTGGGGATATCCATAGGGATCGCGCGGACTTCCGGGCAGCTTATGGTGATGTCGCCGATCGAGGGTACGCCGGCGCACAGGGTCGGACTGAAGGCGGGCGACATCATAATGAAGATAGACGGCGTTTCGACGGTGGACATGGCGCTGGACGACGCGGTGGCGCGGATACGGGGCGAGCCAGGCACGCCCGTGGTGCTGACGATATGGAGACCGGGACTTGAGGACGAGGGACGCGACTTTACGATCGTGCGCGACGTGATCGAGCTGAAAACGGTGCAGAAGTCGAAGGTCCTCGACGGGGACATCGGGTACGTGTACATCGAGGCGTTCAGCCAGCAGACGCCGGAGGTGCTGAAGAAGGACCTGCTGGATTTAAAGAGGAAGAGAGTAAAGGGGTTGATACTCGATCTGCGCGGGAATCCCGGCGGACCGCTTGACGCGGCGGTGGAGGTGGCGAACCTGTTCATGGACGAGGGTCCGATAGTGCACCGGGTCTCGCGGAACCGCAGGAAGAAGACGTATTACGCCGCGCCCGAGAAGAAGGTCTTCGGCGGGGCGCCGATGGCGGTGCTGGTTGACAACGGGAGCGCCTCGGCGTCGGAGATCGTGACCGGGGCGCTTCAGGACAACGGGATCGCGGCCGTGATCGGCGAGAAGACGTTCGGCAAGGGGCTTGTCCAGACCATCTACCCGCTGTCCGACGAGTCGGCGGTCCTGATAACGACCGACAAGTACTACACGTCGAAGATGAAGGACATAAACGAGAAGGGGATCGTGCCGGACGTAATCGTCAAGGCGGACGTCCGCACGGGCAGGACGGTGGAGACCTCGAAGGACGAGAGGGAAATGGAGAGGGAGAGCCGGATCGAGAAGTTTCCGCTCGAGGCGTTGAAGGAGCGGATTTCGAAGGACAAAAGCCTGAGCGACGCGGGTGTTCTCGTGTTCGATCACCAGCCGCGCACGGACATGTTCTTTTACCGCTTCGGCGGGGAGAACTACCTGCGCGCCGAGGACCTCGGTCCGCTGTTCGGCGTGGGCGTGAAGTGGGACGAAAAAACCAACGTAATGAACATCGAGCCGGGGGAGATTTCCACCGACGAGAGCGAGAGGGAGCTGAAGGACGCGCAGCTGCAGCGGGCGGTGAAATACATAAGGGAGAAGTTGGGGAAGGTCGCAGTCGAGACGACGGCGCAGCCGTCCGCCGGGAGATGAAACAGGACACGACGCGCGCGGGGACGAGGGATTCCGCGCCGCCGGCGGTACGGGAGGCGGTCGAGTGGATAAAGACGATAATCCCCGTGCTGTGCCTGTTCCTTTTGCTTCGCGCGACCGTCGTTCAATCGTACGTGATACCTACAGGGTCCATGGCGCCGACGGTTATGCCCGGCGACCGTATTTTCGGGCTGCGGTTCGTTTACCTGTTCCGCGAGCCGCGGCGTGGCGAGATCGTGGCGTTCCAGCCGCCGGCGCGGGCGCTTGAGCCGGGCGAGAAAAGGTTTTCGTTCCTGAAGCGCGTAATCGCGGTGGAGAACGACGTGGTCTCCGTTCGCGGCGGGAAGGTCTTCGTGAACGGCGTGGCGCTGGACGAGCCGTACGTCGGCGAGCCGCCGCGGTACGTGCTGCCGCCCGCGAGGGTCCCGCGGGGGATGCTCTTCGTCTTAGGCGACAACCGGAACAGGAGCAAAGACAGCCACGTGTGGGGTTTTCTCCCGGCGGACAACGTCCGGGCGAAGGCTTTCATCAGGTTCTGGCCCCCCGCGCGCGCCGGGCTTGTGAGATAGCGCGGGGCATGAACGCGGCGGCGCCGCGGGCGCCGGACTGCGGCGGGGCGGGGAGTTTCCCGGAACCGTTCGCAAACCGGGGATGCTATCTGTATAATTGTCAAACCTTTTTTTTCGGTGAAGGAACTCCTTCGTTGGGAGGCGCGGGATGTTCAAAGGAAGCATAGTGGCGCTCGTAACGCCGTTCAGCAGGGGGAAGCTGGACGAGACGGCGTTGAGGCGGCTTGTGGAATTTCACGTGAAGAGCGGCACGGACGCGGTCTCGCCGTGCGGGACGACGGGCGAATCGCCGACGCTGACTCACGAGGAGCATCACAGGGTGGTGGAGGTGGTGATCGAGCAGGCGCTGGGGCGGGTGCCCGTGATAGCCGGGACGGGTTCGAACTCCACGGCGGAGGCGATATCGCTCACGAGGCACGCGAAGGACGCGGGCGCGGACGCGGCGCTGATGATAGCGCCGTACTACAACAGACCGACGCAGAGGGGGCTGTTCGAGCATTTCAGGGCTGTCGCGCGGAAGGCGGACATCCCGATAATCCTCTACAATCACCAGGGACGCACGGGCGTGACGCTCCAGCCGGAGACGATCAGGGCGCTGACAGAGGTGGGGCGGTTCGTCGCGGTGAAGGACGCGAGCGGTGGCGTCGAGTACGCCTCCCGTGTGCTCGAGCTGTGCGAGGGCAAAGTGGGGGTGCTGTCCGGGAACGACCCGTGGACGCTTCCGCTGCTGTCGCTCGGCGGCAGCGGGGTGATCTCGGTGATCGCCAACATCGCGCCGGGAGACATGGGGAACATGGTGCGCGAGTATCTGGGCGGGAACGCGAAGAAGGCGCGGCGGCTTCACTACAGGATGGTTCCCCTTATGAGGGCGCTGGAGCTTGAGGTGAACCCCGTGCCGGTGAAGACGGCGATGGGGATGATGGGGATGATTTCCCCGGGCGTGCGCCCGCCGCTTTCCGGGATGTCGGCGAAGAACAGGCGGAGACTGCGAGGCGCGCTGAGGGGATACGGACTCGTAAAATGACCCGCCGGGGCGCGCGCGTGACGGCAGCGCGCCGGCGGAGAATATTTTTCTGAATCCGAACACACCCGGTTTATGATAAAATAGCGTCAAAGTACGGGACGCGGGGTGAAGACATGGCGGAGAAATGCCTTGTGACGGGCGCGTCGGGCTTCAACGGCTTCCACATGGCGGCGCTATTGAGGGAGAAAGGCTGCGAGGTCCGCGCGACGGACGTTGCGAACAAAGACCCCGGGTTCTGGGAAAAGCGCGGGGTGGAGTTCATCGAGGCGGACCTGACGAGGAAAGAGACGCTCAAGCCCGTGGTGAAGGGGATGGAGTGGGTGTTTCATCCGGCTGCGTTGTTCGACTACCTCGCGCCGTGGGACCTGCTCGAGAAGGTGAACGTCGGCGGCATGAGGAACATGATCGAGGTCTGCCTCGACGAGGGAGTGAAACGGTTCATACTGTGGAGCACGGCGGGGGTTTACGGACCGCTGAAACCCGAACTGCTGCCGTGCCGGGAGGACCACCCGAAGAACCCGGCGAACAACTACGAGAGGAGCAAGTGGGCGCAGGAGCAGTTGTTGATGGAGTACGTGGAGAAGCATGGATTTCCGGCGAGCGTGATCAGACCCGCGCCGGTTTACGGACCGCGGAACGTGTACGGCATCGCGCAGCTGATCACGGCGATCGCGCGCGGGTGGCTGGGGATGTACGTGACGAACTACAAGAACCGGCTTCCGTTCGTGCACGTCGCGGACGTGGTGCGCAGCGCGCTGTTCCTTGCGCCGAAGAAGGAGACGGCGGGCGAGGCGTACAACGTCGTGGACGACACGCACTATTACGCCGACGACATAATGCCCTACATAGGGAAGCTGACGGATTCGGTGATGGTTCCGGTGTGGGTGGCGAAGCCGCTGTACAGGAGCGCGATAAGGTTCGGTTACAACGTGTTCGTCAGGCGGGCGGAGAGCCTCCGGAAGAAGGGGCGGCGCCCGCTGTTCGATCCGGACACGATACTGTACGGTGTGAACGACTACTGGTTCAGCAACGAGAAGATAAAGGGACTGGGATTCGAGCTGACGTATCCCGACGTGAAGACGGGGATAGTGACGGCGGTGGACTGGCTGAAGAAGGAGGGGATGATCTGATGCCGTACGACAGTTTCCTCCTGGACCCGTTTCTGCTTTACGCGAGCGGCGTTGCGCTCGTTGGGGTCTCGTCGAGGGCGCTGAAATGGCGCTGGAAGTGGTTTCTCCCGGCGGCGTGCGCGGCGGTGATGGCGATATTCTGGGTGTGCAGCGTGTCGCTGTATTTCGATCTTCCGTGGATAGAGTGGATGTGGCGGATGTGCGGCGCGGAGTCCGGGCGGGACTGGATGATCAATTCCGGCGTTTTCAACTTTGATTACGGGAACGTGTCCGAGGCGGGGCACCTGTTGTGCGGGTTCATGTTCGCGCTGTACCCGCTGTGGCTGAAGCTCGGCGTGGACGGGGGGAAGGTGCTGTTCGGGAGGCGGGCGGGTCAGGACGGACTGATCGGCGCGCTGGGCACGAAGGCGTCGAGATGAGAAGCGCGGGCGGAAATTCACGCACGGATCGGGAATTTATCGCGCGCGCGGACCCGAAAAGGCGCCCCGCGGGCGTTCAGACCGGGCACACCGCCGCGTGCAGTTTCACCGGAAGTTACGTTTCAGGCGCCGCTGACCGTTCCACCAGCGTCATACAGGTGGATTCTTTTACTCAAAAGCGGCGTTTATAAACAGCCTTCCGCAATTCTTCTTCTTTTCCATTACTACCAGTTCTCTACAAAAGTGATCGAATGACCTTGATTTTTTACGCCATTCTCCGATCTGAGCATCCTTAACGAAGGAGATTATATCTTCTTTTTTCGGAGATCGAGCCGATATTCCCATTGCTTTAACGAAATACTTTTTTCTGAATCTTGAATCTCTCGGCGGGGAGGTTCCGAAACGTTTTTTGCAGTAGTTTTGATCCGCGGTGAGCCAGCACTCGATGTTTCGTTCCGCGATGCCGTAAACCGTGTCCGCTTTGTATTCTTCCGGGACGTACGCGCTCTCCCTCTTTTTAATTTCCCTGAATTTCCCGGCGTCCGAGTCGTTCAGGATTATGAAAATTTCCGCGCCTTTTTCTCTTAAAGCGGGCAATATTTTCCGTATTTCCCGCCTGAAACTTTCTCCTGAGGAACCACGCGCATCGCCTTTTATCAAAACAGCGCGGGGACACACACTTTCCTTCAATCCTTCAAGAAAAGCCTCGTCCGTCGATCCCTGGCACGTGAATCCGATCTTCAAGGCGTAAAAACTCCGTAGAAGTGCATATCGCCGAGCGGCATCTTTTCGAGCAGTTTTTTTATCTTTCTCTTATCAACCCTTACCGGCGCCGTTCGTCCATTCTGATTTTCAAGAACCTTGAGACCATCAATATTGTCGTCGAACAGATCGATCATGAACGGCGAATGAGATGTGAATATGATTTGCCCTGGAGATTCCTTGAAGAGATTGTACAGGAGTTTCAGCATTCCTGCGTGTATTCCGTTTTCAGGCTCCTCTATTGTAAAAGTAGGGCTGATTTTTAATTCTTTGAAATACATTTCCGACATTATCAGAATCATGGCAAGCCCCATGAAACGCAGAGTTCCGCCGGAGACGCTGTCAAGCTCAAAATGATGATCGTCTCTGCCGGAAAAAGCGGGGTCGGCATAGGCTTGGTGCCTTATCTTCTCGTCATCTATCTCGATTTCCACTATTCCCGGCTCGATCATTTGAACCAGTGTTAAGTAGTCCCTGTAAAAGTCCTTTCGCTCATTTTTAAGCACGTAAACGGACCACCACAGATTGTTTCCTCTGCCGTCGAGCATCATTCTGCGGTCTATTTCAATGCTTTTCAAATATCTGGGTTCGATATCGAAATTAGCGATTAAACGGAGGTACTTTTTGAACTGGTTGGACATTTCATATTCATCACTGTCAACCAGTTCGGAGAGCATTGTTTTTTCGGGCTTTATTTTTTCTTCTATACTTGCCCACTTTTTTGTTTTTTTCGTCGTTTTCTCCCTCATCAGGGTTGTTTTGCCTCTCACGTTTTTTATAAGTGTAATTTCATCCGAACCCGCCCTTTTTACTTTTAAAGTTTCATTCTCGACGGTAAGTATCGGTTTCGCCTTTATCACGTCACATCCGTCACAGCGTACTTTCAGGGAGTAGTTGAAAGCTGATTTTCGGTTTCTTCCGGAAGCGCCGGGGAGTTCGCATTCCATTGAAAACTCCGCATAGCTTCTTTCAGAGCCGAAATTCAGAAACCGCGCTGTATATCCCATTGACCTTCTGAAAGCGTCATTCAAATCGGTTTCCTGAGAGAGTTTCAGGAACTGAAGTACGCGACAGAAGTTTGTCTTGCCTGAATTATTTCTGCCTACGATGACGTTTATCCGCTCCAGATCGATTTTAAAGTCTTCAAAAGAAAGGCAGTTTTTTATGTGAATTCTCTTCAGCATAACGCTGAACCTGTCCCGTACGCTTTCGCGGTTTCGACTCCCCGGTTAATTTTAGCAAACAAACCGCGTCTGGTGAAGACGGATTTTTCCCGATTTCATCGGCATCACGGGTCACACGTTTTGAAGTCTCTTGATGAAGTTCGGTCCCTTGTAGCCGGGGATGCCTTTCATTATGTAGTTCGTGAGCGTTTTGAAGCGGTCGGGGTTGTTGAGCATGGCGCTCAGGAGCGCGCGGCGGGCGAACCACGGCGTCGCCCTCACGACCGGCGGCACCCTGCGAAGGACGCGGTGGGCTTTTGTGAATTCACGGAAGTCGGAGACTGCCTTTGGAGGGTCGGCGACGGCGAGCGCGGCGATCCTGCCGGAGTGCAGCGCCCCTACGATGCCGAAGGTGAAGACCGGCTCCATCATGCCGCCGAGGTTTCCGGCGACGACGTGTTTTCCGGCGAAGAGAGTGGGGCGCAGCGGGTTCGCGCCGGAGTAGAACCGCCATTTTTTTATCTCTATCCCCTCGGTTTCGCGGAGCTGACGGGCGAACTTCTCGCCCGTGTCCCTCTTTATCTTCACCCTCGAAAAGACAAGCGCCAGCATCAGCCCGTTTGTTATCGCGACGTATCCGTAGTCCGGCGTGTAGTGGTTCCAGAAGCCGAACGAGAGGTTCCCCGGTTCCGCCTTTCCGACGGCGATGAAGTACTCGAACTTCACGGAGGGGATTCCGAGCGCCTTGAACATCTCCGGGTGCAGCCCCGTTGCGATTATGCTTTTTTCGGGGATGCGGGAGAGTTTTTCGGGCGTGATGGGCGAGTTGAACTCGAACTCCACGCCGAGCTTCAGCGCCTCGCCGTACAGAAACCTGTCGAGCGAGGTGTTCCTTCCGCCCCGTTCGACGACGTAAAGTTCTGAGGGGTCCATGGCGAACCGCCTGTCGCCGACGTGGACGTTGAACCCGTCCACTCTGCCGAAGAACGCGCCGAGGTCAATGCCGATGTACTCCCAGGTTGAGGGACCGTGCATGGGCGTGAGGTGTGCGGAGGGGTGGAACTGGGGGGAGCCGCCGACGTCTTTCTCGCGCTCGAAGACGACGACCCTGAATCCGGCGCGCGCGAGGTTGATCGCCGCCGTCAGTCCCGACAGACCGGCGCCGTGGACCTGGATTTCCTTCACGACCGCCCTCCCCTTCCGCCGGCGGCTGCGCCCGGCGCGTCAGAACTCCGTGTTGATGTCCTTGATGGCGGAGATCATGATGTTGATGCTCTTGACGTGGCGGAGCAGTTCGCGCACGTCGCCGGCGATGATCTCGAATTTCTTTTCGGTGATCGCGCGGATGGGGTCGAGTTCGCCCGTCGCCACCGCGGTCCAGTTATCGTACGAGCCTTTGAAGACGTAATCCGCCTTTTTTCCCTCGTGGGAGTCAAGCTCGGCGATCTCCTGAACCTGCCCTTTTTTCGCGAGGGCGTAGAAGCTTTTCTCGGTCGGGAAGTCCTTTTCGGGGCAGGGTTCCATGACCATTATGAACGAGGCTGCGAACTCTTTCGCCGCTTTCTTGAAATCCTTTGAACCGTTCAGGTGCTCTTTCAGCTTTTCTCCCCATTCCATGGTTGCGAACTTCGGCATCGTCTTCCACCTCCCAGTCGTTTCGGGATATTTTATCATACGGCGGGAACTTCACCCTGATTTTGCATAAAATTCATGCAAAATCAGGAGTAAACCGGGGCACAATAGAAAAAAGAAGCAAAAGAGAAAACCACCCCATCTTTATATTCCTCCCTTTTTGTTCCTTTATACCAGCCCGCAGCCCGTAATATCGATTAGCATTTCTATTACTGATGACGTAAGGTTAAAGAGGGAACGCATTTGAGAAATGGGGAGTATATGATGCTCCCCCTTGTAATATTACAGAACGGCACGTGACAGCCGTATCGTTGAATGGCTCCGACGGCGCGAAGGGCTTTCGGTGCGCCGCGCTTCGGCGTCGATCGCGCGAATTCCTTCGCGAACACGCGTGTATTACAATGTAAACGGACATGACCTCGGACGATGGGGCATCGCGCGGGGGCGGGAACGGTGCGGGGCGTCGTTCCGACACCGCGGTCCGTGCGGACGCCGGCGGACGACAATCATTCACCGTCCCCCGCAGGTTCGTTTTCATCGGCACGGCGTCGCTGCTGCTGATCGTCCCCTACGTTTTCTGCACGTACACGAACGACGTCTTCCTTCTGCCCAAGCTCGCCGTCGCGCTCGCCATCGCCGTTCCCGTGGCTGGCGCGTCGCTCTGCGTGAAACTCGCGGAAGGGACGGCGGGACGCCTCCCCCTGTGGATGAAGGCAGCCGCGCTCGCGTTCCTCGCGGTCGGGCTGTTCGCGTCCACGAACGTCGCCGTGAGCGCGGGGTGCTTCGCCGCGGCGCTCGCCGGGTTCCTGTTCTTCACGGCTGTCGCGGACACCGACTGGACGGAGCGCGAGATTGACGTTTTTATCGCCGTGGCTGCCGTCGCGACCGCCGGAACCGCCGTTTACAGCATCATGCAGTTTTTCGACAGCGAGCTGATTTTCGACCGGATACCGAGGCTTCAGGAGACGATACAGGAGAGAAAGATCGTGAGGGGATTTTTAGGGCATGCCGACCACACCGGGGCTTTCCTCGCCGTGACGGCGCCGTTCACGCTCGCGTCCGCGTTCTACGTGCGCGGGATTGCGCTCCGGGCGCTTCTCGCGGCGGTCACGCTCGCCGCCGTCTCGGCGCTGCTCGTCACGATGACGCGGGCGGCGTGGATTTCGGGCGCGGCGGCGCTTGTCGTCTTCTGCCTCGCGCTCTCGCTCAGAAAAGGCGTCCGTTTCTTCGCCCTCTTCTTCTCGCTCGCGGCGCTCGCGTCGGTCTTCCTGTTCTTTTTCTTTTCCGCGTTCGCGGTGACGGAGGGACAGACGCTCATAACGCGGCTTTTCTCCATCCCGGACGCGAAGTACGGCGCCAACGCGTCCCGCCTCACGCTGTGGGGGACGGCGCTGCTCGCGTGGGACGCCCGCCCGCTCACCGGCGCCGGGCTTGGCGTCTATCATTTCGTGTTCCCGAAGTTCCAGCCCGAGTTCATCGAGCGCTACGGCGCCGGCTTCGGTCTCAGTCCCGTACAGAACGTCGTGCGCGCGCACAACGAGTTTCTTCAGGCGGGGGCGGAGACCGGGTGGGTCGGTGTCGCGCTCGCCGCCGCGTTCGTTTCCGGGGTCGCCGTGTACGGCGTCCGGAGCCTGCTTCGCGCGCCGGCGCGCCGCGCGCACCTCGCCGCCGGATGCCTCGCCGCCGTGACCGCCGTCCTCGTGGATTCGGTCTTCATGTTTCCCATGCACCTCGCCGCGACGGCGTTCTACGCGCTTTTTTTCGCGGCGCTTGTTTTTCCGCTCGGCGCGCGCGCGAACGAAACGCGCGCTCCGGCGCGGCCGCGCGCCGCGACCGCGCCGGCGCGGCTTGCGGCGCTCTCTCTGTCCGCGCTCGTCACGCTCGCCTGCTGGCTCCATCTCGCGCGCCTCGTCGAAGCGAACGCGCTCGTTCTCCCCGCGCCCGGCGCACCCTACCTCGACCGCCTCGAACGCGCCCGGCGGCTCGACCCCGCCAACGGATACATACCGTTCCTCATCGGAAGGGAGCTTTTCTTCAAAGGCATGCTCAACGACGCGCTCGACGCCTTCGCCGCGGCGGAAAGGACATACGACTCGACCGCGCTCCACTTTTACAAATCGCTTGTTTACCGCCGGCTCGGCATGCCCGACTACGCCGCCGTGGAGGAGAGAAAAGCTATCGAAAACGGTTTCAATCCGCCTCAAATCTTCCGGCAGGCGCCGGGCGCGCAGGCGCCCGCGGAGCGCCGGTGAGCGCCGGCGCCGCCCGAGCCGGCAAAAAAATGTCATGAAAACCAGCGGAAAAACGCCAGTTGATGAGCCGTTGAGGATACGTCTCTTCGACGGATGCGGCAGAGACTGCGTGTTCTGCGCGGGGAGCGCCTCCGGGAAGCCGGTCTCCGCCGACTCGATCACGGCGTCGCTCGTGCGCGGCAGGGACCGGGGTTTCAGGCACGTTGTTTTCGACGGGGGCGAGCCTGCCGGGCACCCCGAGTTCACGCGCGCGGTCGCCTTCGCGAAGGCGAACGGCTTCAGGAGAATCGGCGTCGTGACCGGCGGCGCTCCCTTTTCGGACGCGGACTTCTGCCGCGGGGCGGTCGAGTGCGGACTCACGGAAGCCGCTTTCGTCTTCTTCGGCGACTCGCCGGCGCTGCACGACGAAATCGCGCGCGCGCGCGGCGCCTTCGAGAGCGCCCGCCGCGGACTGCTCAACGTCATCGCCGAACGACGCTGCGAGGCGGGCGTCGTCGTCCCCGTGTGCCGGCTGAATCTCCACCGGCTGTACGAGACGATCAGGTTCCTGCGCGGAGCCGGAGCCCGCGCCTTCCACCTCGTTATGTCTTCGCCGGCTGGGCATCCTTCCGGCGAGGGGAGAGCCGTGACCGCCGCCGCCCTCGAGGAGGCGCTGCCGGAAACAAGGAAAATCTTCCGCGCGGCGGAGGAAGGGGCGATTTTCCTGCGCGTGAGCCGCTTCCCTGCATTCGTCTTCGAGGGATGGGAAAGCCAGATGCCCGACGCGCGGCTGTTGCGCGGCGAAGCCGCCGGGCTGAGCAGGACGTTGTTCGAGCCGTTTCTCCGGCACGGAACGCCCTTCGCGTGCCTCGGCGAGGACTGCGGCGCCTGCTTTCTGCGCGACTTCTGCGCCGCGATCTGCGCGCTCAAGTACGGCGTTGACGAAGGCGGCTTCGACACCGTGCGCGTTTCGGGGGGGGAACGGTTTGCTCTCCTCGACCGTTTCGGCGGGGCGGAGAGCCTGTGGCTCAGGCTGAAGGACGCCGCCGAGCTGGATTCCTGCCTCAGAAAAAAAGCCGCCGGCGGAAAAAAGCTGATCGTCGAGCTTGAATCTTTCAGGCTCGCCGCCGGGCTGATCCGCTCGATGAAGAACCTCGCCCGTGTCGTCGTGAACGACGGCGACGATCTCGAAAGGGTGGTCGGCGCGGCGAAAAAACCGGTGATCGAGATAGTTCTGAACCGTTCCACTGCGGGCTGGCTCGAGGGGAACGGGAGCGTCGTCGAAAAGTCGCCCGGCAGGTTCGTTTTCTCATACGCCGGACGGGAATCGTTCAGCGCCGCGGTGGGTCTCGACCACCCGCTCAGGGATTTGTTCCTCGGAAACCGCTTTTCCAGCGTTCCCGTCAGGGACATCACCCGATGCACGGCGCCGGCGAACCCGCGGCGGCGCGAGGGAACGATTCTCGATCTCGGCGTCCTCGACGGGGACGGCAAAGTGGACGTTTCCGGTTTCACGGACGTGTATCTGAGAGACGGCTTCCACGTGAAAAGCCTGCACTGCCGCGAGTGCCTGCACACCGCCCGCTGTCCGGGTCTGCACGTTAATTACGCGAAGAACTTCGGGTTCCGGGCGATGGAGCCGCAGGAGCGCGGGCGGGAGATATTCCGTGAGAGGGCGCGGTCACTCGCGGCTGCGGCTTGCGGCGCCGGCGGGGAGCCCGGGCGCGGCGGCTACGAGGCGTTCTGGGACTCGCTCGGGCTGGCGCCTCCGGGGAGGAGCCGCACGCCGCTGGCGGAGGACGCCGGCGCAGCCGCGGCGGCGCTGAGGGGGGCTGCCGAGAGCTTCGTGAGGGGCTTCGCCGACGTTGCGGAAAAGCACAGGCGGTTTCCTGGAGACCCGGCGCTGCTCCCCGCGGTCGTGCTCTTCAGGCTGGGGCAGACGCCGGTGCTGCGGCTCGAGACCGCGCCCGCCTTCGCGGACGCAATCGAGGACGACTTCAAAAACTTCAGCATCGTCCGGAGGGAAACGGACGCCCCGCCGTCCGCCCCGCCGGACGAAGCAGCCGGCGGCGAATGGTGGAACTCCGGGATACTGCCCGAGATTCTGATGGGGACCGGCGCGACACTCGAAAAGAAACTCGTGTTCTACATATCCGCATCGGAAAACGCGTGCTGGAAGGCTCTCGAAGACGACGAGAGAGGCTGCGCGCTTTCCGCGGAACCAGGCGCGCCCGGCTCACCGGCAGGCATGGTTCGGAAGCGTTCGCCCGGCGTGGACCGTCCTCCCGGCGCGCCGCCGTGTTGCTCGCGCTTTCTCTCGTCCATCCGCGAGCCGCGCTCGAGAACGGCGCAGGTTTACGAGTCCGCGCTGCGCACGCCGGGCGCTTTTTCGCACCTCCTCAACTGTGTCTTCGGACTGGAGCAGATGCAGTTGCTGCTCCACGTCCCGTGCTCCTTCAGCTGCCCCGCTTCCATCCACGCCGCGAGGGCGGTTATGAACTACCACGCGGAACGTCAACCGGACTTCGCCGCCGCCCTCGAGGAGCGTCTCTGCTGCGCCGTGCTCTTCTTCGACGCGAGCCGGATGATCGTTCTCACCGGGAAAAGGGCGGTCGAGGGCTTCGCGTACGACAGCGTCGTTCCGCTCGTCGGAATCGAAATGTCCGGGGGCGAAACGCCTGCGACGTACTTCTACTATGAGATCGTGAGCCGTCTCGAGGAGGGAAACAGGGTGAGCGTCGCCGGCGACGCCATCCGCATATTCAGCGGGGTGAACCCCGTACACGCGCTCCGCCGGAAAAACCACTACGCCGGCGTCCTCCTCGATTTCACGCCGCGCTGAGCGCCGCCGGACCCCGCGCCTGCGGATGGTCCGCCGGGACGGCGTGAAGGCGCCGCGCCCGCTTCCGTTGTTCCAAAACCCGCGCGTTTGTAGTATCATTGTTGCCGGACGAATCACGGCGGCGCTGCGGACCGGACCACGGGGACGGGGCGTCAACGGGAAAACATGAGCTGCGAAATGAACGGCGAAAGAATCGGACTCGCGGTTGAAAGACTGAGTGAGCTGATCGCGTCGCCGGAGCGAATACTGACCGGCGCGGACGACGCCGCGGGGTACGTCGCGGACGGCGCGGGCGCGGTGTTCTGCGTCGTTCTGCCGAGGAACGAGGACGAGGCGGTCTCCGTCGTGAAGCTGGCGAACGCGATGAACTTCGCCGTGTACACGCCGATGATCGGTGGACTGGCGCCCGAAAAACCCGGAATCGTCATGGACCTCCGGAAGCTCGAGGACGTGATCGCCGTTGACGAGAGAAACCTTCTCGCCACGGTCGGCGCCGCCGTCACGTTCGACCGCCTCGCGGACGAACTGAAAAAGTACGACTGCCGCGTCTGGATGCCCGCGGCGGCGCCGACGGACTCGGTGCTTCTCACGTACCTCGAGCGCGAGATACTCTTCGCCGCGGGGCGCTACACCAACAGGCAGCTCGCCGTCGTGCACGCCGTCCTTCCCGACGGACGCCCCTACAGAAGCGGCTCACACGCCCTCCCCGGCGCGACCGTCAGCCACAGGGAGGACGGCGGACCCAACGTATCGAAACTCCTTTTCCAGTCGAAAAACACCTTCGGCGTTCCCATCCGCGGCGTCGTCAACGTGTACCCCCGCTTCGAGGCGCGGAAAGTGGTCGCCTTCGGCTTCAAAAACTTCGCCGACGCGTGCGAGGCATCGCGCCTCATGTCCAACGCCGAACTTCTCACGGAGTGCTTCGTCGCGGACCGCGCGAAATTCGCCGCGGCGCTCGGCGAGGCGAGGGCGCTCCCCGCGTGGATACTCGGCGCGACCATCGAAGCCTCGAACGGACTTGCGGACTATTACGAGAAGGAGGCGCGGAAGATCGCCCGCGGGCGCGAGGGTCGCGCCTGCGTCGAGTCCGTCGTCGCGATGGTTGACGCCGGACTGGGCAGGCCCTGGCGGGCGGACGGCGCGTCGGTCGGTTTTTACACCACCTTCGACAGGCTCGCGGACTTCGACCGCGTCGCGTCCGAAACGCTCGGGGAAAACGGCGCGGCGGGCGTTATGGTCGTCCCCGTGAAACGCGCCGTGTCGGCGTACGCGCAGTACGACGCGCCCGCAGGCGACGCCGCGCGCAGCCTCAGGGAAAAACTCCTCGAAAAAGGTGTGTTTTTCAGCAACCCCGCGGGCGATTTCGCGAAAAAAGCGCTGTCCACAACGGGAAACTACCGCAAACTCCTGATGCGCATTAAATCGTGCATGGACAAAAGGAACGTATTGAATCCCGGTCAGATCATGGACTCGCCGTAAAAAGGAAAGGCAGGAAAATGTCGAACCTCATTCGAGCCGAGTACAACCCGCTGATGCAGGTGCACAGGACCGCGTTGAGATGCGGCAAGTGCGGTCTGTGCCGGTTCATTGACAACACGAAGATAAACGACGTGCGGTTCTCCTACATCTGCCCGAGCGGGGCGCGGTTCAGGTTCGAGGAGTACTGGGGCTCGGGCAAGTCCGAACTCGCCAGGGGACTGATGACGCAGCTCGGGGCGACGAAGATGGAACTCGAATTCGACGAGCGCCTCCTCCACGCGCTCTACACGTGCACGCTGTGCGCCGGGTGCCAGAAGATGTGCGAGGGAATCGGCAAGGAGCCGCTCAGGACGATAACCGCTCTCAGGGAAAAGGCGGTGCTCGACGGCGAAGCCCCGCTCGACAGACAAAAGGAACTGATTGACAGCATACTCGAACACGGCAATCCCTGGGGGCGAAAGCCGGCGGAAAAGGGGAGATGGGCTGAGAACGTCAGGGCGAAGGACATACGCAACGTCGAGGCGAAGACCCTGTTTTTCGCGGGATGCTTCACGCTGAACAGACGCCTCGCCCCGAACGCGGAACACGCCGTGAGAATCCTCCTTAAGCTCGGACTGGACGTCGGCGTCCTCGGCGCCGGGGAAACGTGCTGCGGCGCCGCCATACTGAACGCAGGCGACAGGCGGAACTTCGAAGCGCACGCCGCCCGGCACGCCGCCGCGCTCAACGCCCTCGGTATCGAAACGCTCGTCACAGCCTGCGCCTCGTGCCACCGCATTCTCCGCGACGAGTACCCCGACGTGGCGGACGTCAACTTCGAGGTCGTCCACTTCTCCGAAATCCTCGCAGGAAAACTCGAAGACGGCGGACTGAAGCTCGGCGGGAAACTGAAAATGAAGGTAACGTACCACGACCCCTGCACCCTGGGGCGCTTCAGCGGGCTTTACGACGAGCCGCGGCGGGTCATCGGGGCGATTCCCGGAGTCGAACTGGTGGAGATGCAGCGAAGCCGCGGGAACTCGTGGTGCTGCGGCGCCGGCTCCGGGGGTGAGGTCAGGGCGCAGTACCCCGAGTTCGCGAAGTGGACCGCCGAGGAGAGGCTGCGGGAGGCGAGGGCGACCGGGGCGGAGGCTATCGTCACCTCATGCCCGTTCTGCGAGGACATGCTTTCGGTCGGCGCCGGCGACATCCGCGTGCTCGACCTCGCCGCGCTCGCGGGCGCGGCGCTGGAGTGACGCACGGTACGGACCGGCGCCGGACGCGCGCGGAAACGGGCGCGAGCCGGCAAAAGGACGCCTCGGAGCGGAAAAATGGCTGAAAGGAAACACGACCCGTCGAGGAAAAAACGACTGAAAGAAGCGTTCGCGCTTCTCCGGGAGGCGGTGGGCGGCGAATGGGTCTCCGACTCGCCGGTCACCAACATCTGCTACTCCCGCGACCAGAGCATCGTCCGCGCAAAAAAACCCAACATCGTCGTCCTCCCGTCCTCAACCGAGGAGGTCCGCAAGGTCATACTCGTCGCGAACCGGCTCTCCATCCCGGTGCAGCCCTACTCGACGGGGATCAACAGCTACGGCGGGTGCATCCCCGAGCGCGGGGGAATACTCCTGGACATGCGCCGCATGGACAGGATACTGGCGATAGACGAAAAGAACATGACCATGACGGTTCAGCCGTTCGTCACCTTCGGGTGGGGGCAGTGCGAGGGACAGAAGAGGGGAATGCGCCTGTGCAACCCCACGGCGCCGCCCACGCCGTCCGTCCTCGCCAACTTCCTCGACAAGGGCGTCGGGCTGAGCTCCACCAGGTACGGTCTCGGTCCCGAGCACATCGTGAACATGAGGGTCGTCCTGCCGGACGGCGAGGTGGTGGACACCGGCTCGGCGGCGTGCCCGGGCGCCGGAAACGTCTGCGTTCAGGGTCCGGGACCAGACCTCGGAGGCATATTCGAGGCGTCCCTGGGCGTCTTCGGCGTCGTCACCGAGATGACCGTCCAGCTCTACCACTGGCCGCGGTTCGAACACTTCACGGGACTGATCTCCGAGGAGGAAGACCTCGAACCCATACTCGAGCTGATGAGAAAACTCGTGCGCGAGGACTTCATAGAGGAGATTTTCCTCTTCCAGGACGCGTACCTCGCGATGGGGGCGGCGGAGAACAACGAGGGCGCCGAGATCCTCCGCAAGTACATCCCGCGCCACCAGATCGTGCTCTACCTCGCGGGCAGGACTCAGGAGGAACTGGAACTGAAGAAAAAACAGCTCGACGACTTCGTCCGCAGAAACGACGCGCAGTACGTGAAGGAATCCTTCATGGAACTGTTCGACAAGGCGCTGGACGCGCGCAAGTGCCTCAAGATCACGCAGCAGACCCCCCGCGCCGAACGGCTCCGCGGCAGCTTCCTCATCATGTGGTTCAACGCCACTTTCGACGTCCTCCCGACGCTCGCGAGGAAATACCATGCGATCCTCGACCGCGAACTCGCCGACACCGACCCGGAATCGGGCGCGGACCCCTTCCCGCGCGAGTGCACGGCGGTCTACGTCCAGCCCATGGAGTTCGGACGCTCCATCGGAGTCGAATTCGACGTGTTCTGGAGCCCGGACGACCCCGAAAGCGTCAAGCGCACGATGCCCGTCGGTCCCATGGTCACAAACATGATCCTCGACCACGGCGGTTGGTACGAACGCACCTCAAGAGCGGGCATACTCCAGTCTCCAAGGCTCGGAACGTACTTCCAGCTTATGAAGGAACTCAAGAACCTGATTGACCCGAAGAACATAATGAACCCCGGGCGGATGGGGCTTCCCTGACGCCGCGCCCCGCCCGGACGCGGGAAAGGAACGGCGGCGCTCATGGTTCTTCGCGGCGGGAATCCGCGCTCCGCGTAAAAAGTGTCCGAGACAAAAAAGCGCGAAAGAGGCGTGAGAAAAGGCGGAACCCGGCGCCGCTTTCTTTCCCCCGCGTCCGTTCTCACGCTGCTGATTCTCGCGGCGCTGCCGGAGCTTGCGAGGGTTCACGCCGGAAGTTACGCATTGACCTTCTTCTGGTGGCGCCTGCCGGTCACGCACACGTTGAACGCCGCTCTCACCGGCGCCGCGCTCTGGACGGCGTTCCGTCTCATCGCGGTCCCGGCGGGCGGACGCGCCGCCGCAGCCGCCGCCCTCGCGGCGGTATCCCTCAATTACGCCTTCTACGAACTGGTCGTGAACAATCCGCGGTGCCTCGAGGCGCC
>JBFMFE010000118.1:0-4601 GCA_040752295.1 bacterium
GGGATTCGGCGGGCGCAGAATGCGTGGGGGGGGCATGGGGGTGCGGCGATGGCTGTAAAGAAGTTCGCCGCGCTCAAGAGTGTATTGGGGATGATTGACGCGCTGCTGCCGAATTCGGTCGCCGAGGAGGAACTGATACGTAGGCTCTTCGGGTACGCCGGGCGGTCGCGGGTGGTGCCGAACGCAGTGGACGAAGGCTTCCTTGAGGGGGCGCGGACGGAGCGGTGGGCGGAGCGCTTCGGCAGGAGGGATTTCGTGCTGGCGACGGGGAATATAAGCGACAGGAAGAACACGCTCGGACTGGTGCGTGCGATGAGGGGAACGGGGTTGAGGCTGGTCGTCGCCGGTCCTTTTTCGTTGAAGGGGCGGCACGGCGCGTACTACGAGCGGTGCAGGCGTGAAGGCGGGGCGGACGTGTTTTTCGCCGGTCCCGTGCCTCACGATGAGATTGGGGGACTGATGCTCTGCGCGAGGGTGCACGCGCAGCCGAGCTGGTTCGAGACGCCGGGGCTGGCGAGTCTGGAGGCGGCGCTTGCGGGATGCAGCGTCGTGGTCTCCACGCGCGGTCCCACGCGCGAGTATTTCGGGGACGAGGCGCACTACTGCGAGCCGGACGACGTGGAGAGCATACGGGGTGCTGTCGTCCGCGCCTTCGGCGAGCCGCCCTCGGAGAAATTGAGGGAGAGGGTGAGGAGCGGATACAACTGGAGGGTCGCCGCCGGGGAGACGAGGAAGGCGTACGAGGACGAGGTCGGGCGGCGGGGCGTGGTTTGAGACCCCCGGCGATGGAAAGTTCGCGATATCGTATATAGAATATCCAGTGTGGAATGTTGAATGTAGAAGTAAACATGCTTCCTCCGTAATTTTGAGTTTGATATTCTACATTCGTCATTCTCTTTTTCTTTGATGGAGCGGGGCGTGTGTCGCCCGGCTCGCGGCGGCGAAACTGAAGGACCTGGAGTGAACGATTTGAACAGGCTCGAAATGGAAGAGAAACTGGATACCGGTTTCGAGGCGCTCGACCGGGGTCTGATCGTCAGGGCGCAGAACTGCTTCAACACGGTTCTGATGAGCGACCCCGAGGCGGGTGAGGCGTACAGGGGGCTTGGCGAGGTACAGCGCGCGATGGGCGACGTTGCCGGGGCGAGACGGTTTTTCAAGAAGGCTATCGGACTGGAGAGGAAAAAGCTCGGCGGCGACGCGCCCGGGGCGCACGACTGGTGGGCGGACCCGGCGACGCGGGATTATCTCCGCGCGAGGGAATCGCTCGCAATGCTCCACTGGGACGAGGGGCGCCACGACCAGGCGGTACGTGAATTCAGGGAGATACTGAAAAGGACCCCCGGTGACGACATGGAGGTGCGCGGGCTGATCGCGTCGCTTTACATGCTGAGCGGCGATTACGCCGCCGCCGCCGAGGAATTCAGAATCTGCAGGGACGAGACCCCGGCTCTGAAACGGGACCCGCACGTTCTCTACAACGAGGCGCTGACGCTGTTTGCGCGGGGTCTGGTCCGCGAGGCGGCGGGGGTACTTCACGCCGGGTTTTTCGCCAACATCTACGTGCCGCCGGCGGTTCTCCAGCAGGAGGCGCCCCCGTGCGACGTCCACGTCCCGTCCGAGTCGGCGTCCCCGCCTTACGCGGCGGATTATTACCTCAGTTACGGCGGCGCGTGGAACGAAATCGCGGGTTCCATCTCTTTTCTCGACGCCGCCTGGAGGCACGGGGACGTCGTGGAGGGGATCACGAGGTACGTTCAGGTGTTGCGCGGAATACTCGTGGAGGGGACCGCGAGGCGGAGGAGGCGCCTGCGGCAGACCGCGGACAGGCTCGCCGCGGGCGAAGCTCCGGCGCGGTTCATCGAGGACATGCTCGCGGCGCACCGCGGCGGAAAGTTCACCGCGGAATCCGACGAAGCCATACGCCGCGCGCAGCGCGAGGAGATGATGAACGCACCCGTGGGACCACTCGACGGCGGGGGCGCGTACTGCACGCCATCGAGGTTCGTGGACCTCGCGTTCGGGCTGCTGTACTACGAAGGAGCGCTCATGCTCGTGGACCTCTTATCGTACCTGTGCGACACGATGGGGCTTTACTCGGACATCACCGTCGGGGAGTTGATGCAAAGGTTGAAGGGCGACGGGAGGTTCGCAACGGACGTTACCGACGCGGTCTACTTAAAAGCGGTCGCGGACCCCAGCCTGTGCCTTCGCAGAAAGGAGGGCTTCCGACCCGAACGCCTCTACTGTTACGCCGTGGAGGAGCTGGAAGCCGCGGCGGAGGGGCGGGTACCCCCTACCGCCGACGAAAGCTGCCTTCTGGAGGCGCTTGCGCGGCACGGGCTGGTGATCACGCTCGAGGAATTGAGAAAGAAGGCGCGGGAGTGCAGGATCGATGAGCTTTGCGGGCGCCTCGGCGTCAACTCCTTGAAGGGAAAACCGCGCAGGGATATCGAACTGAAAACGAAGATCGTGTGGCTTAAGACTCCGAGGTACGAGTTGTGGGGCGCAAGCCCGTACGAATTGCTGATGGAAGACATGCAGGCGCCGCCCGAGGCGCCGGAGTGAAGCACAGCGGATAGTCAGTCCAGTCCGACGGGTCCGACGGAATTGAAAGCGCGAAACCCCGTGAAAGAATTCGCCCACCTTCACGTTCACACTGAATACAGCATTCTGGACGGCGCCGGCAAGATTGACGATCTTGTCAGGCGGACGAAGGAACTCGGCATGGGCGCGGCGGCGATAACGGATCACGGCAACCTGTTCGGCATGGTCAAGTTCTACACCAGGGCGCGTGAGGAAGGCATCCACCCCGTCCTCGGATGCGAGCTTTACGTCGCGCCCCGCGGGATGGAGGACAGGGACCCGGCGCTCGACAAGACCGCCGCCCACCTGATAGTTCTGGCGGAAAACCGCAAGGGCTTGAGCAACCTCCTGCGGCTCGTGAGCGAGTCGTACGTGAGAGGGTTCTACTACAAGCCCAGGATTGACAGGGCGATGCTGGAGCAATTTCACGAGGGGCTGATCGGGATGTCGGCGTGCCTTGCCGGCGAAATCCCCTCGCTCCTCCTGAAGGGGCGTCAGAAGGACGCCAGACGCGCTGCGGAGTGGCACCAGAGGGTGTTCGGCGAGGGACGGTTCTTTCTCGAGCTGATGGACGTCGGGCTTGAACAGCAGAAACGGCTCGCCCCGATGCTGATCGAACTGTCGCAGAAGGCATCCATCCCGCTGCTGGTGACCAACGACGTGCACTACGTCTTCCCGGACGACCACCTCGTGCAGGACGTGATGATGTGCATCGAGCAGGGCAAGACGCTCGAGGAGGGCGACAGGCTGAGCTTTGAGTCGAAGGAGTTCTACCTGAAGGGCGCGGAGGAGATGTACGGTCTTTTTCCGGGGATGGAGGAGGCGTGCCGTCTGACGGCGGAGACGGCGCGGCGGTGCCGGGTGGAACTCGGCGCGGACAGGGTGTACCTGCCGCGCTTCGAGGTTCCCGAGGGGAAGACGGCGGACGGGTATCTGGAGGAACTGACGTGGGAAGGAATAAGGGCGAAGTATCCGGCGGTGCACCGCGGGATCGAGGAGCGGGTGGACTTCGAGCTGGACGTGATCCGGAAGATGGGTTTTTCGGCGTACTTTCTCATCGTGTGGGACCTGGTGCGCTTCGCGCGCGGGCGGGGGATACCGGTGGGACCGGGACGCGGCTCGGCGGCGGGCAGCATCACCGCATACGCCCTGGACATCACGAAGATCGATCCGCTGAAGTACGACCTGCTGTTCGAGCGGTTCCTGAATCCGGAGAGGGTCTCGATGCCCGATTTCGACATTGACTTCTGCTACGAGCGCCGCGGCGAGGTGATCGAGTACGCCGTGAAAAAGTACGGCGAGGACAGGGTCGCGCAGATCATCACCTTCGGGCGCGAAAAGGCGCGCGCCGCGATACGCGACGTGGGACGCGTGATGGGTTTCGCGCTCCCGTTCGTTGACCGCGTCGCCAAACTCGTCCCGTTCGTGATCGGAGACGGCGAGCCTGTGACCGTGCGCAGGGCGATTGAGGCGGTGGACGAACTGCGGCACCTCTACAAAAACGACCAGAACGTGAAGAAGCTTCTGGACGTGTCCGCAAGGATCGAGGGGATCGCAAGGAACATCTCGACGCACGCCGCGGGGATCGTGATATCGGCGGAGCCTCTGGTCAACCACGTCCCCCTCTACAAGTCACCCAGGGATCAGACGGTGATGACGCAGCTCGTCCACGAGGACCTCGAGAAGCTGGGTCTGATGAAGATGGATATGCTCGGGCTGCGTACGCTGACCGTCATATCGGACGCGGTGAGGCACGCGCGGGAGAACAGGGGCGCGAAGGTGGAAATCGAGGAACTGCCCCTGGACGACAGGCGGACGTACGAGCTGTTCAGCCGGGCGGAGACCGAGGGGATTTTCCAGTTCGAGGGGACGAACATGAAGAGCCTTCTGATGCGCGCCCGCCCGACCTGCCTCGAAGACCTGATCGCGCTGAACGCGCTGAACCGCCCGGGACCGCTCGGCGGCGGAATGGTGGACGAGTTTCTGGAAAACAGAAAAAAGAGCGCCTCGAAGAT
>JBFMFE010000119.1:0-28526 GCA_040752295.1 bacterium
GCCTCGCGCGCGTACACGCGCCCGCGCGCGCGCACGCGCTGCGCGTGCGTACACGAGAAAAACCGCCACTCCAGAGGGGTCAACTTTGGACGCCTAAAGGGGGTCAAAAACGCCCGCCGCTTGACACGGGGCATCTCGTTCCGGAAGGATGGGGTGAAGTAATCGCAGAAGCGGGCTGTTTCAAGATTTTGAAAGCGCCGGAAGAGAAGACGGGCGGAAATTGACGACGGCGCGGAATAGTTTATACCGGAGGCAAGATTGGTGAGGGTGATTATTGCCATGGCGCCGCCCGGGAAGGCCGGGGGCGACGGGGTGCGGATAGTGTTTCAGGCAGGAATGGGGGCAGGCGCTGAATGTTGAATAAACCCCGGATATTGCAAAGACTTGAAAGATTTAACGCGTGTGAGGCGCAGAGAAAAGAATATTTGCACTGCAACGCCGCGTTCCGGAAATAGCGGCGCGATACGGCCTGCCTGCCGCGCCTCGTAACGCAGCCCCGCGGAATATCCCTGATGCCGTGCTTCAAGGATATTCCGGGGCGACTTTTTCCGGAACCTTTTGCGTTTGACCGCGGGGGTGAAACACGTTTAAGATCACCCTGCCCGCGGGGTCTGAGGGCGTTTTGAAGGCGTTTTCGGGGCGCGGCCGCGGTCTTCCTCGGTCCGGTACCCCCACAGCCGCGCGGCAGCCGTCCCACGAAACGCGAACGGGATGAAAGACAGAGTCAACGCACACCTTCTCAGGGTCCAGCCCTACCAGCCGGGAAAACCCGCCTCCGAGGTGCAGAGGGAAATGGGGATCGCCGGCGTCCTCAAGCTGGCTTCCAACGAAAACCTGCTCGGTCCCTCGCCGCTGGCGGTGAACGCCCTGCGCGAGAACTCCGTGAAGATGAATTTCTACCCGGACGGCGGTTGCTATTATCTGCGCCGTCGCATCGCGGAAAAGTTCTCCGTCCCGCCGTCCAACGTTGCGATCGGAAGCGGCACGGACGAGATCATCCGCATACTGTGCCAGATTTTCCTGCGTCCGGGCACGCAGGCTGTAATGGGGCATCCGTCGTTCGTGATGTACCTCATCTCCCCGCTCGTGGCGGGCGCCGACGTCGTCCAGGTACCCCTCCGCGACCATACCCTCGACCTCGACGCCATGCTCGATAAGGTGAGCGACAGCACGCGGATCGTCTTCATAAGCAACCCGAACAACCCCACAGGCACAATCGTCACGAAGGCGGAAACCGAGTCTTTCCTCGCAAAACTGCCCCCGGACGTGCTCGCCGTCTTCGACGAGGCGTATTTCGAGTACGTTAACGACCCGCGCTCGCCCGACGCGATGGAATATTTCCGCCCCGACGGCAACGTCGCGGTGCTCAGAACGTTCTCCAAAGTCCACGGACTCGCGGGGCTTCGCGTCGGCTACGGCTTCCTCCCGGACGCCGCCGCGGACGCCTTCGACCGCGTGCGCAACCCCTTCAACGTGAACCAGGCGGCTCAGGAAGCCGCCCTCGCCGCCCTCGGCGACCTCGACCACGTCCGCAAATCCGTTGAATTCAACAGGCGCGGAAAACTGGCGCTCTGCCGCGGACTCGACCGCCTCGGCGTCGGGTACATACCCACTCACGCGAATTTCATACTCGTCAACGTGCGCGCCGACTCCGAGGAAATCTTCAAAAAGCTTCTGCTCAGGGGCATCATCGTCCGCCCGGGGAGGTTCCTCGGCTATCCGACGCACGTAAGGGTAACGATACCCTCCGAATCCGATTGCCCACGGTTCATTGACGCCCTCGAAGAAGCGCTCGCCGAACGATGATGCGGAACAAACCGTGGTCGGCTCGGCGGGACGCCGCCCCGCGGCAGCATCGCGCGACATGGACGCTGAAAAGAAAAGGAAATTGAGAATCGCCATAGACGGACCCGCCGGCGCGGGAAAGACCACCGTCTCGAAGCTCGCCGCTCAACGCCTCGGACTCGAGTACGTGGACACGGGAGCGATGTACCGCTGCGTCGCGCTCAGGGCGCGCCGCGAAAACGTTGACCCGCGCGACGAACGGCGGCTGGGCGCCATCGCGCGGACGATGGAATTCGAATTCAGGATTGACGAAGAATCGGGGGTGAACAGGGTCTTCATGGACGGCGAGGACGTCACCGAGGCGATCCGCGGCGAGCGCGTATCGAGCCTCGCATCAGCCGTCTCGGCGGTCTCCGCCGTGAGGCGCGAACTCGTCGCCAGGCAGAAGCAAATGGCGGCGCGCGGCGGCGTGGTGATGGAAGGGCGGGACATCGGAACGGTTGTCATCCCCTACGCCGAGGTCAAGGTCTTCCTCGACGCCTCCGAGCAGGAACGCGCGCGCCGCAGGCATCTCGAACTTCTGGAAAAGGACGGCGCCGCGCCGCCGCTCGAACGGATACTGCGCGACATCCACGAAAGAGACCTGCGCGACTCCACGCGTGAGGACTCGCCCCTCGCGCCGGCGCTGGACGCCGTCCGCCTCGAGACCGACGGGAAGTCCATCGCGCGCGTCGTGGACGAGATAATCGAGATCGCCGCCTCGAAAACCGGCAGTTCCGCGCGACCGGGTCACGACGCCTGAAACCGCCGGTCCCCGCGCCGGGGGCGTTTCGCAACGCCGCGGCGCCCTTCCGCCCGGCTAAAACAACCCCGCGAATCTTCTTCACCCATCCCAAACCCCACTCCACCTATGAAAGTTCACCGTTTCTTGTGTGATTTGCGGAATTGCTGCGGCCCGGCGGGCAATCTTTACAAATTTCCCCCAGAGGATATAATTCTCAATGAGACCCGGTTGAGAGCGGAGAATTTCTATGTTCAAAACTGAATACATCATCCGTCAAGGTGCAAGAGAATGAAAACCCTGATGAAAGTCGGCGCAGTGATCATAGTGGCGGTTTTTATCCTGTCCCTTCAGGCGGCCGTGGCGGAAAGCGGCAAGAAAAAGGAAGGCGGCGAAAAGAAAAAGACAGCGGAAACCGAAAAGAAAAGCGACAAGAAAGAAGAGGGGGAGGAAATTGGCATATGGAAGTACGATCTGGCATTCGGGACGGATTTCGAGTCCTCCAGAATCGACAACACGATTTACAAGCCCGAGTTTTCGATTGCTTATAAAAGGACGAAAAAATCCTCGGTCTCGTTGAAACTTAAATTGTCAGACGACGATTATACGAGAACCCACTCGAACGACAGGCTCAAGCTGGACATGGAATGGAAAAAAAAGTTCGCCGGGGGAGACGTGAAGGCAAAGATCGGCGTTGTGGATTACCCCAGGAACAGAGCGAAGGACGCTGTGGATTACACCCTGGAAGCCTCAAGGAAGTTCAACAAGATGCACGCGTCCACCTTCTCCTTTACCTATTCGCCGGATTTCTACGGCGGCCGCTCGAAACTGATATTGGAGGATGGAGAGGAGGAGGGCGAGGATGAAGAAGAGGAGGATGAAGAAGAGGAGGGGGAAGAAGAGGACGCCGAGACGGTTTGCCGCAATCTGTTCGAGGAGGAAATCGCGGAAGATGACGACGGCAACCCCCTCTGCGTTGACGGCGAATGTGGTCTTACCTGGTGGGAGTATTATTACGAGGAGGGCATAGACGACGGCATGGACGACGACGAGGCTACCGACTACGCCGACGAGCAGGAAGACCTGATATGCGCACAGTCCGAGCCAGTCATACCGGGCAGGACGGACCCCATCACACAGATAGTCGACATCAGAGGAAAAACCATGACATACGTTTTAGGGCACACCTACTCGCCGGACAAAATGACGTCGCTCAACCTGAAACTCAAGAGAAAAGACGTCTCCACTACGGGCAGCGTGACGGGCAAGGACAGAAACAAAGAAGTTGACACCGTGAATGCTGCTCTGGGCTTCGACCGCGATATAAACAAAAGAAACAAGTTATCCTTTGATTTCGATTACGAAAAAGGCAGGTCCGCCATCCGCAACATGGGCATATCTCCTGACAACTCCTACAGGGAATACACTTACAGGGCGAAGTTCTCGAACGAGATGGGCGAGGAATGGAAAGTCTATCTCGACGCGGAACGGTCGGACAAGAAGTACACCACTTCCAATCCCGTTATCATAGATAAGAACTTCGGCCGCAGGGACGACGGCGTGAAATACGGATTGATGTTCAAGTACGAGCCTAACAAGGAACTGGAATACACCTTCGGCTACAGAAGCAGCGACAAGAAGTTCAGAAAACTGACAAGCATCACCAAGGCCGATGTGGACACCTACAGCGTGTCGGTGCAATACAGATTTTAAAAAACCATGGCGTTTGCCTTAAGGAATATCGCGCTTGGAGAGATAATATGGACAATGGACGAAAGGACATCGGCGGGGACGTGGCGAACATCACATGCGGGGAATATCGGCGCACCACGCCGTGTCATACTGTAAATGCGGCACTGAACCAAGCCACGGAAAGGAAACCGGCACAAAATGGTTGTAGGTGAATTTAAATCTACTTCTGGGATACAAAACGGAACCTGCAATACTTACGTTTTCGAACGCTTCACCAATACTTTCGTTCTTACTCCGAAGAGGCGCGTGGGACGCGCCTGCGGAGTTTTTCATATTGACCCGGAACAAAAAAGCAAAGGGGGAATTTTTATGAAAAACCTGCTAATGGTACTCATGGTAGCGCTCGCAGTCCTTTTCCTGTCGGTCGCGCCCGTCAAAGCCCAGGAAGAAACGAACGTGAACGTTGGCGACACGAATGTTGTCAACGTGAACATCAATGCCCTCGACACGGACGGCGACGGCATACCCAACGACGAGGACGCGGACATGGACGGCGACGGGATCGAAAACGCCGATGACGCCGATGACGACAACGACGGCACCTCCGATGCCGAAGACCTCGACGATGACAACGACGGTGTCTCCGACGCCGCCGAGGACGGCGACACCGACGACGACGGCATTCTCGACGAAGCGGACGCCGACGACGACAACGACGGAACGCTTGATGCGAAAGACCTCGACGACGACAATGACGGAACGCCGGACACCGCCGAGGACGAGGATTATGACGGTGTCTCCGACGCCGCCGAGGACGGCGACACCGACGACGACGGAATTCTCGACGAAGCGGACGCCGACGACGACAACGACGGCACCTCCGATGCCGGAGACCTCGACGATGACAACGACGGCGTCTCAGACGCAGCGGAGGATGGCGACACGGACGACGACGGCATTCTCGACGAAGAGGACACCGACGATGACAACGACGGCGTCTCAGACGAGGAAGACCTTGACGATGACAACGACAGCGAACTTGACGCCGACGAGGACGAGGATTTCGACGGCGTCTCAGACGAGGAAGAAGACGAAATGGAAGACGAAGAGGAAGTAGAAGTTGAGGAGGACGAGGAAGAAGGGGGAGAAGAGGACGACGTAGAGGAGGAAGAAGAGAAGGGGGAGGAGGACGAGGAGTAACCCGCAGGCAACCGGCAGGACACCGTTTGAAACGTCTGGAAAACAGGCGAAAACGAAGGCCCCGTTATGGGGCCTTCTTTATCTGTGATGGGCACGTTCAGCATTTTGGGACCGAAAGCCCCTTGCACAACCTGAAGAAGAATGGGGTCAAAGAAGAATGGGCTCAGGCGTTGAGTGTTGAATAGAGTGGAGAATGAGGGGCGGTTTCGCCCTTTTTCTTTGAAGTTCGGTGAAAAACCGGCGCCGCGGAAAGAGCCGGCGCCTTGCGTCAGCGCTGTGCTTTGCGGCGGGCGAGCATCCTGGAGAGTTTGGCGGCTTCTGTCGGCTCCATCGCGGAGAGTACGTCGGCGACGTTCTTTTCCTTCATCGAGGCGAGGATTTCGACGCGCTCCTCGTCCGATAGGTTGTTGAAGATGTCAACCACGGTCTCGGCGGAGATTTTTTCGAATATCTTCGATACCGCGCGGTAGTTCTCGGTCGCGGGGAGCGCGGCTGCCGCCTGGGGCGCCAGCATGGCAATCGCGGGGGCGGCTGCCGCTCCCGGCGCGGCGGGCGCCGCCGCGGATTCCGCGCCGGGCGCGGGGTCAGTCGTCGTACCACGGGGGTTTGACAAGCTCTGTGAGGACGCGCCCGCCGCGCGACAGGGGGTATATCTTTCTTCGAAGCGACGCGAAGACCATTCTGATCGTGACGATCAGCCACCAGATGTACATGTTGCGTTTGTACGCGCTGCGGCTGAACAGTCCCCTGAGAAACCAACGCGCCGTCACGTAACGCCGGCTCATCTCGATGGTGAGTTCCTCGATGCGGCGGCGTGACAGTTCTCTGGACGACATGACCGGCGTGAGCCAGTCGTACCGTGAGAAGTCCTCCACCTCGATCCAGCCCTTTTCCTTCGCCTCGCGCCACAGGGGCGTGCCCGGGACGGGCGTGAGGGGATGGAAGCCGGGATAGTCGAGGTCGAGCGCCTTCGCGAACCGGAACTGCCTGAACATGGATTCCTTCGTCTCGTCGCGGATGCCCACGATGAAGGTCCCCTGGCGGAAGACGCCGGGGTACCTGTCGCTCAGGAGCCTGAAGCACTCGATGGTCGCGCTTTCCCTGTAGAATGGCTTGTTCATCTTTTTCAGTTCCTCGTCCTCGGCTCTTTCGACGCCGATTGAGACGTGGCAGAGTCCTGAGCGGACTAATTTCTCGAATATGCCGAGTTTCTCGTCGCGCAGAATGCCGTCCACGCGCATGAAGGCGAACCACAGCGTCTTCAGCCCGCTGCGGATGAGCTTTTCGGCGAACTCGTCGTTCCACGCCGCGTCCCTGTTCCAGTACTCGTCCACGAAGACGAGGCATCTTTTACGGTACCGTGAGGAAAGCAGGCGGATTTCCTCGATGACGCGGTCCACCGATTTCGTGCGCCACCGGGGCACGTATCTCCATTCGCCGCCCCTCACCTCGACGTCCGCCATCTGAATCCACCAGCAGCAGAACGAGCAGTTGCTGACGCAGCCGCGGCTGTGGTGGATGGTGGTTCCCCCTGGCGAGAAGAGGAACCGCGAGGCGCCGTAGCGGTCCATCGGGAGGAGGTCGTAGGCGGGCAGCGGGAGCGAGTCGAGGTCTTCGATCAGCGGGCGGGGCGGCGTGCGTACGAACTTGCCGTTGCGGTTGTAGGCGATGCCGCGCACGTCTTCGAAGCTTTCCGCTCCGGCTTCAATCGCCGAGAGCAGTTCCACGAGCGTGGCTTCGCCTTCCATGCGCACGAGGAAATCAACGCAGCCGGAGGCGAGTGTCTCGTCAACGAGGTTGGAGAAGTGGACGCCGCCCGCGATTGTGACGGCGCGCGGGAGCGTTTCCTTCACGAGGCGCAGCGCGCGGAGCGATTCGCCGGAGTAGAGGGCGTGGCTCTCGCCCACGCCGACCGCGTCCGGCTCGCCGCGGCGCAGCTCTGCCGCGAGCGTCTTCCAACCCGTGCGCCGCGGCGCGCAGTCAATTATGCGCGCCTCGTGTCCTGCGCGGCGCAGGACCGCGGCGAGGCACGGCAACGCCTGCGGGACGAGGTAGTTGTCGTCGGCGTTGACGTAGGGCCAGAAGTATTTCGGTGGCTGTATGAGCCAGACTTTCATCCGCCCGATTCATTATAGCACCACGTTCAGCCGCGTTCGAGACGCGACCGTGAAAACACAGCGCGACCGGTGGCCGCGACCAAATTGAGCCGGCTGTGACCGCGCCTTCAAAACCGGGCACGGGCACGCCTGTCTGCGTGCGGACACGCACAGGCAGGCACACGGGCAGGGGCACGAAAAACAAAACTCTGGAAACGTCCCAATGTTCGGGGGTAATTCCGCAAAAAAAGAATCTAAAATGTCCAATCTAAAATTTAGAAGTAAAACGAAAATGACGGGCTGGAAGCCTGTCTCAATTCCTGGCTTCATAGCGGAGCATGGAGCCAGCGACCGGCAGAGAAGGACACGGACGGGACGGAGAGGTTTTTGCCTCATCCCCGCGAGTAACGGCAACGTTACCGTGTAACAGGCGTTAGACTCCCGGCGCTGGGCGCAGGAGACCGGCTTTTCCCGGAGAACGCGCAAAGATGGAACATGGCATGAAAATTGCCTCCATTTAATTAACACGCCGAAAAACCGGTCTGATACGGGAGGCTGCAAAATGGACGCTTTAACAATTAAGCTGCCGGAAACAAGCGCCGCTTCCACGCTGGAACCGTCGGAGCTGAAAGCCATGCTGTCCGAGGTCACGTCGGCGAAAGCGGCGGAAGACATGACCGCTCTGCCGCTTGAGAAGCTCGCGCGGCTGTTCACGTCCGACTTTTTTATCGCTCTTGTGGAAAGAGCCGAAAGCACCGATCTTCACGTCAGGTTCAACGTGCCCTGTTCCGACGAGACGAAAAAAGCGATCGAAAAAGCCTCAAAAATTCGATACCTCGCCTACCGCGGAATGTACCTCGATCTTCCCGAGGTGAAAACCCGTTTCTCCGACGCGGAGGGAATTTTGAGGGTGAACGTCGCACACGAACCGAGCATGATCTTCGAGCCGCTCGCCCTGAATGGAAGCCGGTTCGGGCTGGTGGGCGTGGGCAGACTGAAGCCCGGCTGCTTTTCGGAACGGGAGAGGGAGCGGCTGGAGATTTCAGCGCAGGTTTTATCCCTTGCGCTGAACGGCGCGCTTCTGGGCGAAAGGGTGAAAAAACTCAATCCCTGGAGCCGGTACGCGGGCGTGCACAGCAGGGCATACTTTGAAAAACAGCTCGGTTACGAGTTCGACAGGGCGGCGAAACTCGGCGTCCCCCTATCTCTTATCTCGCTCCGCGTAAAGGGACTTGAGGCGTTCGCCGAGGAGCTCGGAGAGCAGGCAGAAAGGGACGTTATCAGAAAGTTCTCGCGTTTTTTGAGATGCCTCGCCGACCGCATGGACATCCTGGGGGAGTATGAGAAACACGAGTTCTGCATTATCCGCCCGAACACGAGTCTTAAAAACGCTGTCGCTTTCGCCAGGCGGATTGCCGAGGAAAGCGAAAGCCGCGACTTTTCGGATGGAGCGCTCGTCCTGCCGCTCAAGGTTCACGCCGGCGTGGAGTGTTTTTCGAACTACAGTTTCACGGACCCCGCCGCCTTGATCGAATCCGCCAGGAGCAACATGTTCCGCGCTCTCGGAACGGGGGCGGGGGTCGTCGTGCCGGCGCGAAGACCGGTTTTCCCGTTCCAGCGCCGGGCGTCGTGAGAACCGCCCGGCGGGACACACGCATGATTTGGGGATGACGGTTGATCTTGAGCGGGGTGGGATTACCCTCCGCCGCGCCCCGGGGGGAAAGCAATTCCATGGTTGCGCTTTAATTCGAGACGCGAAGTTCGATATTCGACGTTCGGTTCAAGCGCGTTCAAAGCCGCCGGAAGTTGGCAGTGGGCTACTGGTTCCAGGTCGGCTCGGCCGTCCATCCTCTCTTCTCGGCGTCCTCGTTGAATTTCAGAAAGGCGTTGAATGTCCTTTTCCATTCCTCGTCGGCGAGTTTGAATTTCCACCTGAGCGTTTTCATGAAGAAGCCCATCTGTTTGGAGACGGCGGAGGCGCCGTCGGCGCCGGTGAAGAAGCCGGTGATTTTTTTCAGCGTTTCCGGGGGCATGTTCGCGCGGCGCAGGATGACCGGGTAGGGTCTTGTGCCTTCGAGACAGGCGAGTGGGACGGTTCCGGCGGCGGCGGCGGGGTTGGTGGCGACGACGAAGGACATGCCGATCACGCCCGCGCAGATGCCGTCAATGCGCCTTTCGTTCAGCGCGTCAATCCACTGCTGGTGAGTTCCCTCGATTTTTTCGATGCGGAAGAACTCGTGAACGGGCTGGTCCACGCCGGCGTCGAAGAGGATTTTCCTCAGGGAATCGAAGCCCCATCCGGCGAGGCGGGCGTTCCTGAGGTCGGCGAGGCTTTGACCCTTGTCGCCCTTTCTCACGAAGAGGCAGTCCATGTAAGTTTTCCAGTCGCCCGCCTGCATCGTGAGAAAGGGTTCCATCGCGATGCCGCGTTTTTTCAGGATCATGGCGAGGTTCGCGTCGGCGGCGAGGAAGTCCACACCGCCGGTTTCGAGCGCGTCCGCGAGGGCTTCGAAGACGGCGCCGCCGCTTTTTCCCCCCGCGCCGCCCGCCACGACGCCCGCCACAAAATCCTTGTCCCTGGTGACGTCGGCGAGATCGAACCCGGCGCCCTTGACGGTGACGAGGAGGAGCCTTTCGAGCACTTCGAGCGTCGCGAGCGCGCCCTGGTCGGTCTCGAAGACGGAGGGCGACACCTTCCTCAGAACCCCGTCCGCCGCGGCGCACGGCGCCGGGAAGGGAAAAAGTGAAGCGGCAGCCGCGGCGGCGGCGATGAGCGCGGCGGCGGGCGCATGGAATCCACGGAAACGGGGGGCGAAACGCCGCGGGCGGGAAAGACGCGGGCGTTGCGCGCGAGAACGCCCGAATGTTCGCGTCAGAAGGAGAACGAGACGGACAGGTAGTTTCTCCAGTCGTTTCCCTCCTCCCTGTCGAGCGGGCGCGCGAGCGTCCACGTGAAGTTCGTGGGGGTCGTGTAGAACGTGTATCCCTTCAGCCTGAACTCAACCCCGGCGTCGGACGCGAAATCGCGGCTTCCGGGAACCCTGTACTGCCACGCGTCGCCGTAATCGTAGAAGACCCCGAGGTAGAGCCGCTGGAAGTAAACGTTGATGATCTTTCTGTCTATGTTTTCGAGGACCGGGAACCTGAAGGTCGCGGAGCCGACGAGGAAGACGTTGCCCGTGCGTTCGCCCGGGGGGTAGCCCCGGAGCCTGCTCATGGAGCCGGCGTCGAAGTAGTAATAATTCGTCGTCTGGTCGAGCGCGCCGCCCTGAAGCGACAATACGAGCGTGCGCCGGCGGCGGGTGGAGACGTCAACGTACTCCGTCCAGCGCGCGAGATAGGTCGTGACGTCAGTCCTCTCGTCGGGGTAGCCCGTGAAACTGTCGTTTATCTCCTCCTGCCCGTACGTGAGAGAGAGCGACCTTCCGTCGGAGGGATTGACGTCTGAATCGAACCGCGGGTCCATCCGCGAGTAGCGCAGCATGAAGTCGTAGCCCGCGCTGTTTGACCTGTAGTCGGTGACCGGTACGGCGGCATGGAGTGAAGAGTAGGTGTATTTGGACACGTAAAAGTCCGCGCCAATCGTGTAGAAGTCGTTGAACGGATAGACGGCGCCAAGCTCCAGGTATTCCGTTCTTCTCGCCGCAGAGTAGCCGACGTAATCCACGCTGAACTCCGATTTGCGGAATCCGTGCGAGCCCGTGACGTAGAACGACGGCTTGAACCTGCGCAGGTCGTACCTCCAGGTGTAGGACGCCCTCCTCTTTTCGCCGATGAGAACGGAGAAGGAGTACGAATACCTGTTGATCACCTCTTCGTTCGAGATGGAGACGCCCGCGTAGAGCTGGGACGGAGTGTGGATGAGCGCGGGCGCGATGAAAGTTCCGGTTTTCTGCCTGCCGTATTTTTTCGGCTGTTCCTTTATCGAGTTTTTGTCAACGGCGGCGGGGGCGTTTTCCGGCGGGAGCGTGTAGGCGGCTGATGCCGTGTCGAGAGGCGCGGGCGACTCGATGAGGGCGAGGTCGAAGCCGTTTTCGCCGTAGAGCGAGAAAAGCAGTTCGCCGGAGGGCGCGGCGGAGGGCATGAAGGCGCCGCCGACGGTGTTGGTGAGAAGCTGCTCCTCCCCGGAGGCGGCGTCGCGGCGGTAGATGTTGAAGATGCCCGATTTGTCGCAGGCGTAGTAGATGGCTCGCCCGTCGCTCGAAAACGCCGGGTCGCGGCTGTCGCCCTGTACGTCGAGGAAATCCGGCTTCGCGCCGTCGGCGAATTCGAGGACGGCGAGCCGGCGTCCGCGCGCGTCGGGTCTCTGGAGCGCCACGACGATCTTTTTACCGTCGGGCGACCAGCGCGGCGTGAACGCCTGCCATTCCGGCTCGAATTCGGTTATCGTCCTGAAACCTGTTCCGTCGGGGCGTATGACCGCAAGCTCGACGTCCTCCGCCGAGCCTTGCACGAACAATATCCATTCGCCGTCCGGCGACCACGCGGGATCGGCGGCGCGCAGTCCGTAGGTGAGGCGCGTTTCGCCGCCTTCTTTCACGTCCGCGACGTACAGGTCGAGGTAGTGCGAGCCGTGGTCGTCGGGGCGGAAGTACTTGGAATAGACGAGGTACCTTCCGTCCGGCGACCACGAGGGCGGCGAGACCACGTAGCGGCTGATCTTACCCGCGCCGCCGCGTACGCGCCTGACGTAGAGGTCGAGGTAGTGGGACGAGAGCGTCCCCCCGTCCGTGAGGTACGCGAACGAAGCGCCGTCCGGCGACCACGCGGGGAAAAGCTCGAAAACGCCCGTGTCGCCCAGCGCCGTACCCTCCTGGAGGTTCGCCCTGACGGCGGCGGTGCGCGAGACGTAATCGTCCCTCACGGAGTCGCGCCAGCGGCGGTGGAATTCGCGCGGCGACGTCCCTGCGACCGCCCTCCACGCCCTGTTGAAAGCCGCCGGGCTTTTCCCGACCTCGAGTGCGACCCTTCCCGGGGCGTCCGCGCCGTGCTGCCCGGCGAGACGCCGCACCATCGAAAATCCCTGGTTGTAAACCATCTCGTTGCCGAGCGAGTCCTTTCCGAACGTGCACATCGCGTCGTACGAGAGGAGACGGTCGTCGAGGGCGGCGGTGCGCAGGAGCATGTCCCTGTGGGTGTCCCAGGTGTCGAATCCGAGTTCCGGCGCCTGGTACTGGGCAAGCCCCTCGGCGAACCACGGGGGAACGAACGCCCTGGGGATATAGAGGGCGGCGTCCCACTGTTTCTCAAAGGCTCTGATCTCCAGCCCATGGAAGATTCTGATGTTCTGCCTCGCCGCCTCGAGGGAGATGATGTGGGACAGCTCGTGTGTGACGACGTTAGGAATCCATTCGTGACCGCCCCTGAAGACGAAAAAGGAATCGAACCTGCGGGCGTTTATGACGATTCTTCTGGTCTGGTAATAGGCGGCGCCGTTGGATTCGTCGTCGTAATCAGTGACCACGATGTGTATGTCCTTCGAGAAGTTGTACCTGTACAGTTCGGACAGCGGCTTGAAAGCCATCTCGGCGACCGCCGCCGTTTTTTTCGCGACCTCCCCGAGGGGTTCGTGGTAGTGGACGCGGAAGTGCGCGGTCTTGAGCGTGTGCCAGCGGAGTTCCGGGTGGTTGTACCTGCCGTACTGCGCCGGGCAGAGCGAAGGAAGCAGCAAGAAGACCGCGAGCGCGGCGGCGGATGGGAAGGCTGTTCGTTTCCCCTTTTCGCGCTTGTTTTTCATCGCGGGCTTCGGCTCGCGCCTTGCACGTGTCATTGTATCCCATCCGTCGCGCGGCGATCAACCTTGCGCGCCCGGCGGCGCCCGGTTTTCCGCGTTTGCGGCGTTCTGTTCGAAAACTCCGTACGATTCGAGTAGAATATGGCAGCCGCGGAGGGGGACGCACCGTGAGGATCGCAGCGAAGCTGGAGAAAGTCAGGAACGAGGGGCGCAGGGCGCTCGCCATATTCTCGACGATCGGCGATCCCGACGCGCCGACCTCGCTCGAGATATTCGCCCGTCTGCACGAGTGGGGCGCGGACGTACTCGAACTGGGCGTGCCTTATTCCGACCCGCTGATGGACGGTCCGACGCTGCAGGTCTCATACCGGAGGTCGCTGAGGAACGGCTTCGACATAAACGACGCGCCCATGTTCGTCGAGAAGCTCAGACAACGCACGGAGATTACGGCGCTGATCATGACCTGCTTCAACCCGGTCTTCAGGTACGGAGTGAACCGTTTCTTCCGCGACGTCTCCAACGCGGGCGTTGACTCGGTGCTGATCACCGACCTTCCGCCGGAGGAATGGGGCGAATATCTCGAACTGGCGAGGGGGTTCGACCTCGGCACCGTTTTTCTGGTGACGCCGACGACGACGGTCAAGCGGATGGACCTCATCGCGGGTCTTTCCGATCCGTTCGTTTACTGCGTGTCCCGCACGGGGATCACCGGCGAGAGGGATTCGCTTCCGGAGGAACTGCGGTCGTACGTGAGGTTCGTGAAGGACATGATAAAGAAGCCGGTTCTTATAGGGTTCGGGATTTCGACGCCGCAGCAGGCGCGCCTCGCCGGCGAACTTGCCGACGGCGTAGTAATAGGAAGCGCAACCGTGAAGATCATCGAAAACAACCTCGGTTCGCGCGCGAAAATGCTCATAGAGCTTGAAAAGTTCGTCACGAGCGTCAGGGATGAGATGTGCAGGTGACCGTTCGCCGGGGGAGACCCGGGCGGGCGCGAGCGGCGGCGAAGACCGTTACATGATCGAGCGGAATTGCGAACCCGCGACGGGCAGCTTCGGGCGCCGCGTCCGGCGGCGCCCGGGCGTTCCGCCGGGCGGAGGCTGAACGGGTGAGCGGAAAGAAGAACGGAGACAGAAGCGGCGACACGCGGCATCCGCCCCCCGCGGAGCAGCGCGGCGCGGGACGCCGCTCCGAAGAGGGCGAAAGGGAAACGCTGCGCAAAAGACTCGGAAAGATCAGGCACAAGATCGTCGTCATGAGCGGCAAGGGAGGCGTCGGCAAGAGCACGGTGGCGGTGAACGCGGCGATGTCGCTCGCCCTCGAGGGATACATGGTGGGACTGCTCGACCTCGACATACACGGACCGAGCATACCGCGGATGCTCAACATGGAGGGGGCGAGGCTGACGGCGGCGGAAGACGCTCTCCTGCCGCCGTTCTACGTTGACAACCTGAAGGTGATGTCCATCGGGTTCATGCTCAAGCGGGCGAGCGACGCGGTGATATGGCGGGGACCCGCGAAGATGCTCATGGTGAAGCAGTTCCTCATGGACGTCGAGTGGGGGGAGCTTGATTACCTCGTGATAGACTCGCCCCCCGGCACCGGCGACGAGCCGCTGAGCATTTTCCAGCTCATCGAGGACCTCTGCGGCGCGGTCATCGTGACGACGCCGCAGGCGGTGTCCGTGATAGACGTCGGCAGGGCGATAACCTTCTGCCGCAGGCTCAACATCTCCGTGATAGGGCTTGTCGAGAACATGAGCGGAATGAGGTGTCCCCACTGCGGGAAGGACATAGAACTGTTCAAGACGGGGGGCGGGGAAAAGCTGGCGGCGGAGGCGGGCGTGCCGCTGCTGAGCCGCATACCCATTGACCCCGAGATAGTGGAGACATCCGACACCGGCGTGCCGTACGTTTACAGGAACGCGAAGTCGGAAACCGCGGCGGCGATGGAGAAGATCGCCGCGGCGATCATCGCCAAAACCACGACGCCCGCCGCGTGAGGGGGAATCCCCGCGCGGTGATCGCCGGTACCCTCCGCGAACGGAGCGGATTCGCCCGGGCGCCGAAGCGGGGTTTATTCGGTGAAGAGCAGAATGTCTTCGTCGGGCGCCGGTTCCTCTTCCGGCTCCACCGGCTCCATTCCCTCGGGATAAGCCCTGATTCGTTCGCCGGTGTCGAAGCGCAGCATGTCGGGACCGAGGTGTTCGAGCGGCGGGGAGCCTTGAGGTCCCTCGCCGGATCGCTCGACGTACTCGGTGCCGGTCGCCCCTCCGGCGAGGTTTCTGGCGACCATCGGGACCCGTTCGGGGAGATTGAACTCCAGCGGTTCCTTTCCGTTCAGGGCGCGTTCCATGAAGAGTTTCCAGACCGGGGCGGGGATGGTTCCGCCGGCGATGCCGCGTCCGGCTGGTTTCCCCCCGACCATCGCACGCAGGGGCGAGTTGTCGTCGTTCCCGACCCACACTGCCGCCGTGAGCTGGGGGGTGAACCCGATGAACCAGGCGTCGCGGTAGTCGCTTGTGGTGCCGGTCTTGCCCGCCGCCGGTCTTTCGATTTTCGCCCGCGTGCCGGTGCCCCTGTTTATGACTTCCTGCATGACGGGGACGAGGCGGGCGATCACGTTGTCGTCGAGCACCTTTTCCCCCTTCTCGTACTTTCGCTCGTAGATGACCGTTCCGGAGTCGTCGGTGATGCGCTCGATGGCGGCGGGTGCGATCCTGTAGCCGCCGTTGGCGAGCGCGGAGTATGCCGTCGCCATCTCGAGAACGGTGACTTCGGACGTGCCGAGGGGGAGGGAGAGCGTCGGGAAAAGCTCGCTTTCAATTCCCATCGCCTTCGCCGTTTCCACGACGTTCCGCGCGCCGACGAGGAAACCGACCTTGACCGCGGGGACGTTCCTCGAATGGACGAGCGCGTTGACGAAGTTCATCGCACCCCTGTACTTGTGATCGTAGTTCTTCGGGCAGTAGGTCTTCGGGATCGCCGGGAAGCACACCGGCGCGTCGAGTATGCCGCATTCCATGGGGTAGCCCTGCTGTATCGCCGCCGCGTAGACGAACGGCTTGAAGGCGGAGCCGGGCTGCCTGAGCGCCTGCCACGCCCGGTTGAACTTGCTCTTCCTGTAATCGGCGCCGCCGACCATCGCGAGTATCTTGCCGGTCTGCGGCTCGATCGCGACGACCGCCGCCTGCGTGAGGTTCACCTTCTGTTCGGCGGCGAGCTTCATCGCGCGGGCGACGGCGTCCTGGGCGGCTTTCTGCATCGTGGGGTCGAGCGTCGTGTAGATGCGGTAACCCTCGGTGTGGAGGTGCGTGGGCGTGATGCCGAAGGTGTCCGGGTCCTTCAACTGCTCGATGACGTAGGTGACGAAGAACGGCGCCCTGTAGTTTTCGTAGCCCGGACCCGCAAGCGGGGCGAGGTTGAACGGCTCCTTCGCCGCCTGTTCGTACTGCGCGCCGGTGATGAAATTGAGTTCGAACATCTTAGCGATGACCGTGTTGCGGCGGCTCATCGCGCCGGCGGGGTTCCTGTAGGGGGAGAAGGCGGAAGGCGACTTGGGGAGCGAGGCGAGCATGGCGCATTCGGCGATGGTGAGGTCGCCGAGTTTCTTTCCGAAGTAGGTTCGGGCGGCGGTTTTCACGCCGTAGGCGCCGTGCCCGAAGTAGATCATGTTCAGGTAATACTCGAGTATCTGCTGCTTCGAGTACCTGCGCTCGAGGGCGAGGGAGTACTTCATCTCGGTGATCTTCCTCTGTACGGTCCGCTCCGGAGAGAGGTAGAGGTACCTTGCGAGCTGCTGCGTGATCGTGCTGCCGCCCTGGACGGTGCGCCCCGCGCGGAGGTTCGCGACCATCGCCCGCGTCACGCCTATGAAATCCACGCCGCGGTGAAAAAAGAAGCGCTCGTCCTCTATGGCGATGACCGCGAGCTGGAGCATCTCCGGGACTTCGCCGATCCGCGCGTATTCCCTGTTCTCGACGTAGAGGTTCGCGAGGAGTTCGCCGTTGGCGGCGTACACCTTTGTGGTCTTTTTGGGGATCGGAAGCGGACCCTGCACCGCGTCGGGAAGGTCGCGCGCGAATCTCATCACGCCGATCACTATCACGGCGCTCATCATGCCGGCGAGCACGACGAGAAAGAAAAGCAGGATTGAAGCCGCCGCCACGCACGAGACCCTGCGCGCGCCGCGCGCCTTTTTTTTCGGCTTCTTCTTCGCCCGTCTGGATTTCTTTCCTTTCTTCCCCGCGCTCTTACCCATGCGCAAAACTCTCCTTCGATATGATACTCCGTTTCCGGCGCGGTGTCACATTAAGGCGCGAAAGGCTCCGTGACGCATCCAATCGGCAACGGCAAAACATGAAAAAGGACGACCCGCCGCCCTTGCCGCCGGCGGAAAAACCCTGTATCGTGACGGACAGCCGGTCCGGGAACACGCGCCTGAACACGGACCCCGGCGCCGTGAAGGGGAAAACGGACGTGTCGAGACGCCTTCGGATACCGCCGGCTGCGGCCGCGCTTATTCTGGCTTTGTGCCCGGCGGCGGCTTTCTGCCGCTCGCCTGCCGGCGTGGGAAAGAGCGTCATCAGGGCGATAAGCGCGTCGCAGCCGTCGGCGCCGTTCGAGAGTCACGGAGACCTGTGGTTTTCCACCTGGGCGGACGACGGAACGGTTTTCGTGAGCTGGGGCGACGGCTACGGTCCGGGCTTCGGCGCGGGAACGCCGTTCTCGCATCACGGGCTTGCGCGGCTGAGAGGGGTATTTCCGGACGTGCGGGCGGAGGTGGCGCGCCGGTTCATGCCGCTGTCCGACGACGAAAACAACTCGAAGCCGACGAGCCTTCTTTTTCACGAGGGAAGACTTTACGCGGCGGTGCACTCGCCGCTGCTCTTTCCGAGGATGGGGTTCACAGCCTATTCGGACGACTACGGCGCCACCTTCAGCTACGACCCGGCGGGCGCGAGGACGCGCGAAAGAAACCCGGCGTTCGTGTGCCTCATATTCGTGAACATGGGGAAGGGGAGCGGCGCGGGTCCCGGGGGGTTCGTGTACGCGTTCGGCATGCCGGCGGAGGTGAACGTGAGCGGCGAGGTGTATCTCGCCCGGATGCCGGGCGACGGGATACTCGACGAGGCGTCGTGGACATATTTCGCGGGGCTGGACGCCGCCGGCGCGCCGGTGTGGAGCGGGAACCCCGCGGAGGCGGAGCGTATCGAAAGCCTGTCGTCGCGGAGGTATTCGTCGCTGTTTCCGAACATGCTTTTTTCGGCGGCGTACCACCCTGGGATAGAGCGGTACCTTGTGATGACGGCGACGACGGCGGAGGGGCGGCTGTACGAGGCGCCGGCGCCGTGGGGGGTATGGCGGCTCGCCGGGAAGTGGTTCGAGGGGGCGGGGTCGGAGTGGTACGGGGCGTACATGCCGGGGATTATCACGAAGGACATGGGGGCGGACTATTTTTACTTTGCGGCGGGCGGCAGGACGGCGCTCGATCCCGCGCCGGGGGACGAGAAGTACAGTTTCAGACTGGGGAAGATAACGATGGTTCTCGAAGAGGCGGCGGGGGAGTGAAAAGACGAGAATATCCAACCGGAATTATTTACCGAAGTAAAGTTTTTAAAAGCGAATATCCAATGCGGCATACTATGCAAAAGTCAGGATTTTTGGCAAAAAAAGAAGGTTCTTCAGGAAATACTGTGGGTAAAAACGGAAGGGGAAACGAGTTTGTCGCATTATGGAACAATGGATAGGGAGGAAAACCTTTGTAAATAAAGCGTTTTTTAACGCATTGTCTCCTTGCCTTTCAAATTGTTTCTTGATGGTCTGCTTCCTTTTTCATCTGTCTGATCAAGGGGTTACCCACACAAATTCCTGAAGCGCCAAATATTTATGATTGGAAAGAGGTGGGAATATGAAAGAAGAAAACTATCGCGCTCTTTCGCTCACTCTGGGTGAATCGCCGGAACCCCTGGTTTTTACTATACGCAAATATAAACCTGAAGCGGTGATGCTGATCTGCACTCCCGCTTCGCGCAGATTTGTAAACGAAGTCGCAGCGCCGTGCGGGCTGTCCCCGAGTGACATCGAAATTGTGGAAGTTGACGATTCGGCCGAAAAGGCTTCCGCGCAGCTCGTGGACCGTTTCTATAACGCCTATCGCAGGATCGCCGACAGACTGAATCTCGGCGCCGGGGAATTCGCCGCCGACCCGACGGGCGGCAGAAAATGGATGAGCGCGGCTCTCACCCTCGCGGCTTCTCATCTGAACCTTGACATGCTTTACGTGGATGTGAAATACGGACCCGACCGCAAACCGGACATGGACACGATGAGAGTCGTTCCCCTCGGTAATGCGTACCGGCAGAGCGGATTGTTCCTGTTCGACCGCGCGCGAAAAATGTTCAACGAGTATGATTTCAAAGAATCAGGGGAACTTTTCGAAAACCTTCATAACGAAGCCGCCCATTCGCACACACATGACCTTTTTCACTGCCTTGCCACGGCGTCGGCGGAACTGGAAAAATGGGACCTTTTCGATTACAGGAAGCTAAAACCGGAGAAACTCCGGGGCGCTGCGCGGGAAGCGGAGCGCTCCGCCGCTTCGTCCGCCGCCGGCAGGAACGAAGTTGAAAACCTTGCCGAATGTTTCAGGCGCATGGCGGACGTCGCCGAAACGCTTAAGAACACCGGCGACAAAAACACCCCGCATCCGGCAGGGCTGTTCGATTTGATCGAAAACGCCGGTCGCAGACTGAAACGCGGAAGGTACGACGACGCCGTAGCCCGCCTGTACCGCGCAACGGAATATGTCTCTCAACTCGCGCTGAAAAAATACGATTTTGACACGAAGAAGCCGGGCTGGGATAAGTTCGATCGCGCGGTTGTTGACGAGTTCGAAAAGATAAATAACGGGGTTCTACCCGGCAAGATTTCGCTTGAGAGTGGATTCAAACTGCTTAATGCAGCCGGTGATCCGGTCGGACAAAAATTCATGAGCGGCGGGAAAGACGGACGCGGGTTTTTGTTTAAGGGCAACACAACATCTCGAAACGATTCGCTTCTCGCCCACGGATTCCAGCCTTGCACTGAAAAAATGGTCACAGGCTACCGTGATGAACTCGTTAAAGCAATCGGTGAATGTCTCGACCGCCTCGCCCCGGAGTACGCCGGCGACGGAGTTGAGAGAATACTTGAGCGGTTCCGTTTCCCCCTCATACAGGACATCTTTCGCCCCGCGCCCTGAATGCTTCGTTTAGATTCAACAGTAATCACGAAGAAACTGGAACTCTCCCTTTCCATTGAAAATCACCTTTTGACAGGGCGCGCTGCGGCGCGTCCCGATGATTCGCCGGCAGTCCACGAAGGGGAACGGCGAAGCGATCCGGGGCGGGATACCGGGCGCCGCCGCCGGGGTTCGGCAAAACCGGCTCCGACGGGATGAAAAGCGCGGCGGGAAATGATAAAATACCGTATCCGTCACAGCGGGAGGTGCGAAAATGAGAACGAGGACCGCCCTGTTCACGCTTCTTGCCGCCGTAACGGTGCCCGCGCTTGCGGCGCGGGCGCACGCGGCGGAAAAGAAAGACCCCTGCCCGGCACGCATCGCCGGCATAGTGGGCGACTGCCAGATGGCGCTCGACCCGGCGGACGACCCCGATGAGGTCGTGTGGCTTGAAGCCGAGCTTGACCGCTGCCTGCAATACGGCGACATGGCGAGGACGAAGGCGGACGGGCACATGGCGCTGGTCTACGAGGACGACGGCGCGGAGGTGCGGCTCAACGCGCTCTCGGTGATGACGGTCTCCGAGGAGGACGACGAGGAACTCGAAATGACCGTGAACGCCGCGAACCTCTCCCGCGGCGAGTTGTGGGCGAAGCTCCAGAAAGGCGGCGCCTTCTCCGTCAGAACCCCCACCGCCGTCGCCGGCGTGCGCGGCACCGAGTTCGACGTCGCCGTTGACGAGGACGGCAGCTCCTCCGTCCACGTACTCGAGGGCGCCGTCGCCGTCTTCAACGAACTCGGCAGGGTGCTCGCCGAGGAGGGAATGGCGACCGAGATACTCAAAGACATGATTCCGAAGAAACCCTTCGGGTTCGACATCGAAAAGCACAGGGAGAAAATCAAGGAGTGGAAAGACAAAATTTCCCTGGGCGAAGTGAAAAAGGCATTGAAGGAAAAAATCGAGGAGAAAAAGAAGGAACTCGGCGAAGACGCGAAGAAAAAATTGAAGAAGCCGAAATTCGGCTTCTGACGCTCATCCCCCGCCGAGGGGCGGGAAGACGTGCACCGTGTCGCCGTCCTTCAGCCTCGTACCCAGCCCGTCGAGAAACGCGACGCTCGTGTTGTTAACGAAAATGTTGCAGTATTCAAGCTGCTTCGCCGCTCTGCGGTCGTAACTTTTCCTTACGTGAGAGACCACCCCCCGCACGGCCCCGGCGGTGATCTTTTCCTCCTCCCGCCCCGTCAGGCGCCTCATCGTTGCATAGTATCGGACGATTATTTCAGCCATTTTCCGTCCCGCTCGGGATTTCGGCTGCGGGACCGACGGGCGGTTCGGGAAGTCACTTCTCCGACTTGAGGGAGAACAACTCGATCTTCCCCGCCCTGTTCTTGTTTATGAACCTGTACTGCTCGTCCAGCCATCCGCTCTTTTCGACCTTCGCGATGAGCGCCTTGGACGGTTCGAGGTCCTTCTCGGTGACCGGCACGAAATTCCCCTTGATCGCGTAAAAGAAAAACCTGAAGTCCCGGAAGTCCTCGTCCTTGTGCGCCCGCAGCAGTATCTCCCTCGCGGTCGCGATCAACTCGGGGTCCGTCGTCGTCCGCGTGACCAGCAGCGTGTTCACAAACCCGGGCGCGCACGCGACACGCCGTATCTCGCCGAACCTCGGGTCCGACTGCCGCCTCAGATACTCGCTCTGCGTAAGCCCGGTGAAGATATCAACCCGCCCCTCGACGACTTCCTTCGCGAGGTAGTCCCATTCGTCGTCCGCGTAATAGACCAGCTTCTTGAAAAAGCTCTCCAGCGGCTCGTCAACGCCGTTCCCGCTCAGTACGTACCTCGTGGGCCAGTACATGTACGAACCCCCCCACGTGAGGTTCCTGAGCCTGTCAATCGAATCAACTTTCTCCGTCTTTTTCGCGTAAAGGCAGTAGTCGTACCTCTTTTTCTTGTCAATGGTGAACGTGCAGAGCGGCAGTATGTCCAGCCCGTTCGACCTGAGCTTGTGGTAATCCTCGTCGAGAACGAACATGAAATGCGGATCGAACGACTTCACGAATTTCATATATTTCGCGCTCGGCTCGTCGAGATGATAGACTTCCGGGAACCGCCAGACCACGCGGTAGGCGTATGAAAGTCCGGTCTTCCTGTGCAGTACGTCGCATATTTTTTTCAAAAGCATGTCCGTGTGCGTCGTGTCTCCGGCGGCTTCGGACACGCGCGGCTGGCGCGGTATCACGAGCCTGACTTCGCCCTCGTGCCCCGGGACCGCGCCCGCCGCCGTAAGCGCAAGGCAGAGTACCACCGCCGCGAAAACCACCCGCGGAACGCCTCCCGACACGGCGCGCCCGCAAGGCGCGCGCCCCCAACTCCGAACCAGCGCCGCTGGACCGCCGCGGCGCCGCACCCCCTCACGCGCCGACCTGCCCACGCAGCCACCCGCGTCGTTCGCACGCTCTTTCATCTCAAAAACCACATGTAGCTTGTCCGTTTAAACTTACAGCCCGTCCCTTCTCACGCAACCAGCTATGTCTGAGTTCGCTCACCTTTCGGCGAAACGACGCCGCCCGCTCCCCGTTCGTCCGCGGCGGCACCTGCAAGACTGAGGTTCCTCATGAGGTACTGCGCGAAGGAGTCGTTTTTGACCATTGGATTGCCGAGGTAGAACGCGGCTTCCTTCCCCCTCCCGGACAGCTTCAGCAGTTCCCCCACAACGAGACAGATTGACGGCAGAAGCCGGTGGTTCTTCGGCTTTGCGAAAAAACCCCTGAAAACCTTGACCCCCTCCTCGTACCTCCCGCTCCGCATAAACCACTGACGCAGCGCGAAAAGGTTCTCGACCGTCGGCTCGCGGTTCACCTTCTCGACCAGGCGCCGCATCTCGACGGGGTGTCCGCTCGCCTCTTCGGGTCGGGACCCCTCGCCCGCGTGCGTTTCGGGGGCGGAGACCCGTCCGGCGTCCAGCGCCTCCGCCGCGCGCGCATCCACGGCCGCCCCTGTTCCGGCGGGAACAATGTCCCCCGTCACCGGCGAGTCTGCTTTTCCCATCTGATGCGGTGCCGCCGCAGTTCCTGCGGGAACCATATCCCCCGGCGGCTTCATCCCACCCGTCCCCCACGTCGCGTCAGCCGCAGCCTCCTTCCCGCCGCCCCGCTCAGCTTCGCCCCCGCCCGCCTTCCCGTCTCTCAAGGCGAGTTCCGCCCTCGCCACCCGCGTCTCGCGTTCAAGCGCCTCTTTCTCTTTTTCCATTTTCTTCAGCGCAAGTTCAAAAGCCCCGATCTCCTCGCGCACCTTTTCTTCCCTCTCCACGGAGAGTTTTCTCAGAACATCGTAGCGCATTTTCATCCGTTCAACCTCGGTCTTCAGTTCCTCGTTGTCGCGCATAAGGTCGGCTATTTTGGCGAGCAGGACCCGAGCGTCGCCGGCGCAGCCGGGACGGCTTTCGCCCCCCGCAGGCTTAACTGCGCTTCCCGGTTCGGGCGCGGCGGTTTCGCCAGCGATCGCCGTTTCAGGGGCGCCGGGTTTGACGCCGGATGGCTCGTACCCGCATGCCGCCCCGTACGGCAAAGCCTCCGCGGAATCGGGGTCCGCGTTCAATTCATGCGCCATCTGGAGCAGCGGGTGGGGACGGTCATCGTCGTCGCTCGTGACCTCAAACCTCCCCGGCGATGACCGCGCCAGACCCTTCATTATCGCCGCGAGACGGTAGTCGTCCATTTCCTTTCTTATGCTCGCTATCTGAAGCTGGTAGGACCTTATGAGCGCTTCGCATTGCCTTACGCGCGCCTTGAGCGCGCGCGTAACGGCTGAAGCTTCCGCGGAGGAAGAGAGCGTACCGGCGGTCTTCACCGGTCTTTTTCCTGAAACGCCGGCGTCATCGCGGGATACGACCCGCGGGACGGAAATCCTGTTTTTGCGCGGCTTTTTCACCTTTTTTTCTTCCATTTTCAATCCCGAAGCGCGTTTTACCAGCCCCGTGCCTGTTTCATCATACGTGCTGAATTATAGTCAAAAAATAAAGGGATGCCACATCCGGGAACGAAAGACGGGACCGGAAACGGGGCGCCCGGCGCCCCTGTTTAAAAAAATTTTACGTATCTTTACAAATCGGAATCGCGGGGGTATAATTTGCTAATCCAATCAGAGAAAAGGTGCCGATAATGGGCAAGAAATGGGCGATATTACCGTTTATCCTGATGATTCCGGTGTTCATGGCGTCGTGCAGCAAAAAGGACGTGGAGTACAGAATCGTTAAAAAAGAAGTCCGCAAAAACCCAGACAGCGCTTCAGCCCACCGGAACCTCGCGTATTTCTACGACAGGCATAAAATGTGCGAAAAAGCCATCGAAGAATACAAAATAACACTCAAATTGAGACCCGGCGACTTCATTTCGCTGAACAACACGGCTCAGTGTTACTACAAGATGGGCAAATACGAGGAAGCGAGGGAGATTTTCGAAAAACTGAAAGAAAAACATGTCAAAAACAGCGTACTACGCAGCAACCTCGCGATGGTGTACCACAAGCTCGAACGCTACGGCGAAGCCGTCGCCGAATACGAGAAAGCCCTCGAACTGAACCCCAGGAACGACTACGCGAAGGAAGGGTACAAGATACTGAAAGAGGAACTCGACCTGAAGAAAATTGACCTCGGAGAGCTGAAGAAGGAAAAAAAGCCGGAAGCCGAAGAAACGCAGACGGAAGAAAAAGCGCGAGAAAGCGAAGAAGAAGGAGAAAAGGAATAATCCCGGATGAAAATCCGGTTTTGTCTTCCTCAGGCGAGAAGGTCCACGTTCAAAGCCACCCCAAGACTCTGCAAAACTTGAATCTGCGCCTGTTCCATTTCCTGAAGGCTTTTGAGAAGGAGCGCGAGCTGGGCGTACTGCAGGGATAGAGTCCTCGCAAGGGCGGCGGTTGTAACTGCGTTCTGCACTGCTGAAACGTCCATTTACATTCCCCCGAAACGTCCTTATTAACAACTATCGGCGCGGAAGCGGAAAACTTTAGCTTTTGTTCTAATTTGTACGGATTTTCCGGGGACTGCCGCGCGAGGGGGGGCGAAGTGGCGTCAGACCGCAGCCTTCGCGTCCCGCGCCGAATCGCCGGGCGCCGGGAAAGCGACGGAGGCGATTCCGCGCAGGAACCCCGCCGCGGCGGGCGAGTTAATCCTTTCGAGGGCTTTCGCGATTTCAGCCCTGAAAAACGGCTCGGAAACGGAGTAGAGCCTTATGAGCGGGACGACCGCCGCCGGACTTGCCGTTTCGCCGAGAGCGCCCACCGCCTCGCGCCTGACCTCGACGTCCGGGTCTCTCAGCGAGGCGATAATCCACCACAGCGCGCCCCGCTCCCCGCGCTCGGCTAACATGCGGATCGAGTGTATTCTGACGTACCTGTTTTGCGAAAACCTGAGGCGGAAGACGAGTTCGTCCGAGGGTACGTGAGGATTGTCCGGCGTCTTTCCGGCGGGCGTAACAATGGGCTGCAGCGTGTGAGCGCCGGGTCGCGCCGGGGGGACGCCGACCGCGGCGCGGAGACGCTTTTTTCGATTTTCCCTTTCTCTCAAACGGGATTTGAGGAAATTGTACGCTTCCGCGACCCTCTTGAATTCGAGCTGCCTGCGCGGGTCGCCGGGGCGGAGATCGGGGTGAAGGAGCGCAGCGCGCATGTGAAACGCCCTTTTCAGCTCTCGGAGAGACGCGTTTTCGGAGACTCCGAGTATTTTACTGTAATCTGCGGCGGAGCGATGGTTCAACGGGCGGCGTCCTCTCAGTTGTTTAAGGAATGCGGTCCGGCGTCCCCGCCGGCGGGTCACGGCGCCTGGGGCTGTCCGTCTTCGAGGCAGGCGGAGAGGGTCTCGATGGCGATTTTCAACTGTTCCGCGTCGTCGGTGTGCATCGTTTCCTCGAAAAGGGAGATGGTGTCGAGCAGTTCGGGGCGCTGCTCCAGCCACTGCGCGCCCTCTTTTACCACCGTGTTTTTGACTTTTTCGAGGATGCCGGCGGCTCTGCTGCGGAGTTGAATCCTCGTGCGGAACGCCTCGTCTTCGGCTCTGTGCGACTCGGCGTCGCGGAGCATCCTGCCCACCCGGTCGCCAGCCGCCGTTTTCGCGGCGTCCAGAACGATCTCCCTGAAACTGCCTGTTTTGAGGTCTTTAGCGGCGACGCTGACGATGCCGTTGGCGTCTATATCGAACTCCACTTCGATCTTGGGTCCGCCCCTGGGCGCCCTTTCGATGTCGTCGAGCTGGAACCTGCCCAGCGAGAAGTTCCCGCTCGCCGCCGGGCGCTCGCCCTGGAGGACGTTGACCTCGACGACGCTCTGGTTGTCGGCGACGGTGGTGAAGACGCGGCTTTTGGAGACCGGGATGGTTGTGTTTCTTTCGATTATCGGGACGAACACGTCGTCGGCGGTTTCGATGCCGAGCGACAGGGGTGCGACGTCCACGAGGACGAGTCCCCTGACGCCGCCCGCGATGATGCCCGCCTGTATGGCGGCGCCCAGCGCCACGGCTTCGTCGGGGTTGACGTTTCTTCTGACGGTGTGGAATTTCGATTCGAGCAGCCGCCCGACGGCTGGAATACGCGTGGAGCCGCCGACCAGTATGAGCGAGTCCAGTTCGTCCGGTTCCACGCCCGCGTCCTCGAGCGCGCCGTCAACGATGGCGGAGATTTCATCGAGATAGCCCGCTATCATGGCTTCGAATTGTTCGCGCGCGAGGGACAGCGCCACGTGCTTCGGACCGCTTTTATCGGCGGAGATGAAGGGTATGTTTATGGACGCCGCGGCGGAGGCGGAGAGTTCGATCTTGGCGTTCTCGGCGGCTTCACGCACCTTCTGCAGCGCCATGAGGTCTTCCCTGAGGTCAATCCTGTTTTCGCGGAAGAACGAATCGCAGATGAACTCGACGATGAGGGCGTCGAAGTCGTCGCCGCCGAGGCGGTTGTTGCCGCGCGTTGCGACGACCTCGAAGACCTCCCTTGAGACGTCGAGCACCGAGACGTCGAATGTGCCGCCGCCCAGGTCGAACACGGCGACCGTTCCGGCGGCGCCCCTCGATACGCCGTAAGCCAGGGCGGCGGCGGTGGGTTCGTTGATGAGTCTCATCACACGGAAGCCCGCCAGTTCCGCGGCGCTTTTCACCGCCTGGCGCTGGGCGTCGTTGAAGTAGGCGGGGACGGTGACGACGGCGGCATCCACTTCTTCCTCGAAAAAGAGTCCGGCGTCTTCCTTCAGCCTGGCGAAGATGAACGAGGCGATCTGGACGGCGGTGTAGCTCCTGTCGCCGAGATTGACGGCGAAATCGGAGCCGAGTTTTCTCTTCACCGAGGAGACGGTGCGTTCGAAATTGATGATCGCCTGGTTTTTGGCGGGAGCGCCCACGAGTATCCGGTTGTCCGGCGTGAACGCGACGACCGAGGGGGTGAGGCGCGCGCCGTTTCTGTTCGGGATGACAGCCGGTTCGGCGCATTCCATGAAGGCGAGGACGGAGTTGGTAGTGCCAAAGTCAATGCCGACGGTTTTTCCCATGTCAAAACACGCCTTCGCGGCTTTGTTAAAGGTTCTTTAACTATAGTTAAATATATTGAGACCTTTGTCAATACATGCTGAAAAATAAAAAAGGGCGTGAAGGTTTTGTTGTTTATGAGGCTGAAAACGCTTGAAAACGGGGGGACTGATTTACGGCCCCCATTAGATTAGAGACGAAAGACGGGGGAAGATTTTTTAACAGGATGGACGTGAGCGCCTCCAAAAAATACCCGCATGCCCGCTCATTTTTCTTCAATCCGGGATTCCCTTCCAGCGCGGTGGTTTTATTATCGTCGCGTCGAACGCGGCTTTAAGTCCGGAATTCATAAGGAACGCAGCGTACTCAATTCCCAATTCAAACCCTTATAGGTTATTCTACAGGGTTAAGGGCAATTACAGAAAGGGGTGGAGGGGTCTGTTTTCTTTTTTGGTTCTTTTTTCTTTTAAAGTTGTACAAAAACAGGGATGTTTGTGGAAAAGTTGTGGAAA